>NZ_JBFNXX010000002.1:0-378803 GCF_040811725.1 Sulfitobacter sediminis
CTCCCGCCCAATGTTTGCTCGAGATTGAATCACAAATCGGAACGATTAAACAAGAATTAATGGGTGTGCTGCCTAGTATTGTTGCGCTGGTAGCGCCGCTTCTGTTCTCCCTGTCGGCGGCGAGCGCACAGGATACTCTTGAGAACTACATCCGGGAGTATCCAAACCAGGAACAGGTCCGGATGATGCAACGTTGGCTCGAAACAAACGAGCCAGGCACTTTCCAGTTCACGGGGCTCGTCGACCCCACCGACGACACGGTCATCACACCGCAGGCGACTGTGAACTACGGCTACAACTGGTTCAGCCTTTCGGAGGGGCCGGCGATCATCCGCACGCCACAATATGAACGGTTCTTCTCGGTTTCGATTTTCGACATGAAACACAACGTGCCGGGGGTCATCGTGAACCCCGAGGTGCCGATACTCCTATACCGGCCAGGACAGACTTTGCCCGAAGGCGACTTCAACAGAGTCATGCTTGAGACCGATCAGGGACTCGCCTTCACTCGAATGGTGGTTGTGGACAACCTCGACGAGGTCATGGCGCTCAGCCATGAAATCGTCATGGAGGGTGGCATCGGTGACATGGGCCGCGATGTGCAAAGGTTTTCGCCGGAAGTCGAGGCCGCGGCACTTAAGCTCATCGAGGCCGCGGTGCCGTTGGTCGACACGGACAAAGTGTTCGGGACGGTCTCCGGCGATACAGGCGAAATTCACCTGGCTGCCGGCGTGTTTCAGGGCCAGCTTGGCACCCCGTCACACGTGGTGCGCTATGGCCTGCTGGCAGTCAACGAAGACGGCGAACCGTTCAACGGCGAAGATACCTATGTCCTCACAGTTCCAGCCGGCATCGTGAAGCCCGAGGGCTATTTCTCGGTCACTCTCTACGGGACCGACAACAAGCTGCTGATCCCGAACGAGGCGGGCCGATATGACCGTACATCGTACACATCAGAGCCCAATGCCGACGGAACAACAACGGTAACGCTCAGCCCGAGCGGAGAAGGGCTGAATGGCATCCCAACCGGCAAGCCGTTCTATGGCATTCTTCGGTCCTATATGCCGTTGCCAGGAGCGGATACCACGGTCAAGGTCGAAACGAAGTGATTGGAGTCCCCAGATGAAACGTATCCTTGTCGCGGTGCTTTGCGGTGTAATGTCCGCACCTGCCGCTCTTGCTGAAATCCCGGAAATCGACAGCTCTGACTGGGCCACCGATCCGCGCGATTACGGTATGACCGCGAAAGAGTACATCCAGGCCGAAAGCCGCGCCTTCTTCGCCGATTTTATCGGTCGGGTCGGGCTCAACACCTTCTACCATTTCCCCGGGGTCGCTTCGGCTGAGGACCGTTTTGTCGTGTCGCCAAACAACGACACGGTTTATTCCGTCGCGGTCGTCAATGTGACGGAGGGCTTCACGCTGGAGCTTCCGGAGACGGGTGACCGTTTCGTGTCAGTCCACATCGTCGATGAAAACCACATGTCACCATTCTACCTCTATGGTGGCGGGACGCGTGAATTTACCGCGGACCAGTTCGAAACCGAATATGTGGCTGTTGGCATCCGCACCGGAACAGACGCGTCCGAAGAAGACGTCCGATTCATCAAAGAGGAATTGCACCCAAACTACGCCATCACCGGGGCGTCGAACGTGGACGAGATGCCGCGCCCGGACCTCGATGTTCTGGCACGAGTCCGGTCAGCTCTTGTGGCCGAATACGGCAAGCTGAGCACCACCTCGGGCGCGATGCAGCCGCGCACGGAACTGGTCGAGGACTGGGAGTTCTTTACATACGTCACCGCAGGCGCTTGGGGTCTGTCGGCCGATGAGAACGCCATGTATGCGCCCTACGCATTGCCGGAGGCGATTGGTGGCAAATGCTACACGGCGACCTATCCGCCTGTGCCGGTGAAGGCGTTCTTCTCGATCACTGTCTACGGGGCAGAGAAGTACCTGATGTCGAATGTCGACAACATCGTCAGTTCAAATCGTGGCGTCGAGACGAACGACGATGGCTCGTTCACAGTGGCCTTTGGCGGTGAAGAGTGCCGCGAGCTTGCGCCAAACTACGTGTACACGCCAGACGATGGATGGAGCCTCTTGCTGCGCGCTTATCGCCCGGAAGTAGAAGAATTTCAGGCTTATGAAATGCCGGAGCTCACGCCAGTGGAATAGGCCGCAAGGACAGGTTTTCAGGCCATCGGTGGACCCGCGATTGCTTTTGCCATTAATGGTCGCTGCTAGGTGGGCCAGTCCGGATTACGTAGCTTGGTTGAGAGCTGCGAAAACTGTGAATCTGCATCGCTGAGCGTCTCCACCCGCCGCTCTCGCACGAGGTCAAGCTGGGTATTGCGCAGTTGCACTTGTGCTTTGAGGCGTGCGTTAGCGAGCGTGAGGGCAGGGTAGGTGGTTCGCGCTTGCGATGACATGAAACCACGGCATGCAGGCCGGTTTGGGCTTATCCCGGTTTTCAAACCACCGTGTGTCCGCTTTTGTCCCTACGACAGAGCCTTTCAGACAGGTCGGGCTGGACTGTTTGGGCCTCAGCACGCAAGAAGAACACGAAAAGCAAACGCGCGATCGACTGTCCAAGAATGCCCGCTTCGCGGCTGAAGCGGGCTTTCGCCGCAGTTTTATCACTGTTAGCTAAATGATTAAGCGTCTTGCGGACAAATCCGACATTACGGTTGGTAAACTCACAACGATGTTTGTTCGGATATCTCGGATTTGTCAGGGCTGTTAATCGGCGAGATCTTCTCCAGCCTGCGCGAGGTTCTGATCCTGTTCGAGCAATGTCGGAAACACCACAATACTAAGTAGACCATTCAATGCACTGGGCTATCGTCCTCCGGCTCTTGAAACCATAATACCGATGGAAAACAGTACAATCATGCACTTGCTAATCAACGTCGACCACTTAGATCGGGCTGCTTAACTCAGTATTTGTCAAAAAGCAGACGTTCGCGCGGCATACTGAACGACCGGATCATTGGATCAGCGCACAAAAGCTTAGAACATCAAAGAGTTTGTTCCTTGGGCCGCAACCAATCAATTAGCAAGCCTGGGCGCATCGCAGTTTGTGACGGTTGTGAGCCAGTATCCAAACTCTGCCATCCCCGCTTTCATTGCGCGGTCGAAGATGATCCCGGGATCAGCCGCGACCGCATCGACCGAATTGCCAATCCCGGAACGCAGAACTGCAAGTCTTGCGCCAATGTCAGAAAGCCTTTTTGAAGTTGGCTCCACCGCAGCCGTTATTCGGAGATCCTCGGCGTTCTTCAAATCCTCAAGCTGGCGTCGCACCGTCTGCAGCTCATTCTGCACGGACGTGAGGCGCTCGACCTGAGCGCTTGCAGCGGTCACAGCCGTTTCCGTTGCGCTGTCAACGGCTCCCATGAGGCGCCAGCCGAAATACAGCGCCAATACCAGCAGGATCAGCGTAGCGTTCAGTAGTGCTATCGCCAAATGACCGACGGCACGGATGAAATTGGTCTTGTCAGGTTGTGTCATGCCTCAGGCTCCCGGCGACAGGGATAGGTGATGAGACGGACCGATTGTAAGGACCGCATTCAAGATCGGCGGAATGCAGACGGCCGAAAAAAGCAAGGACATCTGACTGTAACTTGCAAGCTCTCTTGCGCTGATGGGCGGCTGCCCGAAGCTGGCAAGCTTCAACTTGCTGGATCAATGCGTGAAACTCAGCCCCAGGGGCGAGCCGTAATAATCCGTACCGATGGTGAGACGGAGAACGTCGTTGACGGTGTAATCCTTCCCTTGGGTGCGATGCCGAACAACAACGTTGCAGGGATTTGGCCCAGAAATAACGCGTGACCGATCCGCGTCGTCCATCGGTTGCGAAAGGGTTTGCTGCGCTTGCGGTTGCCACTGTCAGCACTTCGCTGATGAAGTCGGAAATTGAATTGACGAGATCGCTCACGTTTCTCGTTCCCTATTCACGACAGCGGGTCGAAAGGATGGGCCGACCAGCGGCCCATCTTGGTGTTTTTGTGACGGCGGTCTAGGCCGTTCTGCAACGGTTGATCTTCGCGTTATTGCCGGTAGCCGGGCATGATCGTTTCAACGTCGTTGAGGCGCTGCAACAGCTGTTGTTGCCGTAGCGTCTGGTAGCCGATATTGCCGGCCGACAGCGACGAGCCAGCTTGGAACGGGAAGTCCGCAAAGGACGTAAAAAACTGCTTAATCCGTTCTTGAATCGGTACGAAAATCCACATTGTGTTTTCGCCGTACCAGCGAATGTAGAGTTCCGATTCCTCCCACGCTCGCTCATATGGATCGGCCTTCAAGTTCACCACTACCGGCCAGGCGGGTGTTTCACGGATGGCAGTGTTGATTCCGCCGTGCAGCGTCGCGAAATGCGCCTTCCAGTCCTGCACCCGAACGGCGTTCAAATTTCCGGCCTGGTCGAAATAGAAGATCTCCTTGCGAGGGCTGTCCTCACGCTCGCCGGACAGATAAGGCACCATGTTGAAGCCATCGAGATGAACGCGAAATTCTTTGCCGTTCATTTCATGGCCCTGTTTGAACTTTTCGACGATATCGGGCTCGCCCAAGGCGGCGGCAAAGGTCGGGAACCAGTCTTCATGGCTGATGATGCCATTCATCTTTCTGCCCGGTTCGATGACACCGGGCCAGCGCACGACCAGAGGAACACGGAAGCCGCCCTCCCACGTCGTCCCTTTCTCACCAAGGAAAGGAGTTGATGCCGCCATCAGGCCAGGTGATCGTCTCGGCACCGTTGTCGGTCGAGTAAACAACTATCGTATTGTCGGCGATACCCAACTCGTCCAGCTTGTCCAGCAGTTGACCGACCATGCCGTCATGTTCGACCATGCCGTCGGGGTAGAGACCAATGCCCGTTACGCCCTCCGATTCCGGCTTGAGATGCGTCCAGACATGCATTCTGGTCGTGTTGTGCCACAGGAAGAACGGCTTGCCTTCGTCATGGGCGCGCTGGATGAAATCGAGGCCGGTTTCCAGCATCTCCTCGTCGATGGTTTCCATCCGTTTCCTCGTGAGAGGGCCGGTGTCTTCGACGGTGCCGTCGGCAAACGCTTTGATGACACCGCGCGGGCTATACTTTTCGCGGAAGGCAGGGTCTTTGGGGTAGTAGTAGCTTTCCGGTTCTTCTTCAGCGTTCAGGTGGTAGAGATTGCCGAAAAACTCATCGAATCCGTGTTTGGTCGGCAGATGATTGTCCTGATCGCCCAAGTGGTTCTTGCCATATTGTGCGGTCATGTAGTCGTGGTTCTTGACCATGTCGGCAATTGTTGGCGCCCAGTCCGGGATGCCATGGTCCGAGCCCGGCATTCCGATCGTCAAAAGACCAGTCCGGAATGGGTGTTGACCCAGAATGAACGCCGCTCGTCCGGCAGTACAAGACTGCTGCGCTTAGGCATCCGTGAATAGGGCGCCCTTGGCGGCGATCCTGTCGATATTGGGCGTCTGGTAGCCCATGATTCCGTGATTGTAGGTGCTGATATTATGCACCCCTATATCGTCGCCCCAGATCACCAGTATGTTCGGCTTGTCGGCCGACTGCGCAAAAGCGGCGACGGCCGACACCGCCGTCGCAAGTGCAATTGCGACAGCGTGAAGGCCGCCTGACAAAAAGCTTCTGAATATCATCTAGGGCCTGTGGACAATCATCTTGATGCGACGAGGGTCGCTGCCAAGTTCCAGGAAGCGGTGTAGCTACAGTCCGTTTTGTCGTATCTTGTGGCTATCCCTCTGAACTCTTTGATCTTTGCGAAGTAGTTCTCCACCAGATGTCGCCACTTGTAGACCTCAGTGTCATAATCGCGCTGGATTTTGCGGTTGGCTTTGGGCGGGATAACGGCGGTTGCGCCGCGCTCGTCGAAGTTTTGTAATAACCAGTCCGCATCAAACGCCTTGTCCGCGAGCAGCGCATCAAAAGAAACACCCCTGATCAACGGCGCGACACCTTTCATATCATGCGCTTGTCCCGGCAGCAGCAGAAAGCGCACCAGATTACCGAGCGCATCCACCAATGCAACGATCTTGGTCGTCAGCCCGCCACGCGAGCGCCCAATGGCCTGAGCCTGAGTCCCCCTTTTGCGCCGGTTGCCTTCTGGTGGACCTGAACGATGGTCCCGTCAATGAGCGCATATTCGAGGTCGGGATCACTGCTCATAGCATTGAAAAGACTCTCGAATACGCCGGACTTGGCCCACCGACGAAACCGCCGGAACTGGCTGTTCCAATTGCCCAAGGTGGGCGGCAGGTCGCGCCACGGCGACCCGGTGCGCACCCGCCAAAAGACCGCTTCCAGAAACAGGCGATTGTCCTTCGCCGAGGCTCCGGCATCGCTTACCTTTCCCGGAAGATGCGGTTCAAGCCGTTGCCACAATACGTCCGACACCACAAACCGCTGATCGTTCATACAAACCTCCATTTTGGAAGTTTGAATCAGAAATCAGGCCAAATGGGAATCCTGAATGTCCACAGGCCCTAGGTTTCTCCATTCGTGAATTTGCGCTGAACACGCTCCAGCGGTGTGTCTTAAGGTTAGGTGGCCGACATTGCCGGCGCAACAAAGTTCTCTACTCCGGCGGTGTGTAGGGATCGGGGGTTCCGAGCCGAATGGGGGGTTCTTGAAGCAACGTGGCCTGGTGGGCGACGACGCGTTTGAGGATAGGCGGCAGGACCCAGGTCGTCTCACCTGTACGGTCGGGGTAAAGCTCTTTGGGATCGCTCAGAAGGTTGTGCACGTTCGGCACGTTCAGCTTCTGCGCCGCCGAAAACATGTTGTCCAGCTGCCAGAAGTGGACTTTCCAGTTTCGCCATTTGTAGGCAAAGATATCGTCGCCGACATAGATCGGGAAGCCCTCGCGGTTGGACGTTTCCTGCTTGCCGGTGAAGAAATCGAGCTGGTCTATCCCATCGATGATCCGGTCTGACGGCACCTCGTATCCCGCGATGGAGGCCAGCGTGGGCAACAGGTCGGTTATGTGGACGATCTCGTTCGACACACGCCCTGCGGGGATCATGCCCGGCCACCGGACAAGGAACGACGTGCGCATCGAGCCTTCCAGCGCGGTGAAATACTGCCCGCGCCAGAACCCGGCAGTGCCATGCCAACCGCGCGCCTCCTCGGGGCCGTTGTCGCTGGTCCAGATCACGATGGTATCGTCGCGTAGCCCGAGTTCATCGAGCGTGTCGAGGATTTCCCCGGCACGATGGTCGATTTCAGCCAGCACGTCGGCGTAATGCCCGTTGCCGGTGATTTGCTCGAAATCCGGATGTGGCAGCGTCGGCAGATGCGGCTGTGTGTAAGGGATGAAGGCAAAGAAGGGCTTGTCCGCGTTCGCCTGGCGTTCGATGAAATCGATTGCGCGTTCGTTGACTTCACTGTCGATCAGTCGCCGTTTTTCGACCGTATAGGGTGCGACCGTGGTTGGCGTTTCACCCTTGACTGCTTCCTGCACGAAAGGTTGTACACCCACCTCCGGATCGTATTGCAATTGCTCGCGGTACCAGGACTCGTCTGTGGTGTTGGCCACGCCGTACCATTCGTCGAACCCCTGGTCGGTCGGGAATCGCCCCGGTACATCGCCAAGATGCCACTTGCCGAACATACCGGTTGCATAGCCCGCGTCCGAGAACAGCTCGGCCATTGTGACCTCCCAGCTGACCATGCCGTAGAGAACGCCCCAGACCACACGCGTGGTGCCGGATCGTATCGGATGGCGTCCGGTCATCAGCGCAGAGCGCGAGGGCGTGCACTGGTTTTCGACGTTGAAGTTCAGAAGCTTGGTGCCCTCTTCTGCCAGCGCATCGAGCACCGGCGTCTCTGCGCCGCGCAATAGCCCACCGCCATAGGTGCCGATCTCGCCCCAGCCGAGGTTGTCAACCATCATGATGACAACGTTCGGTTTGTCCTGCGCCTGTGCGGCGGTCTGGATGACCAGAAACGAAAAAATTGCGATCGTGGCTCTCAGAGCCAGCGAAGCCTTGCGAAATTTCATTGCGGCCCCCATTCTTTTTCAGAAGGTTACTAGCAGATGCCGTCGGCGACCTCTGATTTTGCGACAGTGTTTTGGCAATCGTCGAAGTCGGGGTACGATGCCCCTTATGCTGGCTGAGACAAACCACTTCGAGGAGGCGCCCCATCATGTTGAAAAAGCCTGAGGACGCCGCGCGCGAGGTCCCCCGTGGTCTAATCCGTTCGGCTGTGCTGGCGGGTCCGTGCGCGGCTTATGCTTTTAGACATGGGGATCTTCCGAATACTCTGTCGGATTGCGGCTTGAGCGCTCGCATCATCGAGGAACAGGAAGCGGTTCTCGATACCGACCAGTATCTTGAAGTGATGGCGCGGATCGGACATTCCGGCGGTGACATGTTTCTGTTTCAAGCTGGCCTAAACACATCGCTGGACGAATTCGGTTTGACCGGACAAGCCGTGCAGAGTGCCTCGACGCTCGGCGAAGCCATTGAGCTGACAGGGCAAATCCTCGGCTACCTGCAAAGCAATTCTTCGATCGAGATTGATTACCGCCGGGGGCGTTGTCAGCTTCGATATAATGCGGACTTCGGCCAATCCGGCGAAATCGCACCGGACCTACAGTACTCGATCGGCGTCTTTTCGAACCTGATCAGCCTAGCACAGCACAAGTACGACATGGAGCTGAAGATATCTTGCCCCGGCGCGAAGAACGTTTCCGTCGAGGCGTTGCAATCCAGCGCCAGGTTTCAGGACTCGCAGACAGCGGTTGTCGAATTTGACCAGCGCTTGCTGCAAAGCCCGATGCCTAAGTCAAACGGTGACCGGTCAGAGGTGCTGAGGCGTTTTCTGGGAACGCATTCGATCTCGAAGGCATCTACAATGAGCTTGACCGACACTGTGAGAGAACTCGTCGAGCATTCGATGGGGATCGCGAAGCCCGCGCAGCGGTTGGTGTCTTCGATGCTGGGAATGGGCCCACGCGCATTACAGCGCGCTCTCAAGCAGGAAGGAACATCCTTTCGCCAAATAATCGAGGCCAGTAGGAAATCGATTGCATTGCGTGAACTCAGGAACGGAAAAAGCGTCACCGAAACAGCCTTCCTGCTTGGCTATGACCACCCGCAAAATCTCACCTCTGCCTGCTACAGGTGGTATGGACGTTCGGCGTCCTCGTTGTGATCTCGCCTCTGTTCATGGGAATCTCCAAGTGCCAAGAACGGAAACGAGGACGCAAGATGCTAACCCACGACGGTCCTGGTGTCGAAAGGCAGGTGCTTCGGTGCGGACACCATCGCCACCTCTGTGCCTGTCAAGGGCGTAACTTGATCAAGACCGTCAGTAGTGAATCCACTCAGATTGCGCGGAACACATTGGAACAACTTAGTTTGCAAGCGCTTCGACGCCCGGTTTTGAAGAGTGCTGCACAACGGTCAGATACTCTCCTGACCCCCGGTAGAACATGTCTTGAGGGTGTTGTCAGAAAGATTCCAGTTGAGACGGGCAGGGCGGCCTCGTAGCGTCTCAACATGACCAAACCTGATCCTTTCAAGGGCTTTCAAAGCAGCCCAGAAATCATCCGCCTGGCGGTGATGCTGTATATCCGTTTCCCTCTTTCGCTTCGGAATGTCGAAGATCTGTTGCATGAACGCGGTATCGACATAAGCCATGAAACCGTCCGCTATTGGTGGAACAGGCTCGGTCCAATGTTCGCTGCGGAGATCCGCAGAAAGCGGGTCCAGCAGCTGCGTGCATTCTCCAAATGGAAGTGGCGCGTGGACGAGGTCTACGTGCAGATCAATGGCAAGCGTCACTATCTCTGGCGGGCCGTCGATCACGAAGGAGAGGTGCTGGACGTAGTTGTAACGAAGCGCCGAAACAAAGCTGCCGCATTGAAATTTCTCAAGAAATTAATGAAGCGGCACGGTTGTGCTGAGGAAATCGTAACGGATCGATTTGCGTCCTACAAAGCGGCTCTGCGAGAACTGGGTGCATTGGAAAAACAAAAGACGGGCAGGTGGCTCAACAACCGCGTCGAGAATTCACACCTGCCATTCCGACGAAGGGAGCGTGCCATGCAGCGCTTCCGGCGCATGCGAAGTTTGCAGAAATTCGCCGCCGTTCACTCCTCCGTTTACAACCATTTCAATCAGGAAAGATCGCTCACCAGCAGAGACACCTTCAAGCTGACACGCAACGCTGCTCTGGCCGAGTGGCGCGAACTTGGCGCGGCATAAGGGACAGAGTTACTGGCACAACAGAGACTGGTTCGAATCCGTCTGACACCACCCTTCGCGTTATCTCGGGGCAAGCGGGCGAAGACGGACCGGATCGACGCAGAACTCATCGCACGCTTCATGGCATTCAGACCTGAGGCTGGGCGAGAGCTGCCAGGTAAAAACCTACGTATCCTCAGGACTTTGACGACGAGGAGAGGACAACTTGTCGACATGCGCAAGCGGCTGAAAGCTCAGATCGGTGCTCGAAAGGAGCAGGGTGTATCTGCCGACGTCGAGGGCATGGAGGATGATCTTCAAGAAGTGCTCGACGCCCAGATCTCTGTCATCGAACGAAGGATCGAAAACGTAATTGCACAGACTGAGCAACTTGCTTCAAAAGCGAACCTCCTACGTTCAATCCCCGGAATTGGGCCCGTATCCGCGGCGATGTTGATCGCTGAATTGCCTGAGCTCGGCCGAATGACATCAGGCGAAGCCGCTGCCATTACCGGCCTCGCACCAGTTCCACATGACAGCGGAGCGATGCGAGGCAGGAGAATGATCGCGGGTGGACGACGGTCTCTGCGACATGTGCTGTTCCAAGCTGCCCTCGCTGCCGCCTGTCATAATCCAGTTCTCAAGCCGATCGCAAAGCGTCTCAAAGAGCGCGGAAAGCCACACAAGCTGATCATTATCGCAATAGCGCGGAGGTTGGTCACAATCGCCAACGCGATCATCAAAACTGGTAAGCCGTGGCTGACTCAGCCCGGAAAATAGATACAGTTGCTAGTGTGCACCAAAGGTCTATGTCGCGCTGTTGTCGCGGTCGCGCGCAAACTGGCTGTTCTGCTCCATCGCATGTGGGCAGATGCCACCGAGTTCCGCCCGGTGAAGGTGGAGGGCACAGCATGATCTGAACCGCCTGACACCAAAACCGAACGGGGTCGTCCTCACCGGACAAGGTTCGTGGACGAAGCCGAATATGGCTGCTGCGCAACGAGACGTGCGTCCCAAAGCGAGGCTCTCCACTGCCAATCCGACATATGCGTGCAGCGATGTCCCACGTGGCATCAACCAGACTGCGAAGAGAAGCGTCACCCGGATGAGCGACAAAAGCCCCAATTGAAAGCAGTCGCTTCGACGCGCTTTTCTTCCTGCTTCGAAGAAATGTCAGACTTGATCTCGAGAGGAAAATTGCTGACTTAGATCAATTAGATTGGGTGCCTTTAGCGTTAGATTTTCAGAAATATAATCGATTTTCGTCGGCGTTTATGTCGTGAACAAAACTGAAACCAAAGGACAAAGTGATGTTAGCGCTTTATCGGGAAATCTGGCGAGTGAGCGGCAAACGTCAAATCTTTCTGGTGCTCCTCTCAGTTGCAATCGCAGTACTCGCGGTCGTGCCGCTAAGATTCCAGCAAGATATTGTCAATTTGCTCACAGATGGGAGTTATGAACCTAAACGGCTCTACTTGCTCTGCGCAGGGATGATGGGAGTGATCATTTTGAGCCTCAGTCTCAAGTGGATCATGGGGTACCGCTCACAGATTTTGGGTGAAGATGTCATTCGCTACATCCGTAGGCTTCTGCTCACCAGCGCGAGAGATCCCGAAAATGCCAACGCAGCACTCCAAACCGGAACACTTTCAACCGCGATAACAAGTGAAGCAGAAGAACTCGGAAAATTCACCGGTGGCGCATTTGCGCAACCAGTGATGCAGATCGGAACACTAATATCCGTAGTTGGTTTTGTTGCTTCGGCACAGCCTGGTCTGGGCGTTGTGGCCTTTTCTATGATCGCCCCTCAGGTCGCTATCGTTCTATTCACACAGCGAAAAGTAAACGAAATGTTAGCAATGCGCGTCCGTTTGCTGCGACGAGCAACGGATACGATCACAGCAAACGACATTGAGGACACAACAAACCGGGTGCTCCAGGACTTCGATGAAATCTATGGCGCGAGGCAGTCGATGTTTAAATGGAAGCTTTCAACAAAGTTTCTGCTCAGTGCCATCAATGGTGCTGGCACAGTGCTCGTCTTTTTCCTTGGTGGGTCACTGGTTTTGCAGGGGAAAACCGATGTTGGAACCGTCGTGGCCGCAACTTTGGGCTTAACCAGGCTGCACGGCCCAACGGCCTTTCTATTATCTTTTTATCGTGAAGTCAGTGCAAATCGGGTGAAGTTTGACCTGCTCCTTGATCTGGAGTTCATGGGGCCTCACGCCAAGTAATGGGACAAACAGCTATGACAAAAGGTTAAGCCAGTGACCTTTCCGGCCTCTCAGTCGACTACATCGATATTCTAAAGAAGCCATTCAGAACAGGATGCGAACGGACAGGGCCATTAACGCATCTTCTAGTTGTGGCGTCGCTTCAGACTCGTCGAAACGGTCGATCCTATTCAAGCCTCTACCAATCAGCCTGACAATCTCCGGTGACGCCGCAAACTTTGAGTGACTAAGGGTCCTATTATCATCTACTTTCGAAAGATCAACCACTGTGACCCCAAGCGATGCCAACTCTTCCGCATTTGCGGCACCTACTCTAGGCACACCACCGGCAATGAATCGCGACACTCTTAGTGCTTGGTCATCTTCCGAAAGCAGGACAAAGAAGTTCTCCGGCCTGTCGTCGAATTGTGCAAGCTGAGATCGAAACAGATCAAGATCGATGTCCGGCTGACGCCATCAACGTAGGAGATAACTGTGAGATAATGTCGCCGATGGCCAAGGGAGCGAACGCCGCGCTCCGTCGTCAATATTCTCGAGTGACTAATTGAAACGCTCGTCTGTGCCAACACTTAATCCTAGCACAATATTCAAATCTTACGGAAAGTATCGGATATTCTCACCGAAATGTCGGTTAGTGCTGGTTTAATGTTCGGCAAGCGCTATACTACGATAGACACAAGTAGTTTGTCCGAGAGAGATGTTGCACTTGCAGATTGTATCTCACACAAAAATATCTTTGGTTATCCGTTGTATCGCGAAGTATCAGAAAAGGCATTTACCATGAAGTCTGCCATTCTTTTTGCCGCTATGACTCTTGTTGCGGGAACGGCATCAGCCTGTCCGTGGGCAGCTAATTCCTATAAAGCTAGCATCGAGGGCAGGGTCGACTTCAATTTCACGTTCGACACAGACTGTTCTTCAATCCTAGCGCAAAAAGCGGGTAAGCAAGCGGAAAACGTTCAGTTGAGATTTGTTGAAGGTAGAGAGGCGGACACAGGATGGTATTTTGAATATGACTTATTTGAGTTCTTGTTTAATGAGGATGGCGTACGAGCGGACGCAAGGCAAGGAGGGGCACGCAGGACGATGCGTCTCAGACAAGTCAATTCCTGACAGCGCCTTTTGTGACCCTTAGTGGGTAGATCCCGCTAGATGAAGTGATCGAGAAAGGCGCGGCACGCCGTCCACCAAGGGCGTGAAGTTGTGAAGAGCACCGTGACGAAGATACTGGACAAGAAAGCCGCATTGGAATCCCACCCAAAGAAATGTGTAAAGATGATTAGCCGGAAGTTGTTATTGCTGAGAAACTTCAATCCTATGGTGCAGCGTTGACAGAGATTGTTGGTGGCTCTCTGCAGAACACGGGTCGTTTGATTAAGAAGCGAGCAGAGAATTCAAACTTGCCATCCCGACGACAGGAAAGTGTTCAATCGATTAGTTGTTAATGCTCTAATAGGCTTGCCCATCTTGGACTTCATGGGGCTTCACGAAGGTCCCGGAATAATCCCCCGTGTGCTTGATATGCGCTTGGTGGGAACGCATTTGGATCATTGCTTGGCCGCCACAGCCGTTCTGCTAGGGAAATCCGAGAGAATGTTTGATGCGGCCACAGCCAACCTTTCCCTAGACGCTCCTGCAAGTTCTGCTTCGCTTAATCGTCTGCTTGCTTGGCTGTGCCAGATTGGCCGCTGTGTGCTCACATCAAACGCATCGACAGAAAGTGTGCCTTCTGTAACCTCCACTGGTTCAGTTCTCGTGGTACTAAAACTGCCGGCGGGACCATCATAGCCTGGTCCGTAGTTCCTCCCACCCCATCCCCAATCGTCGTACGTTTTGTGATAATTGGTAGGACGCTCCTGCAGTTCAATCTCATTCTGCGCACCCAAGGTGAATGACACCGCGAAGTCTGCAGTGTCGGTCGATACGAAGCGATATCCTTTGCTCTCGAACTCTGCCTTCAGCGCTTCGGTTATTATTACTTCGACCTGTGGAGAGATAGGATGGTCACCAGTCTTAATCAGAGGTGGCACTTTTGCCCAAGTAAACGTCCTCAATTGCGAAAAGTCTTGGCTTGGATCCGCGCGAGAATACACATTTGGCGCACATGCGGACAAAATGAGAAGCGCTACCGCGTAGATTGCCAAAAAATGTATACGTCCCATAGAGCTGTTACCTTCAAGTTCAGTGTAAACAAACTATCGCACGAGCCCAACGCGACGTCCAATTCGTTTTGCTTGCCTGTTGTCTAGGGCCTGTGGACAATCATCTTGATGCGACGAGGGTCGCTGCCAAGTTCCAGGAAGCGGTGTAGCTACAGTCCGTTTTGTCGTATCTTGTGGCTATCCCTCTGAACTCTTTGATCTTTGCGAAGTAGTTCTCCACCAGATGTCGCCACTTGTAGACCTCAGTGTCATAATCGCGCTGGATTTTGCGGTTGGCTTTGGGCGGGATAACGGCGGTTGCGCCGCGCTCGTCGAAGTTTTGTAATAACCAGTCCGCATCAAACGCCTTGTCCGCGAGCAGCGCATCAAAAGAAACACCCCTGATCAACGGCGCGACACCTTTCATATCATGCGCTTGTCCCGGCAGCAGCAGAAAGCGCACCAGATTACCGAGCGCATCCACCAATGCAACGATCTTGGTCGTCAGCCCGCCACGCGAGCGCCCAATGGCCTGAGCCTGAGTCCCCCTTTTGCGCCGGTTGCCTTCTGGTGGACCTGAACGATGGTCCCGTCAATGAGCGCATATTCGAGGTCGGGATCACTGCTCATAGCATTGAAAAGACTCTCGAATACGCCGGACTTGGCCCACCGACGAAACCGCCGGAACTGGCTGTTCCAATTGCCCAAGGTGGGCGGCAGGTCGCGCCACGGCGACCCGGTGCGCACCCGCCAAAAGACCGCTTCCAGAAACAGGCGATTGTCCTTCGCCGAGGCTCCGGCATCGCTTACCTTTCCCGGAAGATGCGGTTCAAGCCGTTGCCACAATACGTCCGACACCACAAACCGCTGCTCGTTCATACAAACCTCCTTTTTGGAAGTTTGAATCAGAAATCAGGCAAAATGGGAATCCTGAATGTCCACAGGCCCTAGCAGATCGATAGCAGAAATGTTGAAGTATTTGGAGTGCTGCGCCGATATACCTATTCGAGTATTGTCATGGATTTTCGTTCAGGCCGCGCCGTGATTTCCGGAATGCGATGGAAATCTTGACCAGCCTTCAAGGTGGGCAAGCCTTTGTCTATCAAGCTGAAATCAACTTAGAGATGAATCCGTCATATTGAGCAACCGCTGCATGCATTCGTCTTGGTAGGAGTAGCGATTGTACACGGCCGCCACACCGCTGATTGTGCCTGTCACATGGTTCAATAGTCGTTCCGTTACGTGAATGGGGGACCGAGTTGCGCGTGCATGGTGAAGTATGTTCTGCGAAGGTCGTGCAATGTGAAGTGGTCGCGGGAAATCCGCCTCAAGGACTTCACAGATGCAACCCGATTAGCGAAGACAAGTTCGCATTTGTCTGACAGCACCTGTCAGACATCACAGATCGAGAGCCTAGAAAGAGCCTAAGGAGATGGCTGTGGTTCGGTAAGTGATTGATTTTAATGGTGCCCCCACACGGACTCGAACCGCGGACCTACTGATTACAAATCAGTTGCTCTACCAGCTGAGCTATAGGGGCCTGCGCCCGCGCGGGCGCTTGAGGCAGAAGTGTCTTGCACCCCCGCTGCGTGAGGCGTCTTAGTGGATGCGCCTGTGCGATGCAAGACTTCTCGGGATGGACAACGATCATTTTACGATGTGTGCGGCGGCGTCCGCCATCGCTGCAAGATTGCCGTTTTACACGCCTTTCGAGAGACTGTATTGACGGCGGAACCGAGCCACGTTCCGAGACCTAGAGATGCAGCTTGTTTTGCAGACAGGAGCCCACTTCACCGAGCAGGAGCGGCTGATCAAATCGGTACTGCGGAACAAGGACGACTTTGCCAAGCGCGGGATCATCGTGCCCGGGCCCAACAGCTATCGCCGTCTGGTACGCGACACGCTCAACGCGATGAGCCGCGCGCCGGCGTCGCCCGACGCCCGTGACGTTCTTCTGGAGGTGATCCTCGACGACACGCCGGCGGACAGGGTGATCCTGTCGGATGCAAATTTCTTCCGCACTGCCGGGACGGCCATTCAGAAAGGCGTGCTCTATCCCGCTGCTGCTGACCGGATGGCCCATATGGCCGAGCTTTTTCCCGACGACGATCTGGAGATCTTCCTTGCCATCCGCAATCCGGCGACGCTGATTCCGCTGCTCCACGACAACGCGATCGACAAGTCTGATCAGGCATTCTGGGACGGGCGCGGGCCCTTCGATATCCGCTGGTCCGACACGATTGCCGATATCCGGGAGGCCGCGCCGCGCGTTCCCATCACCGTCTGGTGCGTCGAGGATACGCCCTTCATCTGGGGACAGGTGATCCGCGAGATGGCCGGGATCGACCCGCAGGAGAAGATCGTGGGCAGCTTTGACCTGCTGGCCTCGATCATGTCGAAGGAAGGGATGGAACGTTTCAGGAGCTACCTGCACAGCCACCCCGACATGTCCGAGGTTCAGAAGCGGCGGGTGATCGCGGCCCTCCTCGACAAGTTCGCCATCGAAGACAAGATCGAGGAAGAGCTGGACATGCCTGGCTGGACCGAGGAACTCGTCGATGATTTGACCGCAGCCTATGACGAGGATGTCTTTCACGTCGGCCGCCTGCCCGGGGTGACGTTGATTGCGCCCTGAGACCGTCAGTCTGGCTTGAAGGTCGCCGCGATCTCGATGATCACGTCATAGGCCGCGTCCACATCTTCCGCGGTCGCGCCGAAGGCACCAGCCTGAAAGCGGATCACCAGCGCCCCGTCGATCCGGGTCTGCGTCAGGTAGATGCGGCCATCGTCGTTGATCGTGTTGACCAGCCGCTGGTTGAGGGTGTCAAGGTCCGCTGCGCCTTTCGGCGCGTAGCGGAACGTGAAGAGCGAGAGCATCGGTGCCGTGACGATCTCGAAACCCTCGGTTTCGTTCAGCCGCCGCGCCAGCGCTTCGGACCAACTGACGTGGTTGCGGATCATCTGGCGGAGACCTTCAAGTCCGTGGGCCCGCAGCAGGAACCAGAGCTTGAGCGCGCGGAAGCGGCGGCCCAGCGGGACGGACCACTCCGAATAGTTGATGATTCCGTCCGCGCCGTGGGTTTTCAGGTACTCCGGCTGGATCGCGAGCGTCCTGACCAGTGTTTCGGGGTCCTTTAGGAAATGAGTGGTGCAGTCGAACTGTGCGCCCAACCACTTGTGGGGGTTCAGCACGACGCTGTCGGCACGACCGACGCCCTGCCAGAGCGTCTGGAACTCGGGGCAGATCATCGCGGCCCCCGCCCAGGCGGCATCGACATGAACGTAGAGGCCCTCGGCCTCCGCCACGTCCATCACCGCGTCGATGTCATCCGTGGCCCCTGCGCTGGTGCCGCCGACGCAGGCCACGATCCCGGCAGGCATGAGACCCGCGGCGCGGTCCTTCTCGATGGCCTGGCTGAGGGCGCTCAAGTCCATGGCGCGGTCAGGACCTCCGGACGGAATACGCACGAGGTTCGCCTCGCCGATCCCGGCGATCCAGATGGCCCTGTCGATGGAACTGTGCACCTCGGCGCTGGCGTAGACGCGCAGCGTGGGCTGGCCGCTCAGCCCCTCGCGGTTGCCCGCCCAGCCAAGGGCGCGTTCGCGCATCGCCAGCACGGCGCAGAGCGTGGCGGTGCTGGCGCTGTCCTGGATCACACCGGCAAAACCTGCGGGCAGCCCCACGGCCTGCCGCATCCAGTCGCAGACCCGCGTCTCGAGCTCGGTCGCCGCAGGAGAGGTCTGCCAGAGCATGCATTGCGCCGCGATGGCGCTGACATAGCTTTCGGCGAGCACCGAGACGGGCGCGGCATTCGCGGGGAAATAGGCGAAGAACCGGGGATGTTGCCAATGGGTCATGCCGGGCATGATGACCTGGTCGAGATCGGCCAGAATGTCGTCTACCGGCTCCGCCGTTTCGGGCGCGCTTGCGGGAAGCCGGCGCAGGATCTCGCCCGGTCTGGTCTGTGCGCGTACGGGGCGATCCCGCAGGGTGAGATGATAGTCCGCCGCCCAATCCGCCGCCGCGCGACCGCGTGCGCGAAACTCTTCCCAATCCATCTGCCTTATCCCTTGCCAATCTCCCGCCCTCTGTCTGGGCGCGGGGGCCGGCCCTTGTCAACGCTCAGGTCTCGGTCTCGTCATGCGCCCACCAGGCCACGCCGGCAGGTTCGATCTCGCGGTTCCGCCAGCGGACGGGTTCGGGGGAGTAGTTGAAAGCGAAGAGATGCTTGCCCGTATCGCGCAGGCGCAGGCCGTCGGGCAGGGGACCGGATATCACCTCCTCCAGCATCTCTGCGATCAGGCGGTCCCAAAGAATGGCGTCGGGCCAACCTCCGACGTAGTGGAATCGGCCCGCACGGCAAAGCACCGGTCGCCCGTCTGTCGCGCGGATCAGGCAGTCAGCCCCACCTTCCAATGTCTCCGCCCAATGCACCAGCGCACCGCCGCCTTCGACCGGACGTGTCGTGCCAGGTGGCAGGCTTTCGACCCTCGTCACGGCCAGATCAAGCCCCGGGATGCCGGGGCCCAGAGGCAGGGTGGTGGACATCTCGGCCGTCATCAGATTGCTGCGCGGGCCGATCAGGCATGTAATGTCTGCCCCCTCAAGCGCCGCGAGGAGCGGCCCCGGCATATGGGCCATGCCGGGCACAAGGACGGCGCGGTAGCCGCTCAGGTCATCCCCCGTGGCGTCCGGCGGCAGGAAATCAACCGACAACCCCTGTCGGCGCAGCGCCCGATAGGTATCGAAGACCAGCCGGAAATAGTCGAAATCCGCGCCCTGTGGCAGCGTCTTCCACGCCCAGTCCGAAGCGTAGTCGAAGATGACCGCCACCGGCGCCTTCTTATGGGCGATCTCGGGCATCCCGGCGATTTCAGCGGCAACCTGCGCCACCTCTTCGAGGGCAGGTGCGGGGGCATCGTCGGCCCGGCGCAGTCCGGCGTGCATCTGTTCCTGCGCGAAGGGCGCCTGCCGCCAGCGGAAATAGCTCACCACCTCGGCCCCGTGCGCAAAGGCCTCCCAGGACCAGAGCCGCACCATGCCGGGCAGGGGAGCGGGGTTGTAGGGGGCCCAGTTCACCGGTCCGGGCTGCTGCTCCATCACCCACCAGCGACCGTTGTTCATGGCGCGGTAGAGGTCGTGATGAAACGCCTGCATGTCCGGATCGCCCTGCTGCAGGTAGGTTTTCTTGTGCGCGGCATCGCTTTCCAGCCGGTCGGAGAGAAACCCGATGGGATAACTGTCCCACGAGGCGATATCGAGATCGCGCGCCAGCTTGAAATGGTCGAATTCCATCACCCGGCCCATGTAGTTATGGATGAGCGGCGCATCGGTCAGTGGTCGCAGCGCGGCGACCTGCGCGGCGTTCCAGGCGATGACCTGGTCCGATGAGAACCGCCGGAACGCCATCTCATGGGCGGGGTTGGGTTGCGTCACGGTCAGGTTCGGCAGGTCGATGTCGTCGAAATCGTCGTACTCCATCGACCAGAACACGTTGCCCCATGCCCGGTTCAGCGCATCGGTGCTCTGGTAGCGCTGGGCCAGCCAATCGCGGAACGCGTGCCGCGCCGCGTCTGAGTAGCTCAGGACCGTCTCGTGACAGCCGTACTCGTTGTCGATCTGCCAGGCGGCGACGCGCGGGTTGCGTCCGTACCGACGGCCGAGGTGTGCTGCCATTTCGGCGGCGGCCTGGCGGTATCCCGCATGGCTGTGGCAGTAGTGGCGGCGTGATCCGAAACCGCGCGGCCGTCCCTCGGCATCGACAGCCAGCATGTCGGGAAAGCGTTTCAGCATCCAGCGCGGCGGCGTGGCCGAAGGTGTGCCGAGGACGATCTTCAGTCCTGCGGATGTAAGGGTCTCAATCGCCTCATCCAGCCATTCGAAATCGTACCGTCCCGGCGAGGGCTCCAGCCGCGACCAGGCGAATTCGCCTATGCGGACCCAGCTGATCCCCGCTTCTGCCATGCGGCGGGCATCCTCTGCCCACATCTCCTGCGGCCAGTGTTCCGGATAATAACAGACACCGAGGGCGCGCTTCACAGGATTACCCTTGGCTCCGGCAAGCCCTCGGCAAGGCCCTCAAAAACGAAGGTTGCGCCGTTCAGCGGCCGCTTCTCGATCTCGCTGTCCCTCAGACCGTGTGTCGCTGAGGTGACTAGCAGGTCCCGCAGTTCCGGGCCGCCGAAGGCGGGGCAGGTGGGCTGGCGCGCCGGAACGTCGATCCTGCGCAGTTCCGTGCCATCCGGTGAGAAGCAGACGACGCAGGCTGCCCCCCACATCGCGCACCAGAGGTTTCCTGCCGCGTCCGTCACAGCGCCGTCCGGGTTCAGGCGCGCTTCTTTCAGATCGGCAAAGACCTCGGGCGCGCCGTCCGGCCAGCCGTCGTCGCGGCTGAGCGGCTGTCGCATGATCTGCTGAGTGACCGTATCGGTGTAATAGGCACTGGTCCGGTCCGGGGCGAAGCAGATCGCGTTGCTGATCGACACGTCGGGGACGAGTTTGCGGAGCGTGCGATTGTAATACCGGTAGATCGCCCCGGCCTGTGGCTCCGCCTGTTTGCCCATGGTCCCGATCCAGAATCCACCCCAGGGATCGGCGCGACCGTCGTTCGAGCGGGTCACAGAGTTGTCGGCCTCCAGCGGACAAAGCTGCTCGCGTGTGCCGCTGTCGATGTCGAAATGCCAAAGTGCCGTTTCAGACGCCATGATCAGGCTGTCCCGATCCACCCATCCCGCCGCCGAGACATGCTCGTCGAACTGCCACTCCAGAGCCTGATCCCCGTCGCGCGAAAGCAATCGCTTTCCCAGAATGTCGAACCAGAACAACTCCTTGCGCTCAGGATGCCAGAGCGGCCCTTCTCCGAGCGCACAAAGCCTCTCATCGTAGGATTTCATGCGGCAGCCTCCTTGTAGGCGGCGACGATGCGCCGTGCACGCGCGCCGGTTTCCCCGGCATCCATGCCCGGTTTGAAAAGCGCCGACCCGATCCCGAAACCATCGGCCGAGGCCGCGATCCAGTCCCCGAAATTCTCCGGACCCGCACCACCAACGGCATAAACCTTCGTTCCGGGGGGGAGGATGGCCCGCAGAGCGGCAAGGCCCGCGGGACCGGCCATCGAACCGGGGAAAAGCTTAAGCCCGTCCGCGCCCGCATCGAGCGCCGCCAGTGCCTCGGTCGGGGTGAAGACGCCCGGCCAGCTGTGCAAACCACGCGCCTTGGTGCGGGCGATGATGGCGGGGTTGCAATTGGGCGAAACGATGATGCGCCCCCCGGCATCCGCCACGGCGTCCACTTCTTCGACACGCAGCACGGTGCCCGCCCCTATGATGGCAGTCTCGCCCAGCTCCGCGACCAGAGCGGCGATACTGTCAAGCGGATCGGGTGAATTCAGCGGCACCTCGATTGTGGTGATCCCCGCCGCGACGATGGCCCGCCCGATGGCTGGTGCCTCGGACGGGGTAATCCCCCGCAGGATCGCGATGATGGGAAGGCTCATGTCGCATGCTCCAGCTGACGGTAGGCTTCGGTGAGACCGGCTAGGGTCATGCGTTCCGCGTCCGCGACGGTTGCGGGAACGCCCTGCTGGCGCAGCGCCTCTTCGTAAGCGGAAGCCAGTTCAGTCGCTCCGACGATCGCCACGTTCATGCCCAGCCAATAGGCGCGCGCCGCGGCCAGTTCCGCCCCGATCAGCAGGCCAGAGAGACGCGCGCGGCTTCGGGCAGGCGGCATGCCGTGAACAAGATCGTCGGCCCGGATCGCGAAAAGGCGCGCCGCGAGTTTCTCGGGTTTGCTCATGCTGTCGGAGACCGCATCGGCGAAGGCCTCCGCTTCCCAGCCTTCGCCGGTCAGCGAATGCCTGAGAACGGAATGATCGGTCAGCAACGCGAACAGCTCTCCGGTCATGTAGGTCTGAAAACTCACGACCTCACCCGCCGAAACCTGAACCCATTTCGTATGGGTACCCGGCAGGCAGATCACCCCGTCCCAGTTCCTGTTCAGCGACAGGAACCCCGCGATCTGCGTTTCCTCCCCACGCATCACGTCGGCGGGATTGTTTTGTCGCAGGCCCGGCACGATCCGGACATCGAAGACGTTCGTCGGTGCCGCGACCATTGCTTCCGACAGTGGCGTGCAGGGCACCGTGCGGTAGGGTGCCTCCGTCCAGCCCTGACGCGACCCGACCATGCCGCAGGCGATCACCGGAGTGTCCGGCGTCACCTCCCAGCCCTTCACGAGAGCTTCGAGCGCGGCTTCGTAGCCGCCCTTCTCAAGGCTGCCCATCCCATCGGCGGATCGGGCCCTGGCAAGCACGGCACTGCCCTGCATGGCCCAGCCACGCAGGTTACTCGTGCCCCAGTCCAGGGCGATCCAATCCGGTGTGATCCTGCCGTCCATCGCTACCCCGTCGTCACGACGCCGCCATCCACCACGAGGCACTGGCCGGTGATCATGCGGCTGGCATCGGAGGCCAGGAACAGCACTGCGTCGACGATATCCTGCGGCGCGAGATGCTGTTTGAGGCATTGACGGTCGAGATGCGCGGCGAGGTCTTCGGGCGTGGCCCACATGTCGAGCTGCTTTTGCGTCAGCACCCAGCCGGGAGCCAGTGCGTTGACGCGGATGCCGTCGGGTCCGAATTCGCGGGCAAGCGAACGGCTCATCGCCGTGATCGCGCCGTTCGCGGCGGTGTAGGCCGGGTAGCCCGCGTTGCCCATCATGTAGCTGATCGAACTGAAATTGATAACGGACCCGGCGCCTTTTTGCTGCATGCCGGGCAGGGCGGCCTGCGCGGCAAAGAAATAGGCCTTGAGATTGACCGCCTGCAACCGGTCCCACTCCTCGGGGGTCAGCTCTGCCGTGGTATGCCGCGCGTCGTTCGCGGCATTGCTGACAAGCACGTCGATTGCGCCGTGGGCGTCGGCCGCCTGTGCAACGGTCTCTTTTAGCCGGGCGGAATCGGTGATGTCACCCTGCAGGAACAGTGGGGCGGTCCCGTGTTTTTCGGCCATCTCGTCGACGAAAGCAGACGCATCTGAACGCCCGATGAAGGCCACCTTCGCCCCCTGAGCGAGGAAGCCATCCGTCAGCGCGGCCCCGATGCCTGACCCGCCGCCGGTGATGTAGACGGATTTTCCCTTCAGATCGTGAAACGTGGCAGTCTGTGTCATCTCGCTCTCCTCGGGGGCAAAAACCCTGCAAGACCCCCCTTAATTCCTGTGGCTGGAAACTGGCCGGGCCCGCTGTCATTCGGTGTACCCGGACCTATCACAGCCATTCCCCCTCCACGACCCACATCGTCTCGGGAAAACTCCAGGGCAGGGTGATCCCGCTCTGCATCAATGCGGCCCCGCTCAGGACGAGAGGGCCGTCCTTCAGCGCCAACGCGGCCCGCGACAGATGTGACGCGACAGACCGGTTGCGCAGGTGTATCCGGTAACGGGCCTCGGGCGATAGCCGGGTCAGGCGCAGGGGGCGTGGCGCGGTTTGCCGGGAGGGCGCTGTCTGGCCAGCAAAGACGACGAAGCGCTCGCCGCTCCGGGACAGTTGCTGCTCTGCCGTTACCGACGGGTCGGTCGAATCGAGGCGCAGGATATCGGCGTCGAACAGCCAGTCGCGGTTCTCTTTCCACCACGTCGTCACCTCACGCAGCACCTCGGCCTCATCAGGCGTCAGTTCCCGCGGGTCCATCTCGAACCCCATGTGGCGCTGCGCGGCAACCCAGGCGCGGAATTCCATGTTCAGCGTGCGGCCCGAGGTGTGGCAGCGGCGGGGTCCCACATGGCTGCCGGTGACCGCACCGGGCAGGAAAAGCGCGGCCTCGTGCTGCATCCTCAACCGCTCCTGCGCATCGTTGCTGTCCGACAGCCAGACACGCTGTGTCCGACCGAGGATGCCGAAATCGATCCTGCCGCCGCCCGAGGCGCAGCTTTCGATCTCGACCTGCGGGAAGGCGTCGCGCAGCCGGTCGAGCAGCGCGTAGGTGCCGCGCGTCTGTGTTGCATCCGGCGCGGGCAGCACACGGTTGTGGTCCCACTTGAGGTAATCGACCGGATGCGCGGCGAGGAGCGCGGAGAGACGCTCGAAGAGATGCGCGCGCACCTCCCGCTTGCTCATGTCCAGCACCATCTGATTGCGCCCCAGAACCTGATCCGCCGCCCCGAGCGCCCAGTCGGGGTGGGCGCGAAAGAGATCGCTATCCGGGCTCACCATCTCGGGTTCGACCCAGAGACCGAAGGTCATGCCCACGCCATGCACGTGGTCGATCAGCGGCGTTAGCCCATCGGGATACTTGCGCGCATCCACTGTCCAATCGCCCAATGAAGAGGTGTCATCATCCCGCTGCCCGAACCAGCCGTCGTCCAGCACGAAACGCTCCGCCCCAAGTGCGGCGGCGCGCGTCGCGATGTCCTTGAGCGTGTCGTGGTCATGGTCGAAATAGACAGCCTCCCAGCAGTTGTAGTGAACAGGCCGGGGGCGCCTGGGCTCGGACCAGGTCACGATCCGGTCGCGCAGGTGGCGTTGAAAGGCTGTGGCACAACCATTGAGGCCATTGGCTGAGAAAGTGACGAAAAGCGGTGCGGTCTCGAAACTCTCCGCAGGTTCGAGTGCCGAACCGCTCGCGTGGCCGAACTGCACCTGCCGCCGTCCGTCCGGCAATTCCTCTGCCACCATCCGGTGCCCGCCGGACCAGCCATAGTGAAAGGCATGGGCCTCGCCTGCGGTGTTGGTGGCACCCCGTGCTGGCACCAAGAGCCCCGGAAAATGCGCATGGTCAGGCCGCCCGGCACGGCTTTCGCGCGCGCGGATACCGGTGGCCCAGGGGCTGCGGAGGGGCTGGAACTCACCGCACCACCGCCCCGAGAAATCGATCATCTCCTCCGCCGCCTGCGATCCCGGCAGGACGGGGGCCGACAACCAGTGCAGGCGCATGGGGCGCGGGCACTCCAGCCGCGCAGTGAGGGTGATCACGTGGGTCGCGGGATCGGTGGCAAGACGCGCGATGTAGGTCACGCCAAGCGCGTCGTCTCGGCATGTCAGCGTCAGCGCCTCTGCCGCGACCGCCGCGCTGTCGAACCGCAAACGGGGCATGACATGCGTGCCGTCACCGTCCCGCAGCACCAGTGCCGGTTGACCCTGGAACCCTTCGGCTCCGGTCGGGCAAAGCGACAATCCCGCCACTGCGTCGAGCGCCCCGCCAGTGAAATCGGTCTCCGCCGCGGCGGCAAGCGCGGCAAGATCCTCAATTTCTGGCAACGGGGCACCCCAGTAGATCACCTCAGGACAGCCGCGGTCCCGGCTGGCCAGCGCCAGCGTCTGCTGTCCGTCGTCAAGCCGCCATGTCTCGATCACTTCACGGCACCCAGCGTCAGCCCCGCGATGAAATGCTTCTGCATCAGGAAAAACATCGCCACCGGGGGCAGGGCGGCCACGATGCTGCCCGCGCTCATCAGGTGGTACATCGCCCGGAACTGGCTGTTGAAGGCCGTGATCCCCGCCGTCACCGGCTGACTCTCCGGCCCCTGGGTCAGCACCACCGCCCAGAAATAATCGTTCCAGATGAAGGTAAAGATCAGCACGGCGAGTGCGGCCAGCGCGGGCTTCATCAGCGGCAGCACCACATACCAGAAGATGCGCACCTCCGATATCCCCTCGACCCGCGCCGCCTCGATCAACTCGAAAGGCAGGGCGCGGATGAAGTTACGCATGAAAAGCGTGCAGAACCCAGTCTGAAAGGCGATGTGGAACAGCACCAGCCCGGTCTTGGTATTGTAAAGCCCCATCTCCAGCGTGAGGTCGCGCACCGGCACCATCAGGATCTGGAAAGGCACGAAATTGCCCGCCACGAACATGAAGAAAAGCCAGATGTTCGCCTTGAACCTATAGATACCGAGGGCGAAGCCCGCCATCGCCGACAGCGCCACCGCCCCGATCACCGTGGGGATGGTGATCAAGAAGGAGTTCAGCAAGTAGCGCGGCATGTCGGAGTTGAAGAAGACCTGCCCGTAGTTCTCCAGCAGATCGAAGGACGACGGCATCCCCCAGTAATTCGCATTGGTAAAATCCGCCCCCGGCTTGATCGAGAACACCGCCACCGCGAGCAGCGGCAGCAGCCAGGCGATTAGCGCCAGCGGCAGCATCGCCTGGTAAAGCGGCTTGGCCATCGGCCCGCGTTTGTCGAGCGGGGTGGGGAACATCAGCGTTTCTCCTCGCGGTACATCGAGAAGAGGAAGTAGGCGATGAAGACCATCATGATCGCGAACAGCACCACCGCAATCGCGGCACCATAGCCCATGCGGAAGCCGTATTCGCTCAAGGCTACCTCGAACATGTAATAGGCCAACACGCGGGAAGACCCGAAGGGCCCGCCGCTTGTCATGACGGAAATGAGGTCGAAGGACCGCAGCGCCCCGATGATCGTCACGACAAAGGCGATGAAGGTCGCGGGCTTCAATTGCGGCAGCACCACGTGCCAGAGCATCCGCCAGCCCTTGGCCCCATCCAGCCGCCCCGCCTCGATCTGCTCGGGGTCCACGGCGTTCAGGCCCGTGAGGTAGAGGATCATGCAATAGGCCGTCTGCGGCCAGAGCCCCGCGATGATCACGCCATAGGTGACGAAACGTTCGTCGCCCAACATGTTGATCGGCCCAAGGCCGAACCACCCCAGAAAGACATTCAGAAATCCGAAAGCGGGGTCATAGAACCATGTGAAGACGAGGCCCACGACCACCTGGGAAATCACGAAGGGAAAGAAGAACAGCGACTTGTAAAGCCGGATGCCCGTCACCGTCTGATTTAGAAAGAGCGCGATGAACAGCCCCGCCGGGATCGCGGCAAGGTAGAGGATCAGCCAGATGACGTTGTTCCTGAGCGAGACATAGAAAGCGTCCCGGTCGACCCATTCCCAGTAGAGGCCCTCGTAGTTCCGCAGCCCGATGTATTCCTTCGCCCCCAGCCCGTCCCATTCGTAAAGCGACAGGTTGAAGGACTGGAACACCGGGTAGATGACGTAGAAGACAAAGAACAGGATCGCGGGCGTCAGGAAGAACCACGGCGCCAGCGTCTGCTGGTTGCGCTGCCAGAAGCTGCGCGCGGGGGCGGAGGGGGTGGGCAGGACGGCCTGGGTCATCTTGGGTCCTCAGGGCGGGGTGCAGGATGCCTGCACCTTACAGCATCACGCGACATCGTAAGGTGCAGCCTGCTGCACCGAAGGCGGGCGCGCGGGCGGTGCCGCGCGCCCGGATCCTCAGCGGTAAATCCGCTCGCGCGCCCGGTCGAACTTGGACAGGATGCTGTCGAGGTTGTCGGGCTTGACCATGAACTCCTGAAAGCCCTCCATCGCCACCTTGGCCATCTCGGCGGGTGCGTCGCGGTCAAAGAACTGCGCCACGCCGCCGGGACTGTTGGAGGACAGCATCGCGAAGCCTTCCTTGAGGAACTTGTCGTCATCCACCGAGGAATTGCTGTTCACCGGCAACTGCCCCAGCGCGTCGCCTGCGTTGATCATCGTCTGGTTGTCGGCCGATACGACGAACTTCAGGAACGCCCGTGCCGCATCCTTGTTCTTGGCATTGGCCGGGATGTGGAAGGTATCCGTCGGCGCGTCCTCGGCCATCGCCACGTCCGCATTGATCGCCGGGAACTGGTGGAAGTCAAGCTTGCTGTCATCCAGCCCCGCCTCGCGCAGCGGTGCCACGGCGAAGTTGCCCATCAGGATCGCGCCCGCATCACCGTTAGTGATGAAGGGCAGCGATTCCTGCCAGCTATAGGCGGTGTGATCGTCGATGAAAGCGCCCATGTCGATCAGTTCGCGCCAGTTAGCGAAGGTGGCCTTGACCCGGTCGTCTGTCCAGGAAATTTCGCCATTGGTGAGGGCGGCGTGGAAGTCATATCCGTTGGTGCGCATGTTGAGATAGTCGAACCAGCCCGCCGCGGTCCAAAGGAACTTGGTGCCGATGGTGAAACACTTGCGACCTGAATCCAGCATCGCCTGGCAATTCGCCTTCATCTCCTCGAATGTCGCGGGCTCGCTGAGCCCCAGCTCTACGTAGATATCCTTCCGGTAGTAGACGCCCCACTGGTAGTAGGTATAGGGCACGCCCCACTGCTTGCCGTCCAAAGTCAATGCGCCCTTGGTCGAGGCCAGCTCTTCCGACAGCTGCCCTTCCCAGATGTCCGAGACATCCTCGAAAAGCCCCGCGTCGACGTAAGGACGCATGCGGTTGGCCGCGTACCAGTTCGCCACATCCGGCGCGTCGGCGGTCAGGAAGTTGCGGATCTGCGTCTTGTAGGCCTCGCGGTCGATCACCGTCAGCTCGATATTGAGATCGGGGTGCATCTCGCCAAAACGTGCGACCATTCCTTCCATGACCGCGCGGGGCGCCGGGTTGGACATGTCCGAAAAGACGACGAGGTCGCCCGATAGTTTCTCATGGCCGTCCGCCAGCGCGGCACCGGCCAGCAGGGTCGAGCCTGCCAGCAGACTTGCAACCGTTGATTTCAGTGACGTCATGTGGATCCTCCCGAGATCGGTTCTTGTTCCAATATTTGAAACTTGGTTTTATATATTGAAAACTACAGCGCAGCCTGCCAATCTTGTCAAGTGAAGATGCGGGTGTGACCGGGGGGCAGGCAGGTCACGGCCACATCGAGGAGGATACCATGTCCGGGGACGGAACGGTCGGAAAAGCGATGGATGTGCTTGATCAGGTGGCCGCCTTTGGCCGCCCGGTCCGCTTTGCCACCTTGCTGGAAGACAGCCCATTTCCGAAGGCGACCCTCTACCGCTTCCTGCAGACCCTGACCAACCAACGCCTTCTGGCCTACGATCCCGATCATCAGACCTATTCCCTCGGGGTGCGTCTCGTCCGGCTGGCCCATGCGGCCTGGAACCAGTCCAGCCTGGCCCCCATCGCGCGCCCGCACCTCGACGCGCTGAGCCGCCGGATCGGGCTGACCGTGCATCTGGCGCAGCTCGATCACGGGCAGGTGCTCTATGTCGACAAGCGCAACGCGACCCAACCCGTCGAGATGTTCTCGGACGCCGGAAAAATCGGCCCGGCCTATTGCACGGGCGTGGGCAAGGCGATGCTCGCCTTCCTGCCCGAAGCTGAGCAGCGCCAGATGCTTGCCCAGCAAAGCTACCACCGCTTCACCGAGCATACGCTCGCCGATCCGGCATCGCTCCGGGCCGAGCTTGCCCGGATCGTGGCGCGCGGACACGCCTACGACCGGGAGGAGCATGAGCCGGGGATCATCTGCATTGCCGTGCCGATCCTGTCGTCGCGGGGGCACGTTCTCGGGGGGCTGTCGATCACCGGTTCGACACGGACCACAGGCTTTGATCAGCTTGACGCGCTCGTGCCTGACTTGGGCGCGACCGCGCAGGCGATCGCGGCCGAGGCCGAGGCATGGCGCGCGCCCGCCTACCTGGCGCAGAAAGACGGCGCGCTGGGTCAGAGCAACAGAAAGACGGGGACATGAGAGCATGACAGGCGTCAAACTGCAGAATGCAATCAAACGCTACGGCGATGTGCAGGTCATTCACGGCATCGACCTAGAGGTGCAGGACGGCGAATTCTGCGTCTTCGTCGGCCCATCGGGCTGCGGGAAATCCACGCTGCTGCGGATGATCGGGGGGCTTGAGGAAACGACCGAAGGCACGATCAGCATTGGCGCCCGGGATGTCACCAAGGCCGACCCGTCCGAGCGCGGGGTGGCCATGGTGTTCCAGACCTACGCGCTTTACCCGCATATGACGGTCGAGCAGAACATGGGCTTTGGCCTGAAGATGAACGGCGTGCCGCGCGCCGAGATCGCGCAGAAGGTCAAGGCGGCCTCGGAGATCCTGAAGCTCGACCAGTATCTCAAGCGCAAGCCCGCGAACCTCTCCGGTGGCCAGCGCCAGCGCGTCGCCATCGGGCGCGCCATCGTGCGGGGGCCGGAGGTGTTCCTCTTCGACGAGCCGTTGTCGAACCTCGACGCGGAATTGCGGGTGGAGATGCGGGTGGAGATCGCGCGGCTGCACAAGGAAATCGGGGCGACGATGATCTACGTCACCCACGATCAGGTCGAGGCGATGACACTGGCGGACAAGATCGTCGTGCTGCGCGCGGGCCGGATCGAGCAGGTGGGCGCGCCGCTTGACCTCTACCGCGATCCCGACAACCGTTTCGTGGCGGGGTTCATCGGCTCGCCTGCCATGAACTTCCTGCAGGGCAAGGTGCTGGGCGGTGCCGTGTCGGTTCCCGCGCTGGGCCGGTCGGTGGAGGTCACCGCTTCGCTGCCTGCCGAGGGGACCGAAGTGGTCCTTGGCATCCGTCCCGAACATATCGAGGTCCAGCAGGGGCAGGGCGGGCTGACGGCGGACCTGTCCGAAGCGCTGGGCGGGGTGAGCTACTTGCATCTGGCGACCCACACGAACGAGCGGATCATCGCGGAAGAGCGCGGAGACGACCGCGCCCGCGAAGGGGACACCGTCGACATCACCTTCGAGCCGCGCCGGGCGATGCTGTTTGAGGCGGGGACCGGTCTGCGGATTCGTTGAGCTTGGCGTTCCGCCCTGAGGGCAGGTCAGGGTTAAATCGGCCAATTACTTTATGCATGAAATGTTCTTGCTTGAAATATAGGCCGGACAGGCGTAGCGTCTGACCAAACAATCTGTTCTGGGGAGAGCGATATGCGCGCAATCTGTCTGGGTGGCGGCCCTGCCGGTCTTTACTTTGCGATCTCACTGAAGCTGCGCGATCCATCGGCCGATATCACCGTGCTGGAGCGCAACAAGCCCGACGACACCTTCGGCTGGGGCGTGGTGCTGTCGGATGAAACGCTTGAAAATCTTGAAGCGAACGATCCCGTCTCCGCCGCCGAGATTCGCCGCAATTTTGCCTATTGGGACGACATGGCCCTGATCTACAAGGGCACCAAGACTGTCAGCTCAGGCCACGGCTTCTGCGGCATCGGGCGCAAGAAACTGCTGTTGATCCTGCAAGACCGCGCCCGCGCGCTAGGCGTCGACCTGCAGTTCGAGACCGAGGTCAAATCCGCCTCCGCCTACATGGATGACTACGACCTCGTCGTCGCCTGCGACGGGCTGAATTCCAAGACGCGGATGGAGTTCGAGGACACCTTCAAGCCCGACATCGACGTGCGCAAATGCCAATTCGTCTGGCTCGGCACCCACCAGAAGTTCGACGACGCCTTCACCTTCATCTTCGAGAAAACCGCCAAGGGCTGGGTCTGGGCCCATGCCTACCAGTTCGACAAGGACACCGCGACCTTCATCGTGGAATGCTCGCAGCAGACTTTCGACAACTACGGTTTCGGCGAGATGAGCCAGCAGGAATCCATCGCCGTCTGCGAGGACATCTTCAAGGACCACCTCGGCGGCCACAGCCTGATGACCAACGCCAGCCACATCCGCGGCTCCGCCTGGATCAAGTTCCCGCGCGTGCTCTGCGAGAAATGGCATCACGAGAATGTCGTCCTGATGGGCGACGCGGCGGCAACCGCGCATTTCTCCATCGGCTCGGGCAGCAAGCTGGCGATGGAATCGGCGATCTCGCTGGCCGATTACATCCAATCCGAAGGCACCATCGAGAAGGCCTTCGAGAAATACGAGGACGAGCGGCGGCTTGAGGTGCTGCGCCTGCAATCGGCGGCGCGCAACTCCTTGGAATGGTTCGAGGATGTGGAGCGCTATCTCGACCTCGACCCGGTCCAATTGAACTACTCGATGCTGACCCGCTCCCAGCGGATCAGCCACGAGAACCTGCGCCAGCGCGACCCGAAATGGCTCGAAGGGGCCGAGAAGTGGTTCATGGAGCAGGCGGGGGCAAGGGCCAACGGCCCCGTGCGTGCGCCGATGTTCGCGCCTTTCCAATTGCGCGACATGAAGCTTGAGAACCGCATCGTCGTCTCGCCCATGGCGCAATACAAGGCCGTCGACGGCTGCCCCACCGACTGGCACCTCATCCACTACGGCGAACGCGCCAAGGGCGGGGCGGGGCTGGTCTATACCGAGATGACCTGCACCTCTGCCGACGGGCGGATCACGCCGGGCTGTCCGGGGCTATATGCCCCCGAACATGAGGCGGCATGGAAACGGCTGACGGAATTCGTGCATGCCGAGACGGAGGCGAAGATCTGCTGCCAGATCGGCCATGCGGGGCGCAAGGGCTCGACCCGGATCGGCTGGGAAGGCATGGACAGGCCGCTTCTGGAGGGCAACTGGCCACTGGTTTCCGCATCCGCGATCCCATGGTCGGACGAAAACGCGGTGCCGAAGGAAGCGACGCGGGCGGACATGGACCGCATCAAGGCCGATTTCGTCTCGGCCGCGGAAATGGCCGAGCGCGCTGGCTTCGACATGATCGAACTGCACGCTGCCCACGGCTATTTCATCTCGTCCTTCATCTCGCCCCTGTCGAACCAGCGCACGGATGAATACGGTGGCAGCCTCGAGAACCGCATGCGCTACCCGCTGGAGGTCTTCAAGGCGATGCGCGCCGCATGGCCCGAAGGCAAGCCCATGTCCGTCCGCATCTCCGCTTCCGACTGGGCAGGTGACGATGGTGTCACCCCCGAGGAAGCAGTTGAAATCGCACGCAGGTTCGAAGAGGCAGGGGCCGATATCATCGACGTCTCCGCCGGTCAGACCTCGACGCAGGCGAAACCTGTCTACGGCCGCATGTTCCAGACCCCCTTCTCGGACCGCATCCGCAACGAAGGCGGGATCAGGACCATGGCCGTGGGCAACATCTACGAGCCCGACCACGTCAATTCGATCCTGATGGCGGGCCGCGCGGACCTTGTCTGCCTTGCGCGTCCGCACCTGAGTGACCCCTATTGGACGCTGCACGCGGGCGCCGAAATCGGGGATCGTCACGCGAAATGGCCCAAGCCCTACGAGGCGGGCCGGGATCAGGCCTGGCGGCTGGCCGACCGCGCCGCAGAAATGGAGCAGATGAAAGTATGAGACAGGTATTGGTTACAGGCGGCGGATCGGGCATCGGCCGGGACGTCGCACGGGATTTCGCCAAAGCTGGCGATCAGGTCACCATCGCGGGCCGCCGGATGGAGGCGCTTGAGGAAACGGCAAAGGGCTTTGACATGCGCTGTATGTCGGTCGATGTGACCGACGAGGCTTCAGTCAAGGCGCTCTTTGACAAGCCCTACGACGTGGTCGTTGCCAACGCGGGCGCGGGCCACGCGATGCCCGTCAAGGACATGCCCACCAGCATCTGGACCGACACGCTGGCCGTGAACCTCACCGGCGTCTTCCTCACCTTCCGCGCCGCCCTGCAGGACATGCAGCCGGGCGGGCGGCTCATTGCCATGGCCTCCATCGCCAGCCTCAAGGGCGGCGCAAACCTCGCCGCCTATGCCGCCGCCAAACACGGGGTGCTGGGCCTTGTCCGCTCGCTCGCCATCGAGGTGGCGCGGCAGGGCATCACCTGCAACGCGGTCTGCCCCGGTTTCGTCGATACCGACATGGCGGCGGGGGCCGTGAAAAACGTGATGAAGCGCATGGAAGTGGATCAGCCGACGGCGGAGAAAATGCTCGTCTCCAACAACCCCATGCGCCGCATGATCACTGTGGACGAGGTGACCGCCGCCGTGCGTTTCCTCGCCTCGGCTGAGGCGTCGATGATCAACGGCCACGATCTGGTGGTCTCGGGCGGCGAGATATGAGCGCCGCCAAGGATCGCGTCCGCCTCTGGCTGCGGCTCCTGAAGGTGGTGCGCGGCATCGAACAGGAGCTGCGCGACAAGCTGCGGCGCGAGCATAATACGACGCTGCCGCGCTTTGACGTGATGTCCGCGCTCTCGCGCCACCCCGAGGGGCTGAAGATGAGCCAGCTTTCCGGTGTCCTGCGCGTCTCGAACGGCAATGTCACCGGCATCGCCGATAGGCTGAGCGAGGAGGGCCTCGTGGAACGCATGGCTGTCCCCGGCGACCGCCGCGCCACGGTGCTGCGCCTGACCAAGGCGGGACAGGCAGAATTCGCAGCCCAGGCCCAGGCCCACGAGGACTGGATCGACGACATGCTCAAGGGCGTCAGCTCCGAGGACGCCCGCGCCATGGCCGAACGGCTGCAGGCCTTTGCCGCCGCCGCCGAGGCCAAGGAAGACAGAAAGAAGGAATACGCCCATGCGCAGTGACGTGAAGCATTTCCTCTGCGAGATCGAGGACGGCATCGCCACCGTCCGCCTCGACCGCGCGGACCGCAAGAACCCGCTGACCTTCGACAGCTACGCCGAACTGCGCGACTGGTTCCGCGATCTTGTCTATGCCGACGACGTGGACGTTGTGATCTTCGGCTCCAACGGCGGCAACTTCAGCTCCGGCGGGGATGTGCATGATATCATTGGGCCTTTGACGCGGATGAACATGAAGGAACTGCTGCAATTCACCCGCATGACCGGCGATCTGGTCAAGGCGATGGTGAACTGCGGCAAGCCCATCATCGCCGCCGTGGACGGCATCTGCGTCGGTGCCGGGGCGATCATCGCCATGGCCTCCGACCTGCGCATCGGGACGCCCGAGGCGAAGACGGCCTTTCTGTTTACGCGGGTGGGGCTGGCGGGCTGCGATATGGGCGCGTGTGCCATCCTCCCGCGCATCATCGGCCAGACGCGGGCGGCGGAACTGCTTTATACCGGCCGGTCCATGAGCGCCGAGGAAGGCGAGCGCTGGGGCTTTTTCAACCGGCTTGTCGACGGCGGTGATCTGGAGGCCGAAGCGCTGGATCTGGCAAAGAAAATACAGGCGGGCCCGAATTTCGCGCATATGATGACCAAGACCATGCTCGCGCAGGAATGGTCCATGTCGATCGAACAGGCCATCGAGGCCGAAGCCCAGGCGCAGGCGATCTGCATGCAGACCGGGGATTTCGAGCGCGCCTACAAGGCTTTCGTGGCCAAGGAGCGCCCGGTTTTCGAGGGGAATTGAGCGTGGCTGCGGGGGGATCGGAGTTGTATTGGAAAGATGAAGCGAGGGGGGTGTGCCTTGCCTGACCGCAGTTTTCTGACATGGCCGTTTTTCGAGGACCGTCACCGCACGCTGGCCGAGGCGCTGGATGTCTGGGCGGCAGATAAGCTGTCCTCGGTCGATCATTCCGACACCGATGCGGCCTGCCGCCAGATCGTTCGGATGCTGGGCGAGGGCGGTTGGCTGCAGCATTCGGGGGCAGCGAACGGAGAGAGCCTCGATGTGCGCACGCTTTGCCTCATTCGAGAGACGCTGGCGCGGCACGATGGGCTGGCGGATTTCGCCTTTGCCATGCAGGGGCTGGGGACCGGGGCGATCTCGCTTTTCGGCACGCCCGAGCAGCAGGCGGAATGGCTGCCGAAGACCCGCAGCGGCGAGGCGATCTCGGCCTTTGCGCTGACCGAGCCGCAGTCGGGATCGGATGTCGCCGCCTCGACCATGACGGCGGAGACAGATGGCAACGGTTTCGTGCTGAACGGCCGCAAGACGTGGATTTCCAACGGCGGGATTGCGGATGTCTATACCGTCTTCGCCCGTACGGGCGAGGCGCCTGGGGCCAAGGGGCTGTCGGCCTTTGTCGTGCCCGCCGATACGCCGGGGCTGAAGGTGGAAGAGCGGCTGGAGGTCATGGCGCCGCATCCGCTGGCGACGCTGCATTTCGACGATGTGCGCATTCCGGGATCGGCGCTGATCGGGGAGCGTGGAAAAGGTTTCGCCATCGCGATGTCGGTTCTCGACGTCTTCCGCTCTACCGTGGCGGCGGCGGCCCTCGGGTTCGCGCGCCGGGCGCTCGACGAGGCGATCGACCGGGTGACCAGCCGCACCGTGCAGGGCGCGCCGCTGTCGGATTTGCAGATGGTGCAGGGGCATATCGCCGACATGGCGCTGGACGTCGATGCCTCGGCGCTGCTGGTCTACCGGGCGGCCTGGACGAAGGACAGCGGCGCGCCGCGCGTCACGCGCGAGGCCGCCATGGCCAAGCTTTTCGCCACCGACCACGCCCAACAGGTGATCGACAAGGCGGTGCAGCTGCACGGCGGCGACGGGGTGCGGCATGGGCAGATGGTCGAGAGTCTCTACCGTGAAATCCGCGCCCTACGCATTTACGAGGGCGCGTCGGACGTGCAGCGTGTGGTGATCGCGCGGCAGACATTGGGGGGGAGATAGGGATGCTCGGACCATCGGCGCATGTGGATACCTTCGCGCGGGACAACCTGCCGGATGAAAGCCTCTGGCCGGACCTGCTGCTCGACGGGTTCGACTATCCGGATCGGTTGAATGTCGGCGTGGAACTGACCGATAAGATGGTGGAAAAGGGGTTCGGAGATCACACTGCCCTGATCGGGAATGGCCGCCGCCGCACCTACAAGGAACTCAGCGACTGGACGAACCGGCTGGCGAATGCACTGGTCGAGAACCTGAATCTGAAACCGGGCAACCGGGTGCTGATCCGCTCGGCCAACAACCCCGCGATGGTGGCCTGCTGGCTGGCGGCGACCAAGGCAGGCGCGGTCGTAGTGAACACAATGCCGATGCTGCGGGCGGGCGAACTCAGCGCGATTGTGGACAAGGCCGAGATCACCCATGCGCTCTGCGACACACGGTTGATGGATGAATTGGCGACCTGCGCGAAGACCTCGAAATACCTAAAGACGGTTGTGGGTTTCGACGGCACCTCGAACCACGACGCGGAACTCGACCGGCTGGCACTTGAAAAGCCCGTGCGCTTTGATGCGGTGGACACCGCGCAGGACGATGTCGCCCTGCTGGGCTTCACTTCCGGCACCACGGGCGATCCGAAAGCAACGATGCATTTCCATCGCGATCTGCTGATCATCGCGGACGGCTACGCGAAGGAAGTGCTCGGCGTGACCCCCGAGGACGTCTTTGTCGGCTCGCCGCCGCTCGCCTTCACCTTCGGCCTCGGCGGCTTGGCGATCTTCCCCCTGCGCTTTGGCGCTGCGGCGACGCTGCTGGAAACCGCGAGCCCCCCCAACATGATCGAGATCATCGAGAAGTTCCGCGCGACTGTCTGCTTCACCGCGCCCACCGCCTATCGCGCCATGCTGCAGGCGATGGAAGAAGGGGCGGACCTCAGCTCGCTCCGTGCCGCTGTCAGCGCGGGCGAGACGCTGCCGGCACCCGTCTACGAGGACTGGAAGGCCAAGACCGGCAAGCCTATGCTCGACGGGATCGGGGCGACCGAGATGCTGCATATCTTCATCTCGAACCGCTTCGACGATCACCGCGCGGCCTGCACGGGCAAGCCGGTGACGGGCTACGAGGCGAAGATCATCGACGAGAACGGCGACGAGGTGCCGCGCGGGACCGTGGGCCGTCTGGCGGTACGGGGCCCCACCGGCTGCCGCTATCTCGCCGACGACCGACAGACGGTTTACGTGCAGGACGGCTGGAACATCACGGGCGACAGTTTCACCATGGACGCGGACGGCTATCTGCATTTCGCCGCGCGTAACGACGACATGATCATCTCGTCGGGCTACAACATCGCCGGACCCGAGGTGGAGGCGGCCCTGCTCAGCCACCCGGCGGTCAGCGAATGCGGCGTGGTGGGCAAGCCGGATGAGGCGCGCGGGGCCATCGTGCAGGCGCATGTCGTGCTGATCGAAGGGTTTATCGGCGACGCGGCGCTGGTCAAGGACCTGCAGGACCACGTCAAGAACACCATTGCGCCTTACAAGTACCCCCGCGAGATCAGGTTCATCGACGCGCTGCCCAAGACCCAGACGGGCAAGATCCAGCGCTTTGCCCTGCGGGAAGCGCCATGAGCACCTTCGACACCGCCTCCGAAGGGGCCAAGATGGATTTCGCGCGCGACATGTCCTACGGCGACTACCTCGGCCTCGACGCGATTCTCGACGCGCAGCATCCGCTGAGCGCGGCGCATGACGAGATGCTCTTCATCGTGCAGCACCAGACCTCGGAGCTCTGGATGCGGCTGGTGATCCACGAATTACAGGCCGCGCGCGCCGTGATGCAGAAGGACGACCTGCAACCGGCCTTCAAGATGCTGACGCGGGTGGCGCGCATCTTCGAACAGCTCAACTCCGCCTGGGACGTGCTGCGGACCATGACGCCCAGCGAATACACGGCTTTTCGCCCCTCTCTTGGCAATTCGTCCGGCTTTCAGTCGCACCAGTACCGGCTGATCGAATACCTGCTGGGCAACCGGATCACCGCGCTGATGAAGCTGCATGAGCACAAGCCGCATGCCCTTGAGGCGCTGCAAACTGAGCTGGCGCAGCCGAGCCTCTATCAGGTGGCCATCGCCGTCGCCTGCGACCGTCTCGACATCCCCTCCCTTGCGGGCGAACCGGGCACCGGCAGCTGGGACGCGGATGATGCCGTGCAGGACCTTTGGAAAAAGGTTTACCAAGACCCCGCAACCCATTGGGAACTATACGAACTCGCGGAAAAGCTGGTCGATCTTGAGGACTACTTCCGCCGCTGGCGGTTCAACCACGTCACCACGGTCGAACGGGTGATCGGCTTCAAGCGCGGCACTGGCGGCACCTCCGGCGTGGCCTATCTGCGCAAGATGCTCGAGGTCGAACTGTTCCCCGAGCTGTGGCACGTCAGAGGAGCACTATAAGTGAACAAGGTTCTTAAGAAAGAGCATTTCATCTTGCCCGAGGGGGTGATCTACCTCGACGGCAACTCCCTTGGTCCGATGCCCAAAACCGTGCCCCAGCGATTGGGCGGCGTGATGACCGAAGAATGGGCGCAGATGCTTATCCGGGGCTGGAACAAGGCTGGATGGATGGCGATGCCCTCGGGCGTGGGCGATGCCGTGGGCCGGTTGATCGGCGCGCCGAAGGGCAGCGTGGTGATGGGTGACACGCTCTCGGTCAAGGTGTACCAGGCGCTGGCGGCGGGGCTCAAGATGCGGCCCGAGCGCAAGATTATTCTGAGCGATACCGGTAACTTCCCGAGCGATCTTTACATGGCCGAGGGCCTCGTCGGGCTGCTGGGTCAGGGCTACGAATTGCGCACTGTCGCCCCCGAAGAGGTGGCCGAGGCCATTGGCGATGATATCGCCGTCGTGATGCTGACCGAGGTCGATTATCGCACCGGCCGCAAGCATGACATGAAGACGATCACCGAGCTGGCCCATGCGGCGGGTGCGGTGATGGTCTGGGACCTCGCCCATTCTGCGGGCGCGATCCCTGTCGATCTGGCCGCCTCCAACTGCGAATTCGCCGTCGGCTGCACCTACAAGTACCTCAACGGCGGCCCCGGCGCGCCTGCCTTCATCTACATCCGCCCCGACCTCGCCGACGCCGCGCAACCCGCGCTCAGCGGCTGGCTGGGGCATGACAGCCCCTTCGATTTCGACCTGAACTATCGCCCCGCCAAGGGCATCGAACGGATGCGGGTCGGCACGCCCCCGGTGCTGCAAATGGCCGCGCTGGAAGAAGCGATGAAGGTCTGGGAAGGGGTGGACATGGCGGACGTGCGTGCGGCCTCCATTGCCCTGCAAGAGCAGTTCATCGCAGAGGTGGAGCGCGATGTGCCGCAACTCACCCTTGCCAGCCCGCGCGATTCAGCCGTTCGCGGCTCGCAGGTCTCCTTTCGTTTCGAGCACGGCTATGCCGCGATGCAGGCGCTCATCGACCGGAGTGTGATCGGCGACTTCCGCGCGCCCGATATCATGCGCTTCGGCTTCACGCCGCTCTACCTTGACAGTGATGACGTGACCGCTGCGGTGAAAGTCATCAGGGACGTCATGGACAACCGCCTCTGGGACAACGCGGCCTACAAGGTGAAAAGCCGCGTCACCTGACGCACAGCCGCGCCCCCGGACCCGATCCGGAGCCGCGCCTTCAGCCTCAGACGTCGAAAAAGATCGTTTCCTCAGGGCCTTGCAGGTGGATATTGAACCGATAGACACCAGCGCCATCCGGCTGCGCCAGCAAGGTCTTGACCCGCACCCGGTGCTCGATCCGGCCCAGCACCGGGTCGCTCTCGTTCTCTTCCATGTCCGCGAAATAGGCCCGCGTATGCAGGCCAAGGTTGATCCCCCGCGCCACGATCCACAGCGTAATGTGCGGCGCCTGCATCCCGCCCGCAGGCCATGGTACGGCACCGGGCTTCACCGTCTCGAAGCGGAACGTCCCGTCCTCCGCATCGCAGGGGCACCGCCCGAAACCGGTGAAATGCGCATCCGCCCCCTCCTGACCGGCATAAAGCCCGTTGGCATCCGCCTGCCAGGCCTCGATCAGCGCATCGCGCAAAGGAGTCCCGGTGCCGTCGAAAACCTGGCCCGTTAGCGTGATCCGCTCTCCTGCCACATCGCCGGTGATCATCCGCGCGCCGAGGTCTTCCGGAAACACTCCTTCAATGCCCGCGAAATTCGGCGTGCAGCCGATATGCACATAAGGCCCCGCCGTCTGGCTTGCGGTCTCGTGATACTCAGCCATTCAAAGCCCCTCCATCCGGTTCTCGAACATGGTCTGCCTGCGCCCGCGCAGCGTGATGTCGAAACGATAGGCACGCGCGTCCATCGGCAGCGTCCGCTCCATGTCGAGCGGGGCGATCAGCCGCTCCACCGCCGCACGGTCGTGGATCGACCCCACGATCGGGCAGCGCCAGATAAGGGGGTCGCCCTCGAAATACATCTGTGTGATCAGCCGCTGGGCAAAGCCGTGGCCGAAGATGCTGAAATGGATATGCGAGGGCCGCCAGTCGTTCGGCCCATTGGGCCAGGGGTAGGGGCCGGGCAGCACCGTGCGAAACGCGTAGGCCCCTTCCGCATCGGTGATCACCCGCCCGCAGCCGCCGAAATTGGGATCGAGCGGCGCCAGATACCCTTCCTTCTTGTGGCGGTAGCGCCCCCCTGCATTCGCCTGCCAGACCTCGACCAGCGCGCCCTCGACCGGGCGGCCGAACTGGTCGCGCACATGACCGTAGACGATGATCCGCTGGCCGATGGCCGATTGATCCTGCGGCCCGAAATTGTGCAAAAGGTCGGCGTCCTTCGGCCCCAGCAACCCATGGCCAAAGACCGGCCCGGTCTCTTCGCTGATAGTCGTGGGAAAGGACAGCGGTGCCGCCTGCGGGCTCCGCTTGACCGACGTCCGGTAGGGCGGGTGCAGGGCCACGGGATGGTTCTGGGGCAGGCGGGCGGCATAGCCGCCCTTGGGCGTATCAGTCATCAGTAGGGCAGTCCCACGTAGTTTTCGGCAAAGGCTTTCTGCGCCGCCTTGTTGGTGCGCAGGAAATCAAGTTCTGAACGCTGCATGCGCAGATCGAAATCGGTCTGATCGGGGAACCGGTGCATCAGCGAGGAAAACCACCAGCTGAATCGCTCGGCCTTCCACACCCGGTCAAGCGCGCGCTCGGAGTACCGGTCAAGGCCTCGGCTGTCGCCCTCGCCATACCATTGGCTGAGACCCTCGAAGAGGTAATGCACGTCTGACGCCGCCGTGTTCAGCCCCTTGGCCCCGGTCGGGGGCACGATATGCGCCGCGTCACCGCACAGAAACAGCCGCCCCCAGCGCATCGGCTCGGTCACGAAAGACCGCAAGGGCGCGATGGATTTTTCGATCGATGGGCCGGTGATAAGTCTGTCGGTCACCTCTACGGGCAGGCGGCGTTTCAATTCGGACCAGAATTGTTCGTCCGACCAGTTGTCCACGTGATCGGCCATGGAGCATTGCACGTAATAGCGGCTCAGGTTCGCATTGCGCATCGAGCAGAGTGCAAAGCCCCGCTCGGAATTGGCGTAGATCAGTTCGTCATCCACCGGCGGGGTCTCGGACAGGATGCCGAGCCAGCCGAAGGGGTAGACCTTTTCGAACTCGCGGCGCTGGTCTTCGGGGATTGACCGTCGGCTCACGCCGTGAAATCCGTCGCAGCCCACCACGAAATCGCAGGCAATCGAATGCCCCAGGCCGCCCTGTCCGAAGCTGACGCTGGGCGAGTCGGTGTCCGCGCCTTCGATCACGACGTTCTCGACCTCGAAGATTGTCCTTGCGCCAGCGCCTTCGCGCGCGTCGTAAAGGTCGCGCGTCACTTCGGTCTGTCCGTAGACTATCACGGAGGTCCCGGTGTGTTCGGCGAAATCCACCCGAAAGCTGTCGTTTCCGTTGGCAATCAGCGTGCCGTCGTGGGGCAGCCCGTGTTTCTTCAGCCGTGCATCGACACCCGCCTGCGCAAGAAGCCCGACGGTGCCGCGCTCCAGAACGCCCGCCCGGATGCGGCTCAGCACATAGTCCTTCGTGCGGCGTTCCAGCACGACGGCCTCGACACCGATGCCGTGCAGAAGCTGGCCCAGAAGCAGGCCCGACGGGCCGCCGCCGATGATCACCACCTGTGTGCGCATGAATTTCCCCCTCGTATCCACCAGCTTAGCCGATGGTGCCGCGAAGGCCATAGCATAACTTCGTCAGTTTCGGCGCAAGACCGGAGCGAGACCGGTTGACAGCACAAAGAACAGCGCGGCTGCCGAGACGATACTGGGTCCGGTGGGGGTGTCGAAGACAAAGGAAGTGAATAGCCCGGCGGCCACCGCTGCGGCTCCCACGGCGATCGCCGTAACCGCCATGCCCTCGGGGCTGCGCGCGAAGGGGCGGCCGGCCGCTGCCGGAATGATCAGCATGGCGGCGATCAGCAGCGCTCCCACGACCTTGAGCGCAACCGCGACCATGATGGCAAGCGCCAGCGTCAGGACCAGTTGCTCGCGGTGCGGATGGCCGCCCGATGCCGTGGCAAGATCAGGATTGAGCGTAGCGGTCAGCAGCGCCTGCCAGCGTGTCACCAGAAGGACGGCGACCAAAAGTGCGCCAATCCAGATCACGGCGAGGTCGGCCTTGGAAACGGCGAGGATATCCCCGAAGAGATAGGCAGACAGGTCCACCCGCTGCCCCGGCACCAACGAGACAGCCACAAGACCAAGCGCAAGCCCGGCGTGCGCCAGCACCCCCAGAAGCGCATCGGTGCTCACGTGCCGCTCGGACAGGCTGCTGACGATCAGCGCCATCACCAGCGCCATCAGCAGGACGCCCATCAGGATCGGCAGGTCCATCGCGAGGGCGAGCGCGACGCCAAGCAGGGCCGCGTGGCTGGTGGCATCGCCGAAATATGCCATGCGCCGCCAGACAACGAAACACCCCAGCGGGGCGGCCGCCAGCGCCACACCGAAACCCGCAAGGGCCGCGCGGATCAGGAAGTCATCCAACATCAGTGGCTGTGTCCGTGGTCTTGATCATGCCCATGGTCGTGATCGTGGCGGTAAAGCGCCAGCGTGCCCTGGGTCCCGGTGCCGAAGAGCGCGCGATACTCGGGCGCGCCGGCAACCACGTCGGGGGTCCCCTCGCAGCAGACATGGCCGTTGAGGCAAAGAACCCTGTCCGATGCCGCCATGACGACGTGCAGATCGTGACTCACCATCAGGACAGCAAGCCCCATTTCCTGTCGGACCTCCTCGATCTGGCGGTAGAAACTTGCCGCACCGGGTTGGTCGAGCCCCTGTGTCGCCTCGTCGAGGATCAGGATATCGGGCCGTCCCAGCAGCGCGCGGGCCAGAAGCACGCGCTGAAACTGGCCGCCCGAAAGCTGCGCCATCTGCGCGTCCGCAAGGTCGGCAACGCCTGCGCGGCGCAGGGCTCTCCCGATCTCTTCGGGCTTCCTGCGGTGGGGCAGGTTGAGAAACCGCCGGACGGGCAGGGGAAGCGTGGCGTCGATCTGCAGCTTTTGCGGGACGTAGCCGATCTTGAGGCCCCTTGCGCGGGTCACCGTGCCCGCAACCGGCTTCAGCGCCCCGATCAGCGCCCTCAGCAGGCTCGACTTTCCCGATCCGTTGGGCCCCACGATGGTGACGATTTCGCCCCGGTCGATGCTGAAGGTGACATCGCGCAGAACGATATCGGTCCCGTAGCCAAGGCAAAGGCCGTTCGTCTCGATCAGGCTCATGCGGCGGCATCCCGGCAATGCGGACAAAGCCCCTCGGCCTCGACCACGGCGCGCTCGATCTTGAAGCCGGCTTCCCGCGCGGCATCGCCGAGGCGGCCCTGCGCCGGGGCGGTGTCGGCTTCCGCCACGGATTTGCACTTACGGCAGATCAGGAACGCGGGGGTGTGGTTCGTTCCGAGATGGGCGCAGGCGATATAGGCGTTCAGCGCTTCGATCTTATGGGCAAAGCCCGCCTTGACCAGAAAATCAAGCGCCCGGTAGGCGACGGGCGGCTGCGCGCCCAGCCCTTCTTCGGCAAGAACGGCCAGGAGATCGTAGGCCCCGAGCGCGCGGTGCTCCGCGAGCAGGATCTCAAGCGCGCGCCGACGCACTGGCGTCAGGCGAAGGCCGTTCTTCGCGCATTCCGCCTCCGCCCGGTGCAGGGTGTCTGCGACGCAGCTGGAATGATCGTGGGGTTCAAATCCGATGGTGGTCATGTGGGTTCCGGCTTTTTCGGATTGATATGTTATAACATACGCGCTAGCAAGCGTAATACTATAACAATTCGGGAATCGTCATGCGCCGCCTGCTTTGCCTTATCTTGTTCGTTGCCTCGCCTCTCCACGCCGAGGCGCCCCGTGTTGCCACCGATATCGCACCGGTGCACTCGCTGGTTGCGCAGGTCATGCAGGGTGTCGGCGAGCCTGACCTCGTCATCCCGCCCGGTGCGTCGCCCCACGGTTACGCCATGCGCCCGTCGGAAGCCCGCGCGCTCGGTGCCGCCGATCTTGTCGTCTGGGTTGGCCCCGCACTGACGCCATGGCTGGAGGAGCCGCTGGACTCGCTTGCACCCCATGCGCGGCGATTGAGCCTGATGGAGGGGCAGGGCCTGACGCTTCTGCCATTCCGCGAAGGGGCGGCATGGGAAGATGCGCATGATCATGGGCACGATGACCACGGTCACGACGACCATGCCCACGAAAAGCATGAGCACGGCCATGATCACGGCCATTCCGAGACGCATCACGGATATGCCGACCCGCACCTCTGGCTCGATCCGGTGAACGGCGCGCAAGCGCTTGCCCTGATCGCCGGGGCGCTCGCTGATGCGGACCCCGAAAACGCAGATCGCTACCACGCCAATGCCAGGGCCGGGCAGGACCGCCTTGCCGCGCTCACTCAGGAACTGGCTGCGACGCTCGAACCAGTTTCAGGTCGGCCCTTCATCGTTTTCCATGACGCCTTTCATTATTTCGAAGCGCGTTTTGGCATCGAAGCGCGGGGAGCTGTCAGCGCGGGCGACGCAGCCGAGCCGGGAGCCGCCCGGATTTCCGAACTCCGCGCGCATCTGGCCAAGACCGAAGCCAAGTGCGCCTTTTCGGAGCCTCAGATGAACGTCGGTGTTCTCGAGACGGTAATCGAGGGCCAGGGAACCCGGGTTGCGGTGCTCGATCCACTGGGTTCGAGCCTCCCGCTTGGTCCCGATCTCTATCCGGACCTGCTGGGCGCGCTTGCGGCGACTATGGTTTCCTGCCTGCAAGGCTGATTGATGAAGCCTGCGCAAGGAAAAGGCCCCGCGGGGGACGCGCGGGGCCGAAAGTGCTGAAAGGGACTTTTCTGGAATATCAGACGGCGATCTTGCCGCCGCCCTGTTTGGTGACCACCAGCACCGAGGGGCGCGGCGGCATGTTGGGATCAAAGTCCGGCCAGCGTGTCGCCGGGTCTTCGAAGACGGAGTCGCGCTCGAACCCCTTGAAATCCTTGGTGCCGTCCGTGCCCGGATGCTGCACGGCAAGGAACAGGGTCTCCTGGTCTTCGGTGAAATAGGGCCCGCACAACTCGCCGCCGATGGGACAGCGGAAGAAGAGCTTCGACGTGCCGCGCCCGGCGCCCTCGGTCTCCAGCGCATAAAGGCCATCGGATTTGCCCGTCTTGCCCCAGCTTGATCCCTGATCGGTCGAAATCCACAGCCGCCCGTCCGCGTCGATCGCGCAATTGTCGGGCGAGCCGAACCAGCCGTTCTCCGAGGTCTCCGGGTTCCACTGTGCGCCCACCTCGGCAATCGCCGGATCGCCGCATTTGACAAGGATCGACCAGGTACCGGTCGTGGCCGAGTGGTTCCCGCCTTCTTCCTTGATCTCGATGATATGGCCAAAGCTGCTCTCGGGCCGCGGGTTCGCCGCATTGATCTGGTCGGCCTTGCGGCGGGTGTTGTTGGTCAGCATGACATAGGCCGTGCCATCCCCGCGCGGCTGCGCGTCCTCGGGCCGGTCCATGGGCGTCGCACCCAAAAGGTCCGCGGCGATCCGCGTGTCGATCAGCACATCCGCCTGTGAGGCAAAGCCGTTCTCCGCCGTCAGCGGCCCCTCGCCATGCACCAGCGGCATCCAGGTGATCGTGCCGTCGGCGTCAAAACGCGCGACATACAGCGTGCCATCCGACAACAGGTCCGAGCCAAAGCCCGCGTCTTCCGTCACCGTCCCGTTCGAGACGTATTTGTACATGTAGTCGAACCGGTTATCGTCGCCGGAATAGACCACCAGCTTGCCGTCCGAGGCGATGGTCGTCTCTGCGCCCTCATGGCGGAACCGACCCAGCGCGGTGTGCTTGATCGGCGGCGCATCCGGATTGCGCGGATCGACCTCGACGATCCAGCCCCAGCGGTTGGGCTCATTCGGCTCCTTGTCGATGTTCCAGCGGTCGTGGTGCTGGCCCCAATTGTACCACATGCCGGGCACGCCATAGCGCTTCTTCGATGCCGCATCTGCATGCGCGGAAATGTCCGGCTTGCCTTCGCCGTCGACGACGTCCGTCCAGAAGTAGCCGTGAAAGTTCTCCTCGGCCATCAGGTAGGTGCCCCAGGGCGTCATGCCGCCCGCGCAGTTGTTCACGGTGCCGATAACGGTCATGCCCTCGGGGTCTGCGTTGGTCTTCATACGGTCATGCCCGGCTGCGGGTCCCGAGATTGTCATCTCGGTGCTGTGTGGCGTGATCCGGCGGTTGTATCTGCTGTCGCGTACCAGCGCCCATTTCCCGTCCGCGCCCTTGGCGATCTCGACCACGGTGCCGCCATGGGCGGCCATCTCGATATCCACCAGCTCCTTGGTCATCCCTGCAAAGCCATCGCGGTCCTGACGGCCCAGCCCGGGGAACATAACTTCCTCGTTGGTGTATTCGTGGTTCACGCACAGCAGCCCGCGCGTGCCTTCGTCATTCAGCGCGGTGAACCCCACGTAGTCGTTGTTGTAGCCGAATTGCTTCAGCTGCGCCTCGGCGGTCTGGTTCATCACGTCGAATTCCGGCGCATCCGCCGTGATCGGATCACCCCATCGCAGCAGGATGTCCGCGTCGTAGCCCGCCGCGATATGATGCGTCTCGTCATTGCCCGCGCTCAGTTCATCAAAGACATAGCGGCTGGCCCCGTGCCCGCCCGCTGCCGCCTGCCGGGGCGCGATCATCGCGGATGTACCGAAAAGCGCTGTCGTTGCGGAGACGCCCAACACCCCGCGCAGCACCTCGCGGCGCCCATAGCGCGCGTTGATCACGTCGCCGATGGTGCGGCTCAGGTTCGGGTTCGTGGGAATATCGTCAAACGCCTCATAGGCCTCTGCCTTGTTGCCGATTTCCGGGTCGTTGATGATGTCTGAGCGCTTCATGGCGTATCCCTCCGCTGGCCAATGCTTGAGCGGGGGGTTGCACTGAGTCTGTTATGGTTTTGTGACATCCCCCCGGACAAGGGGATGCAACCGATAGTCGAAAAGGCAAGCTTTTTCTGTACCGGCCCCTATCTGCGCACGAATTGGCCGATCAGGTCGGGGATGTTCTCCTTGAATGGAAAGAACCCCTTGGTCGCAAGGGGCCATGCAGCGGTGTCGAGGGCGCGGCGATAAAGGCTGAGCGGTACCGAGCCGTCGATGGCGCGGTAGGCGTCGAGCATCTGGCGCATCGGTCCTGTCGGCGCATAGGGGGCAACCACCTGCTCCAGATCGTGCGCCGCTGCCCAGTCTGCAATCGCCTGCGCCGTGGCCAGCGTTTCCATCTCCGCGTCCTCCGGCACCCCATCCCGCGCGGCGGCCTCGCGAAATGCCGCCACATGGGGCGCCATCTGCCAAGGGCTATGACCCGGCGTAGCCTCGGCATAGGCGAAAGCCACCGGATCTTCGGCCCGCAGCAGCAAACGGTCGACGTCCAGGTCATCGCCGTGCAGCAGGATGCCGTAACGCCCGGGCAGGGGAAAGGGATCGCTGGGCGGCAACGCGCCCGCGGGTATGTCGCCCGGCCCTTCGCGGGGGACCGCGTGCTGCGCCAGCCCCTTGACGTCACGGAACCGCCCGTCGGTGTATTTCGCGATATTCTCCGCCGTCGCGAGGTAAGTCTTGCCCTTGGTCTGGATGCCCGCCACCCATCGCCAGCTCAGCGTGTTCACCGCAGCATCTCCGTCCAGCAGATGCCGGAGGAAGAAATCCGCCCCCAGTTGCCAGGGCAGTTCCAGCGTGAAAATCCAGATCGAGGCAAACCACATTCGCGCGTGATTGTGCAGGTATCCCGTCTGCACCAGTTCCCGCGCCCAGGCATCAAAGGGCGCGATGCCCGTCTGCCCGTGACAGGCCTCGTCCCAGCGGCCGCGCAATCCCGACTGGGTTTGAATGTCGTCCCGCAAGCGGTTGAGATCGCTTGTATATTGCAGCCAAGCCGAGGGCCGCAGCTCCATCCAGCCTTTCCAGTAGGTGCGCCAGAAAACTTCGGCGATATATTTCTCGGCGCTGCTCTCGTCGTGCTGCGACAGAACCGCACGGATGATCGCCACCTCATCGAGCATCCGCGCCTTCACGTAGGGCGACAGGATCGAGACGTTGTCGTGATTGCCGGGGCCGAAATCGAAGTTGCGGCTGCGGGCATAAGCCGCAGCGGCCCGTGGCACAAAGGCGTCGAGCCGCTGCCGGGCGGCGGCAAAGGTCGGGGGGAAATGGGTCAGGGCGTCGCTCATGCGCCGCAGATAGGGCGCGGCCCGGCCGCGGCAATGTCCCCCCCCTTGAAGCTGCCAGAACCCGCGACTAATCTCACGCTAACGGTTTCGCGGGTATGGTCCGGCGAAGGAAAACACAGGCAAGCGCACATGAACGATCCCATCGACACCTACATGAATACGCTCGTTCCCATGGTGGTCGAGCAGACCAGCCGCGGCGAACGCGCCTACGACATCTTTTCGCGCCTGCTCAAAGAGCGGATCATCTTTCTCTCGGGTCCCGTTCACGACGGCATGTCCTCGCTGATCGTGGCGCAGCTTCTGCACCTTGAGGCGGAGAACCCGTCCAAGGAAATCTCAATGTATATCAACAGCCCCGGCGGCGTGGTGACCTCCGGTTTGTCGATCTACGACACCATGCAGTACATCCGCCCCAAGGTGTCGACGCTGGTGATCGGGCAGGCGGCCTCCATGGGTTCGCTCCTGCTGACCGCCGGTGAGCCGGGCATGCGCTTTTCGCTGCCGAACTCCCGCGTGATGGTGCACCAGCCTTCGGGCGGCTACCAGGGTCAGGCGACGGATATCATGATCCACGCGCAGGAGACGCAGAAACTCAAGACGCGGCTCAACGAGATCTACGTCAAGCACACGGGCCAAACCCTTAAAAAGGTTGAGGATGCGCTTGAGCGTGACAATTTCATGTCCCCCGAGGACGCCAAGGAATGGGGCCTCATCGACGAGATCGTCGAAAGCCGTGGCAAGGCGGGCGAGGACGATGCCAAGGGCAAGGACGACAAGTAAGCATGAGGCGGACGCGGCGATTTTGCGATTGTAGCGTCCGGGGCTCTGGCCTAGGGTTGGGGCAGGGAAAGTGCGGGGCAAAGCGCCCGGTGCGAAATTCACGACAGACCTGAAAGGGCTGAGATGGCGACGAACTCTGGCGGTGACAGCAAGAACACGCTCTACTGCAGCTTCTGCGGGAAGAGCCAGCACGAGGTACGCAAGCTGATTGCGGGCCCCACCGTATTCATCTGCGATGAATGCGTCGAGCTTTGCATGGACATCATCCGCGAAGAGACCAAGGCAAGCGGCCTCAAGGCCACCGACGGGGTGCCGACCCCGAAGGACATCTGCGCGGTACTGGACGATTACGTGATCGGGCAGGCCACGGCCAAGCGGGTGCTGTCGGTTGCCGTGCACAACCATTACAAGCGCCTCAACCACGCCCAGAAGGGCGGGGATATCGAGCTGGCGAAATCCAACATCCTGCTGATCGGGCCCACCGGCTGCGGCAAGACGCTGCTGGCGCAGACGTTGGCGCGCATTCTCGATGTGCCTTTCACCATGGCCGACGCCACCACCCTGACCGAAGCGGGCTACGTGGGCGAGGACGTGGAGAACATCATCCTCAAGCTCCTGCAGGCCTCCGAATACAACGTCGAACGCGCGCAGCGCGGCATCGTCTACATCGACGAGGTCGACAAGATCACCCGCAAGTCCGAGAACCCCTCGATCACCCGCGACGTGTCGGGCGAGGGCGTGCAGCAGGCGCTGCTAAAGCTGATGGAGGGCACCGTGGCCTCCGTGCCGCCGCAGGGCGGGCGCAAGCATCCGCAGCAGGAATTCCTGCAGGTGGACACGACGAACATCCTCTTCATCTGCGGCGGCGCTTTCGCGGGCCTCGACAAGATCATCGCGGCGCGCGGCAAGGGTTCGGCCATGGGCTTTGGCGCCGATGTGCGTGACAACGACGAGCGTGGCGTGGGCGAGATTTTCACCGATCTGGAGCCCGAGGACCTGCTGAAATTCGGCCTGATCCCTGAATTCGTCGGCCGCCTGCCGGTGCTGGCAACGCTCGAGGATCTCGATGAGGACGCGCTTGTCACGATCCTGACCCAGCCCAAGAACGCGCTGGTGAAGCAGTACCAGCGCCTTTTCGAACTGGAAGACACGGAACTGACCTTCACCGACGACGCGCTTACCGCCATCGCCAAACGCGCAATCGAGCGCAAGACCGGCGCGCGTGGGTTGCGGTCGATCCTCGAGGATATCCTGCTCGACACGATGTTCGAGCTGCCTGGCCTCAACTCGGTCACGGAAGTGGTCGTGAACGAGGAAGCGGTCATGTCGGACGCCGCCCCGCTGATGATCCACGGCGAGGCGGAGAAGGAATCGGCCACCGCCGGCTGAGGGTGGACGACACGTCCACCTTACGGGAATGCGAAAAACGGGGCGCGCTTTCGGGCGCGCCTTTTTCTTGTCTGACAGGGAGGAAGGCGCTGCGGGTCCCACCAAAACCAGCCAAGGTTTCGGACCCGCCCTTGCGCGTGCCCTGCCTGCCGCTTTGTCTCGCCGCCATCAAGAGAAATAGCGGTATCCCGGACGGACCTTCGGGTCCGGTCCAGTGGGAGGCAGCGGGTTTTCTGAAACCCGCGTTCCCACTCCGTTGCAGAATCGGTTGCTGTTACTGCACCGGGTGCTGACCTTGGCGCGCAAGCGCGCGTAGGGTCCCACGCGTCGCGGCAAGCGCGACGTCCTCCGCGATTTCTCTTGACGTCGCCGCGCCAAAGCGGCCGTCTGGTCCCACGCAAGGGCGGCTCCGAAACCAGCAGGAGGATTTGAAGATGGCGATCAGGCGCATTCATTCGGGCGGGGCCTTCGAGCCCAGGATCGGCTATTGCCGCGCGGTGGTGGCGGGCGGCTTTGTCCACGTGGCGGGCACCGTCGGGCAGGGCGACGACGTTGTCGCCCAATGCCGCGATGCGCTGGCCGTCATCGGGCGCGCGCTGGCCGAGGCGGGAGCGTCCTTCGCGGATGTGGTACGTGTGACCTACATGCTGCCTGATCGCAACGAGTTCGAGCCGTGCTGGCCGGTGCTTTCCGAAACCTTCGGTCTGAACCCGCCCGCGGCCACGATGATCGAGTGCGGGCTGATCGATCCGAAGTACCGGATTGAGATCGAGGTGACGGCCCTGCTGCCAACCTAGGCCACTTCCTCGAACTTCGGTCCCAACTGGTCCTGCACGGTTTCGGGATCAAGACCGCTCCACGTCTTGCCGCCTTTTCCGATAAAACCAGCCGTCGCAAGACTGTCCTGCACCAACGGCATATCGAGCTCCCCTTTCCACGTGCGTGCCTTGGCAGCGCCAAGCGGCTTCCACGACCGCTTGAGGTGCGACACGGTCAGCGGTGCCTTGCCCATGAAGGACTCAAGATGGACCTGTAGGTTCCGCGTCGCCCCGGAGGGGCGGCGCACGACCATTGCCACATCTGTCTTGTGGTCGGCGACCATCGCCAGCAGGTGCAGGGCCGAGCCCTCGGCGGCGATCACCTTCCGCGCAGCCTTGTAGGTGGCAATCTGGTGATCGATGTCATGTTCCTGCGGGTGATAGATCGTGTACCCCTCGGCGCTCAGATGGGCCTCCAGTTCTGTCTCGCCAATCAGGTTGCCGCGTCCCGCCGGCAGTTTGCTGCGGCTGATGTAGAGCTTCTCGGGGCCATCGGCCGTGATGCTCTTGCCCAGCCGGTCTCGCATCGCCTTGCGGAAGGCATCCGTGCCCGAAATCATCGGTCCAAGACCAAAGCCCTGTCCAGGCACGATCAGCCGCTCAACACGTTCGGGGCTGCCCGCGCAGGCGACATCCGCTTCGGTTCCCATTGCGGCCACCAGCCGCCGCTGGAAATCCGTCACCTCCGACCCGTTGCGGGGCCGCTTCGGCACAAACAACACGCCGTCGATCTTTTCGCCCAGATGCTCCAGCGCCCAAAGCCGCGCGGTGCTTTCTACCAGGAAATGCCCGAAGTGCATCCAGAGCACGCCTCCCCAGAGCCAGGTCCCCTCGCGCAGCGGCAGATCGCCCTTGGGCATTTTGGGCCGCGTGGTCAGGGCACGCCCGTTGCGCCAGAGCGCCCCGGTGGACTGATACGCACCCTTTTCGCTCAGCACGCCCGCAGGCTGGGTGAATCCCTGTTCGGCAGGCGGCACGACAACGGCATTCTCCAGTGTCACGATCTCGGAGGTCCAGGCGTCCGAGGGCTGGGGCGGGCGCAGGGCCTCATCGAACCGGCAGGTCCAGACGGTGCGGGTGCAATGGTCCTCCACCTGCGCGAATCCTGCGCGCCGGAGGATATTCTTGCATTCGATCATCCCCTCGCGTCCGTAGGCCTCGGGGTGGAACTCGATCACGATCGCCCTGATCCCCTCAAGAGAGGCATGGCGCAGGAAATCCAGCTCGCCGCCCTCGATGTCCATCAGCAGAACGTCTGGTTTGAAGTCTTTGAGCACCTTTGCGTAGGACGCCGTCGGCACCTCCACCCTGTCCTTCGTCCGTCCGCCGGGGTCGATCAGGGAGGAACCGAGGTAGGAGCGGTGGATATGAAATGTCATGGTCTCCGGCGCATCCGGCGCGCTGATCAAGACCTCGTTGCGCACCGCAATCCGGTCTTCGAGCCCGTTCAACTCGTAAAGCGCCCGGGTGTGTTCGATCAGCATCGGGTTGGCCTCGAAGGACATCACCTTCTCGGGCCTTGCATTCAGGGCAACAACCGCACCGACAAGGCCGATGCCCGCACCGAGTTCGAGAACCCTGTCGCCTTCTCGAACCACCTCGAGCGCTCCGTCGATTTCCTGTCCCTCATAGCGTCCGCCCTTGATGCGTTCGATCCGTGCCTCGGTCAGGAAGGGACTGTCGGGGACTTTCACGCCATGGCACTCCGCCACGTGGTCTTTCTTGCTGCTCTTGCTCGCAATCACAGATTTTCTCCGTTTTGGGCAGCCTAGCGGGGCAGGGTTACCAAGGCCACAACTTTGGGCAGCGATGATTCTCTGCGGGTCGCGTCGAGTCTTTGCCGCAACACCGCCCAGGCTGCCTTGTGCGCTGGACGACGCCTCCGCCTTGGTGCATAACCGGCCCAAGCGAAAGCGGAGAGCGACATGGGCATTCTGAACACAATCTTCCGGGCGTTGACGTGGTGGGACGGGGCGACGCTCAACACCCAGCTTTTCACCTGGCGCAGGGGCGTGAAGGTGGGCGAGGATGACCAGGGCAATGTCTATTACCGCAATGCCGACGACAGCCGCCGCTGGGTGATCTACAATGGTGATATGGAAGCCAGCCGCGTGAGCCCCGATTGGCACGGCTGGCTGCACCAGACATGGGACGCGCCGCCGACGGACAAACCCCTGGTCCGCAAGAGCTGGGAAAAGCCGCATGTGGAAAATCTGACCGGCACGATGCTTTCTTATGCCCCTGCCGGTTCGATCCGGCAGGAAAAGCCGAAGGATCGGAGCGATTACGAGGCCTGGAGCCCGGAGTAACCCCTCGGGCAGTGGATCAGCATCCATGTGGAAATATCTGTTTACGCTGGCTTTTCTTGCCATGCCGCTGGCTGCCCAAGAGGTCGCCAATGCACCTGCCGCTGTCCTGCGGACGCTCGACAAGACCTCGGGCGACACGCGAGATATCGAGATTCCCGCAGGCCAGTCGCAGACACTTGGTCCGCTGACCATCGTCATGAAAGAATGCCGTTATCCCGCCGGGAACCCATCGGGCAATGCCTATGCGTTGCTCGAGATTTCCGAACGCGGCCGCGAGGGGCCACTCTTCAGCGGTTGGATGATTGCCTCGTCCCCTGCGCTTTCCGCGCTTGAACATCGCCGCTACGACGTCTGGGTGATCCGCTGCATCACCTCGTGAAGCGGCAAGACTTCCGGGGCCAGAAAATTCGCCTGACGGTCCTTCGCATACTCCAGTTTTGCGTGATAGGCCGCACGCGTTATCTCAACCGCCCCGAGCGAGGCAAGATGGTCGGTGATGAACTGCGTATCGAACAACACGAACCCCGCCCGGTTCAGCCGCTCGACCAGTGCCGCGAGGGCCATCTTGGACGCGTTGGATCGGCGTGAGAACATGCTCTCCCCGAAAAACGCGGCACCAAGCGTGACGCCATAGACCCCGCCGACCAGCGATGCGCCTTCCCAAAGCTCAAGCGAATGGGCATGACCTTTGGCGTGCAAGCCGCTGTAAAGGCGCGCGATTTCGTCATTGATCCAGGTCTCGGAGCGGTCCGCGCAGGCGGCGACCACGCCCTCGAAGTCGGCGTTGATCCGCACCTCCAGATCGCTTTTGCGCATGGCCTTCGCCAGCGAGCGTGACATGTGAAACCCATCCAGCGGCAGCACACCGCGCCGCTTGGGATCGACCCAGAAGATCTCCGGATCGTCCCGGTGTTCGGCCATGGGAAATATCCCGACCGAATATCCATGCAAAAGCAGCTCCGGCGTCAGCTCGGACATCGCGGATCAGGCATTGCCCAGATTGGCTTCCAGCCACTTTTCCAGCCAGTGGATGTTGTAATCCCCGGTGTGGATGTCCTTTTCCTGCAAGAGCGCATGGAACAGCGGCACGGTCGTGTCCACCCCGTCCACGATCAGCTCACCCAGCGCGCGGTTCAGACGCGCCAGCGCCTCGGGCCGGTCGCGGCCATGGACGATCAGCTTGCCGATCAGGCTGTCGTAATAGGGCGGGATGCGGTAGCCGTCGTAAAGCGCCGAATCCATCCGCACGCCAAGTCCGCCCGGCGCGTGATACTGTGTGATCCGACCGGGGCAGGGGCTGAAATTCGGCAGTTTCTCGGCGTTGATCCGCACCTCGATCGCGTGGCCGTTGATCTTCAGATCGTCCTGCTGGAAGGACATCTCCATGCCCGCAGCCACGCGGATCTGCTCCCGTACCAGGTCCACGCCAAAGATCGCTTCGGTGACGGGGTGCTCCACCTGCAGACGTGTGTTCATCTCGATGAAATAGAACTCACCGTTCTCATAGAGAAACTCGATCGTGCCAGCACCGATGTACTTGATATCCGCCATCGCATCCGCGCAGACCTTGCCGATCCGGGCGCGCTCTTCGGGCGTGATGATTGGGCCCGGGGCTTCCTCGAACACCTTCTGGTGGCGCCGCTGGAGCGAACAATCCCGCTCGCCCAGATGCACCGCACGGCCCCTGCCGTCGCCAAAGACCTGAATTTCGATGTGGCGCGGCGTGGTGAGGTACTTCTCAATGTACACCTCGTCGTTGCCAAAGTTCGCCTGCCCCTCGGCCCGCGCGGTCATGAAGGCGCGCTCCATCTCCTTGGCCGAGCGGGCGACTTTCATCCCCTTGCCGCCGCCGCCGGCGGTGGCCTTGATGATCACCGGATAGCCGATTGCCTCGCCGATCTCCTTTGCATCGTCAAGACTTGGCACGCCGCCTTCCGATCCGGGCACGCAGGGCACACCCAATTTCTTCATCGTCTCTTTTGCGGTGATCTTGTCGCCCATCACACGGATATGTTCGGCGGTAGGGCCGATGAAGGTCAGACCATGGTCCTCGATCACCTGCACGAAATTCGCGTTCTCGGACAAAAAGCCGTAGCCGGGGTGAATGGCCTCTGCTCCGGTGATCTCGCAGGCGGCGATGATCGAGGGGATCGACAGATACGACCGCGCCGAGGGCGGGGGACCGACGCAAACGGATTCGTCGGCCATGCGCACATGCATCGCATCGCTGTCGGCAGTGGAGTGGACGGCAACCGACCTTATGCCCATCTCGCGGGCGGCGCGGATCACGCGGAGGGCGATTTCACCGCGGTTGGCGACGAGGATCTTGTTGAACATGGTCCCGCCGCCCTATTCGAGGATGACAAGCGGCGCGCCGAACTCCACGGCATCGCCGTCGCCGACCAGGATGCGCTTGATGGTCCCGGCACGGGGCGCGGGGATGTGGTTCATGGTCTTCATCGCCTCGACGATCAGCAATGTGTCACCCTCGGCGACACTTGCCCCCACGGTGATGAAAGCGGGCGCGCCCGGTTCGGGCTGCATGTAGACGGTACCAACCATGGGCGAGGTGACGGCGCCGGGGTGATCGGCAGGATCGGCACCGGCATCCGAACCCGCAGGAGCCGCCGCGGGCGCGGGTGCCGATGAAGGAGCAGGGGCAGGGGCCGAGACGCTGTGCACCGGGGCCGCCTGCGTCACGATCTGCTGGGGGGGCATGCGGCTGACACGGACATTCAGGCTGTCGTCTTCGCCGTATTCCCGTTTGACCTGAAGCTCCGTGAGGTCGTTTTCATTCAGCAGTTCAGCCAGCGCGCGGATGAATGCAACATCACCGTCATGGGTGTTTTTTGTCATATATTCCTCGACATGTCCCTGTGCCGCGCCTGCTCGGGGCCGCGACGTCAGCCACGCTTATAGGCGAAGGGATATGCCATGAAAAGCCGCCAGTTGAGAAGCAACCGGGCGCTTGACTGTTGAGCGGATGCGCACCCTGTACCAGGGACGCCCCGAAAACCGGGCGCATTGGCCCCGGTTCAAAAAGAAAGGCGGCGCTCTTCAGTTGCGCCGCCTTCCGAGGTTTCATGAGGCAGGGACCGATGCAGCAGGGTCCTCAGATGGCGAGGTACTCCGCACGCAGCTCTGCGTTCTCCAGAACTTCCCGCGCGTTGCCGTCAAAGACGATCCCGCCGGTGTCAAGGATCACGGCCCGGTCCGCCAGTTGCAACGCGCGCACGGCGTTCTGCTCCACCAGGATGGTGGTGATGCCTTGGTCCTTGATGATGGCAAGCGTCTTTTCGATCTCGTCCACGATGACCGGAGCCAGGCCCTCGTAAGGCTCATCGAGCAGCAGCACCTTGATGTCCCGCGCCAGCGCCCGCGCGATGGCCAGCATCTGCTGCTCTCCGCCGGACAGCGTCGTGCCTTCCTGGTTCTTGCGCTCGCCCAGCCGCGGAAAGAGATCGTAAAGACGCTCGATCGACCAGCCGATTGGCGGGGCGATCTGCGCGAGCTTCAGGTTTTCTTCCACCGTAAGGCCCGGAATGATCCGCCGGTCTTCGGGTACCAGTCCAAGACCCGCCTGGCTCGCCTCGTGGCTGGTCATCTTGTGCAGCGGCTGGTGATCGAGCCAGATCTCGCCCTTGTGCAGCTCGGGCGAGGCAAGCCGCGCGATGGCCCGCAAGGTCGAGGTCTTGCCCGCGCCGTTACGGCCCAGCAGCGCGAGGATCTCGCCCTCGTGCACGTTAAAGCTGATGCCCTGCACGATGTAGCTCTCGCCGTAATAGGCTTCGAGGTCCCAGACCGACAGATAGGCGGGGGCGGTTGCCGCGTGATTGGCGTTCTTGTCCTTGCGGTCGAGCGTTTGGGTGTTCATGTTTCTGATCCTTCTGCGGAATGGCGGGGGGAAACCCCGCCTTACGCGGCGTCCTGGGTTTCGCCCAGATAGGCTTCGCGCACCTTCGGGTGGCCCTTGATGTTGTCGGGCGTGTCCTCCACCAGCGGCGTGCCCTGCGCCAGCACCGTGATCCGCTCCGCAAGGGAGAAGACGACGTGCATGTCGTGCTCGATGATGGCGATGGTGATGTCGCGCTCTTCCTTGATCTGCTTGAGCAGATCGATGGTGTTGTTCGTATCGGCGCGCGCCATGCCCGCCGTCGGCTCGTCCAGCAGCAAAAGGCGCGGGTCCTGGGCAAGGCACATGGCGATCTCCAGACGTCGCTTGTCACCGCGCGACATGGAGGCGGCGTGCATATCGCGCTTCTCGATCAGACGCATCTCCTCAAGCATGTGCTCGGCCTTGGCGATGATGTCCTTTTCATGCGCCATGCCTTCCAGCGCATGCATCCGGAACGCCCCGTCGCGCTTGGCAAAGCACGGGATCATCATGTTTTCCATCACCGTGAGATCGCCGAAGATTTCAGGCGTCTGGAAAACACGGGAAATCCCCATCTGGTTGATCTCGTAGGGTTTGCGACCCAACACCGACTGGCCGTCAAACATGACCGACCCTGTGTCGGGGATCAGCTTGCCCACGAGGCAGTTGAGCAGCGTGGACTTGCCCGCGCCATTGGGTCCGATGATGGCATGCACCGTGTTCTCGGCCACCGAGAGGTTCACGTCGCTCAGCGCCTTCAGGCCGCCGAACCGCTTGCCCACGTTCTTCACTTCAAGAATAGCCATGCTCCAAGCTCCTTATTCGGCAGCGGGTTTGCGTTGCTCGGCCGCATCGGATTCCACCGATGTCGCCTTGTCGTCACGGCGGCGGAACACCTTGCCCAGCCTCTGTCCGCCCTCGACGAGGCCACCGGGCAGGAAGATCACGACGAGCATGAACATGATGCCCAGCGTCAGGTGCCAGCCCTTGCCGATGAAGGGATAAACCAGCGTGATCATCAGGTCTTCGATCCCGTCGGGCATGAAGGCGAACCATTGTTCCAGAACCGACTTGTTGATCTTGGAGACGATGTTTTCCATGTACTTGATGAACCCCGCGCCCAGCACCGGGCCAATCAGCGTGCCCGCGCCGCCGAGGATGGTCATCAGCACCACTTCGCCGGAGGCGGTCCAGAACATCCGTTCCGGCCCCACCTGGGTGTCCATCGCCACAAGCAGGCCGCCCGCAAGCCCCGCGTACATGCCGGAAATCACAAAGGCCGCCAGCGTGTAGGGCTTGGAGTTGAGGCCGGTGTAGTTCATCCGCTGCTGGTTCGACTTAACGGCCCGCAGCATCATCCCGAAGGGGGAGCGGAAGATGCGGATCGAGAGGTAGAAGGCCAGAAGCATCACCACCGCGGCGATGTAGTAGCCCGCGTTGAATGTGAATATCCATCCCCCCATGGTCAGATCGAACCCCGAACCCATCTCCAGCCCGAAAAGGTTCGCGCGCGGGGTCTCGCCCGCGGCAAGCGCGCCGTCGAGCACTCGCGGATCATTGATCTTGGGCTGAAGCCCGGTCTCGCCCCCGGTGATCGGGGTCAGCACCGAATAGGCCAGCGCGTAGGACATCTGCGCGAAGGCCAGCGTCAGGATCGAGAAGTAGATGCCCGAGCGCCGCAGCGAGATGAAGCCCACCAGCAGCGAGAAGATGCCCGCCACGATGACCGACACGATGATCGCCGGGATCACATTCATGGTCAGCAGCTTCATCATCCAGATCGCGGCGTAGGAGCCGACCCCGAGGAAGGCCGCATGCCCGAAGCTGAGATAACCTGTCAGCCCGAAGAGGATGTTGAACCCGATGGCGAAGATGCCAAAGATCACCAGCCGCTGCATCAGGTCCGGATAGCCCGCGTTGAACTGCGCCAGCGCCGACCCTTCAGGGAAGGGATTGAGGATGAAGGGGGCAAAGAGGGCGAGGATCGCCACGATAAGCAGCAGTGTGCCGTCTTTCTTGTTCAGTCCAAGCATGTCTTATTCCTCCATCACGCCTTTGCGGCCCATGAGGCCACGGGGACGGGTCAGCAGAATGATGATCGCCACAAGGTAGATGATGATCTGGTTAATCCCCGGCAGCACTTCGAGAACGCCCGCCATCGAGGCGAAGCTCTCCAGCACGCCCAGCAGGAACCCCGCGAGCACCGCACCGGGCAGCGATCCCATGCCGCCCACCACGACCACGACGAAGCTGAGGACCAGGAAGTCCATCCCCATGTGATAGTTGGGCGAGTTGATGGGCGCATACATCACGCCCGCCAGCCCCGCCACGGCGGCGGCGATGCCGAACATGATGGTAAAGCGCTTGTCGATGTTGATCCCCAGAAGGCCCACGGTCTCGCGGTCCGCCATGCCCGCGCGCACGACCATCCCGAAGGTGGTGAATTGCAGAAAGGCAAAGACCCCGCCGATGATCACGGCGGCAAAAGCGAAATAGACGAGGCGCCAGTAGGGGTAGATGATCGTGTTGGGGTCAAACCCCAGCATCGCGCCGAAATCGAAGGAGCCTGCAAAGGCCGCCGGGGCAGGGGTCGGGATCGGGTTGGCGCCGTAGAAATACTTGATGATCTCCTGCAGCACGATGGCAAGACCGAAGGTCACGAGGATCTGGTCGGCGTGGGGGCGCTTGTAGAAATGCTTGATCAGCCCGCGCTCCATGATGAAGCCGATGGCGATCATCACCGGGATCGTGAACAGGATCGACAGTGGCACCGCCCAGTCGATGATCGCATCCCCTGTCTGTTGACCGAAGATGTCATAGAGATAAGGCACTTCCACTTTCAGCGGGTTGCCCAGAAAGTCCTTCTGCGTCTCATCGACGACAATGTGGCTCAGCGTCAGCAGCTTGCTGAATGTGACCGCGCAGAAGGCGCCGATCATGAAAAGCGCGCCATGGGCGAAGTTCACAACCCCCAGCGTGCCGAAAATCAACGTCAGGCCCAAGGCGATCAACGCATAAGCGGAGCCTTTGTCCAGACCGTTGAGAATTTGCAGGATAATTGCGTCCATGGTGTCCCACCTCCAAGCGCAGGAAGCCCGTCGGGCTGTGCGTCAGGGCGGGAACTTCCCGCCCTGGCTGTTTATCTTGTCGTTACGAGAGCTTTATGCGCCCGGGTTGCAGCTGCCCAATGCGCCGCCCGCGAACTGCGGGTGATCGGGCGCATAGGTGACCTGCTCGACCGGGGTCGCCTCGATGATGTCCACCAGTTCGCGCGTCTGCGCGTTGGGGGAGGCAGCGCCGCGCACCACGACCACGTCCTTGAAGCACTGGTGGTCTTCGGCGCGGTAGAGGGTCGGGCCGTTGCCCATCCCGTCGAACTCGAAGCCTTCCAGCGCCTCGACAACGGCACAGGGGTTGAACGATCCCGCACGCTCCACCGCGTCCGCATAAAGCAGGGTCTGCACATAGCAGGTGTGTGCGGCCTGGCTCGGCGGAACGCCGTACTTCTTGCCGAAGGACTGGGTGAAGGCGTTGGTGCCGATGTAGCGGCTGCCCAGCTGGTTCTCCAGTTTCCAGTCCCAGTTCTGCGAACCGATGATGCCCGCGATGTTGGCGCCGGCACCCAGCGCCATCAGTTCCGAGTAGAGCGGCACGACGATCTGGAAGTCCTTGCCGTTCGCCTGCGCGTCGCGCAGGCCGAACTGCACCGCGTTGGTCAGCGAGTTCACCATGTTGCCGCCGTAGTGGTTCAGCACCAGCACGTCGGCGCCGGACTGCAGGACAGGCGCGATGTAGGAGCTGAAGTCGGTCTGCGTCAGCGGGGTCTTCACCGCGTTCACCGTCTCCCAGCCCATGGCTTCGGTCGAGGAGCGGATTGCTTCCTCGGTCGTGTAGCCCCAGTTGTAGTCGGCGGTCAGGTGATAGGCCTTGCGGTCCTTGCCGTATTCGTTGGCCAGGATCGGCGCGAGGGCCGCACCGGACATGTAGGAGTTGAAGAAATGGCGGAAGCCATTGGCCTTGCGGTCCTTGCCGGTGGTGTCGTTGGAATGCGTGAGGCCCGCCATGAAGATCACGCCCGCCTCCTGGCAAAGCGCCTGCACGGCCACGGCCACGCCCGAGGACGAGCCGCCGGTGATCATCACCGCGCCGTCCTTCTCGATCATCGACTTGGCAGAAGCACGTGCGGCGTCCGACTTGGTCTGCGTGTCGCCGGTGACGAATTCGACCTTCTTGCCAAGGATGCCCTGGCCGGTCAGCGCCTTGGAGCTGAAAGTCTCCATCATGCCGTTGTCGGCACCGGTGCCGTTCAGATGCTCGACAGCCAGCTCATAGGCGCGCAGCTCGTCCGCGCCCTCGTCGGCGTAGGGGCCGGACTGGGGTACGTTGAAGCCCAGCGTGACGGTGTCCCCCGTCGGCGCGTTGGTAAAGCCGGTGTGGGCATCGGCACGCAGATAGGTTGGCAGCGCAAGACCGGCGCTGGCGACAGCACCCGTCTTGATCAGACCACGCCGCGTCAGTTTCGAAAATGACATGAATTCCTCCCGTTTGGATTAGACACTTGCCCATCCTCCCGGGCGAAGCGACACAATTGTGCAAAGGCACTATGGCGCGTTCCATGAAAATCCTTCAATAAGCCCTTTGATTAGCTGAAATTTTTTGTAAATATCTTCGCAAGCGTTCTGTGTTCTCTGTAAATAAACTGATGTTGCATCGCAGAAACACGTTGAAAACACGCGATATTGCGAGGATGGCATACAATGGCACGCGAAGCATTGACCGGCAGCCGCATCCGCGAACGGCGAGTCATGGCCGGGATGAAACAGGCCGACCTTGCCCGAGAGATCGGCATATCCGCAAGCTACCTCAATCTGATCGAACACAACCGCCGCAGAATCGGCGGCAAGCTGCTGCTTAACATCGCGTCGAGCCTCGGGGTCGAGCCGCAGGCGCTTACCGAAGGGGCCGAGGCCGCGCTGATCGCGGCCCTGCGCGAGGCCGCCGACGAGGCCGGCCTTTCGGGCCCCGAGGCCGAGCGCGCCGATGAATTTGCTGGCCGTTTCCCCGGCTGGGCAGACGTCCTCGCGGGCACACGCAAGCGGGTCACCGCGCTGGAGCAGACGGTCGAGGCATTGACAGACCGGCTGGCCCACGACCCGCATCTCGCCGCCTCGATGCATGAGCTGCTCTCGACGGCCGCCGCGATCCGCTCCACGGCCGCGATCCTCGCCGAGACCAAGACCCTGCAACCCGAGTGGCGCGACCGCTTCCACGCCAATATCAACGAGGACAGCCGCCGGCTCTCCGACAGTGCACAGGCGCTGGTCAGCTACCTCGATTCCACCGAGAACGCCGCCGACGCGGCCAGCTCGCCCCAGGAAGAAGTCGAGGCCTTTCTCGCCGCCCATGACTTCAGCTTTGCTGAGCTTGAAGGCGGCGAGGTGGACGACGCCCTGATCGCCAGCATGGTGGAGGACGCTCCCGAACTGGTTTCGCAGGCCGCGCGCCATACCACACGGGTGGTCCTGCGTCAGGTCGCCGGGGACGCCGCACGCCTGTCTCTCTCGGATTTGCGCGCGGCGATCGAGGATCACGGAAGCGATCCTCTCGCGCTCTCCTCCACGCTGCGCGTGCCGGTCGCCTGTGTCCTGCGCAGGCTTGCCGCCTTGCCCGAGCTCGAGGCCGGTCTGGTGGTTTGCGACCGCTCCGGGACCGTGATCTTCCGCAAGTCCGTCGAAGGCTTCACCGTGCCGCGCCACGGCTCTTGCTGCCCGCTCTGGCCTCTTTTCGCGGTGCTCGGTCAGCCCGGCGCGGTGATCCGCGAGCGGGTAAGCCAGCTTGGCCCGGCGCAGGCGCAATTCGAGGCCTTCGCCACCTGCGAGGCGATGGCCATCGCGGGCTACAATACGCTGCCACTGGTTCAGGCGGTGATGCTGCTGCTGCCCACCGATGCGGGCGCGGCTGCGGGAACGCCAGTGGGCTCGACCTGCCGCGTTTGCCCCCAGCAAAGCTGCCGCGCCCGCCGCGAGCCTTCGATCCTGCGGGCGGGCGTCTGAATGGAGATCAGTTTTTGACAGGGCACCCGTTCCGGTGCATCCTGTCGCGCACTGTGCCTAAATCCGCAGCAGACGGAAAAGGCGCAACAGTAAGGGGGGAGGCACGCCATACATGGGCAAACATGTTGTGCTTGTCGAGGACGAGCTGAACATCGCGGAAGCGATCCGCTTTCTGCTGTCGAACGAGGGCTGGCGGGTGGAAACGCTGGCCAACGGGGCGAATGCGGTCAATGTGATCCGCAATGCGCAGCCCGATCTTGTGATGCTGGACGTCATGCTGCCGGGCAAGAGCGGCTTTGAGATCTTGCACGACCTGCGCGCCGATCCCGATCTGGCGGCGCTGCCGGTGCTGATGCTCACCGCGCGGGGGCAGAGCCGTGATCGCGAGATGGCCGAAAAGGCGGGCGTGAGCCGCTTTATGACCAAACCCTTCTCGAACGCCGAGATGCTGGACGCGGTGCGCGACCTGACCAGCTGAGAATACGAGGGCTGACATGACCGAAGGTCCGATCTTTCTCGAACGCAAGAGCTACCGCACCCGCCGTATGCTCGATGCGATCCGGATGCTCCCGGTGCTCGGACTGCTGCTCTGGATGGTGCCTCTGTTCTGGCCCTTGCCCGGTGCACCGGAGACTTCTGCCGCCGACCCCATCCCGATGAGCGTGGCGCTCCGCTATCTGTTCGGGGTCTGGGTGGCGCTCGTGATTGTCTGCTTTCTGCTGTGGCGCAGGACCGCCTCGGGCATCGCTACGATATCGCCGAATTCCGACGCGACCGAGTGATGGTGGCCCTTAACCAACTCGTCCTTGTCTGCCTGGCCTACGTGGTCTTTCTCTTTGGTGTGGCCTTCTTGGCCGAGCGGGCCGCTGTGCGCGGGAAGGGGGCCGCGCTGCTGCGCTCACCTCTGGTCTATACCCTGTCGCTCTCGATCTATTGTACGGCATGGACCTTTTACGGCGCCGTGGGATATGCCGCGCGGTCCGGGCTGGAATATCTGACGATCTATCTGGGTCCGTCGCTGGTCACCATCGGATGGTGGTGGGTTCTCAGGCGGCTTGTGCGGATCGGACGCAGCCAGCGGGTGACCTCCATCGCCGACCTCATTTCCTCGCGCTACGGCAAGTCCAACGTGCTGGCCATCGCGGTCACGCTGATGGCGGTGATCGGGGTGACGCCGTACATCGCCCTGCAGCTTCAGTCCGTGGTGCTGTCGTTGTCGATTTTCGCCGCCCCCGAAGCCGAAGCCTCTGGCGCCAGCGGCGGTTTCAACGCCGCACAGGCGGCTTTCTGGGTGGCGGCAGGGCTGGCGGTCTTTACCGTGCTCTTCGGCACGCGGAACCTCAACGTGAACGACCGGCATCACGGCGTCGTCATCGCCGTCGCCGTCGAGGCGGTGGTCAAGCTGATCGCCCTGCTTGCCGTGGGCATTTTCGTGGTCTGGGGTCTGGCGGGCGGTGTCGGCCCGATGCTCGACCGGATCGACGCCTCGCCCATCGGGGCCTGGGAGGTGCAGGGCAGCCGCTGGGCGGCGCTGACGATGCTCTCGGCGGCCGCTTTCCTCTGCCTGCCACGCATGTTCCAAGTCATGGTGGTCGAGAACGACGATGACCGTCATCTGCAGATCGCCTCCTGGGCCTTTCCGGCCTACCTGATGCTGATCAGCCTTTTCGTGGTCCCCATTGCTGTCGTGGGGCTCGACCTGATGCCCGCGGGATCGAACCCCGATCTTTTCGTTCTCAGCCTGCCACTCAGCCAGAACCAGAACGGACTGGCGATGCTGTCCTTCCTCGGCGGTTTTTCCTCGGCGACCTCCATGGTCATCGTCGCCACGCTGGCGCTCAGCACTATGGTTTCCAACCACATTGTCATGCCCGTCTGGCTTGCCATGCGGCAGGGCGGGGCCACGCAATCGGGGGACGTCCGCAAGGTGGTCATCCGTGCACGGCGGGTTTCCATCCTCATCATCATCTCGCTTGGCTTCTTCTACTACCGCGCCTCGGGAGGGAGCGGCGCGCTGGCCGCCATCGGTACGATCAGCTTTGGCGGGGTCGCTCAATTCCTGCCCGCGCTGCTGGGTGGAATCTTCTGGCGGGGAGCGACGCGGCTGGGGGCGCTGTGCGGTCTGGCGACAGGGTTCGCGCTTTGGGTCTTCACAATGCTGCTGCCCAGCTTCGGCGTGGATGTCGCGCTTTCACGCGAGGTCTTCGAACAGGGGCTTTTCGGTCTCGCCTGGCTGCGGCCCAACGCGCTTTTCGGGATCGAGGGGCTGGACCCCACGGTGCACGACGTGGTCTGGAGCCTGTCGCTGAACGCACTGATTTTCTTCGCCGTATCGCTCTTTACCTTTCCCGATCCCATCGAACGGCTGCAGGGCGCGCAATTCGTCAACGTGCTCGACCACGCGGGGGCGACGCGGGGCTGGACGGCTTCCGTGGCGGGCAGCGAAGACCTGATGATAATGGCGCAACGCATTCTGGGGGCGACCGAGGCGCAGGCGTTCTTCCGTGCCGAGGCGCGGGCGCAGGGGATCACCGGCAACCTGCCGGAACCCACGCCCGCCTTCGTCCAGGCGCTTGAGCGTGAACTGGCTGCTTCGGTGGGGGCTGCGACGGCGCATGCCATGGTCAGCCAGATCGTCGGGGGCACGTCGGTATCGGTGCAGGACCTGCTGGCGGTCGCCGATGAATCCGCCCAGATGCTCGAATACTCCAGCCAGCTCGAGCTGAAATCGCGCGAGTTGTCCGAAACTGCGGCCCAGCTGCGCGCCGCGAACGAAAAGCTGACCCAGTTGTCGCACCAGAAGGACGCCTTTCTCAGCCAGATCAGCCACGAGCTTCGCACGCCCATGACGTCCATCCGGTCGTTCTCGGAGATCCTCAGAGACGGCGGGAGCCTTGGGGAAGGGGAAAAGAGCCGCTATGCCTCGATCATCCATTCCGAGACGATCCGCCTGACGCGGCTGCTCGACGACCTGCTCGATCTCTCGGTCCTCGAGAACGGTCAGGTCACCCTGCACCTTGGTCGCGAGCCTCTCCACGACGTGCTCGACAGGGCGGTGACGACCGCTCTTACCGGTGCGTCGAGCACGCTCGACGTCGAGGTGGTCAGTACAGCCAGCGGTGTCGTCCTGCATACCGATCTCGACCGGCTTGTTCAGGTTTTCATCAACCTCATCAGCAACGCTCAGAAATATTGCCGCTCGGAACAACCAAAGCTCACGATCACGCCGGAGCTGAAATCAGCCGGGCTGAACATAGACTTCGTCGACAATGGCGAGGGGGTCGCCCCGGACGAGCAGGCCGTGATCTTCGAGAAATTCTACCGCGTAAGCGGCTCTCAGGGTGACGGGGCCGGTCTTGGGCTTGCCATTTGCCAGGAAATCATGGCGCGGCTCGGCGGCAGGATCATCTATCTCAGGGACCGGGGCGGCGCGGCTTTCCGCGTCCACCTGCCTCTGAGCGCGCTGGCGACGCCTGCCGGTACCGAGGTCGCCGCCGCGTCATAAAGGCTATGGTAACCTGCAATGGGCTATGGCTCGGGTCTGAAACCGCACAAGCGGGTGCAACAGACGGGATCAGTGTATTCTATGGAAGTGCCCGACACGTCGGCCCACGGGGACGTGGCATCTGGCGGCACCATCATTCACCGCAAGGCAAAAGCGGGCCGGGCCGAGCATCAGTCGCGCGCGGTGTCGCTCGCCAAGGCGCTTCGGCTCACACTTGCCCGCGTTGCGGACGAAATGCTCGACATGGCGATGGCATTGATCGCGATTCGCACCGAAACGGTTTCGGGCGACGATCTGGCCGACCGCCTGTCCGATCCGGGCCTCCTGATGCTGCTCGACGGGCCCGCACGGGCCCGGGCTGGCACGATCCTCGATCCCGCGCTCGTGGGGGCGCTCATTCAGCAGCAGACCATGGGCAAGGTTCTCAAGGACACGGGCGAGGGCGAGCGCACCCTCACCCAGACCGATGCCGCCATTTGTGCGCCATTTCTCGATGCGCTTCTCGCGCGCGCTGCGCCCCTTCCGGAAAAGCCGGGGGACAGAAAGCTGATCGAAGGCTATGCGTACGGTGCCTGGATCGAGGATGCGCGCATGCTCGCTATGTCGCTCGATTTGCCGAGCTATGAACTGGTGGACCTAAGCGTCGATATCGCGGGCGGAGTCCGCCAGGGCCGTATCCTGTTCTGCTTGCCGAAGCCCGACCATGTGGATCAGGTGGAACAGCAGGGCACGGCGGCCCCGGACAACGAAAGCCTCGCGCCACGGGTTGCACCGTCCGACGCACTGGTCGAGACGATTCAAAACCTCAATGCGGAACTGCGGATCAGTCTCGCGCGCATCCGAATGCCGCTGAAACGGCTTGGCGCGCTCGAGGTCGGGAGCGTGCTGGAGATCGGAAACGCGCGTTTCGATGATGTGCGGGTGCAAACCATCACCGGCCAGACAGTGCGGCGCGGAACGCTTGGTCAGGTCGACGGGCAGCGCGCGGTACAGGTGCAGCATGCACCGAGAGCCGAGGCGCCCTTCGACCGGCGTGCCGCGGACCGCGACGCGCTGGATACCCCGGAACTGGGCGAGATGGGCATGCCTCTTTCCGACAGGGCTCCCGAAACCGCGGCAGAAGCGCCCGCGCCGCTGCCGGACCTGTCGGATCTGCAAGGAGACGGGGATCAGGCGGACACGGCAATGCCTGACATGGCTGACCTGCCGGATCTGGATGATCTTCCGGACTTGCCCGACATGTCGGACCTGCCGGATCTCGACATGGATTTACGTCAGCGTAACGCGGGCTAGCCCTGTCAGCCGAAGGGCTGGTTCAACACGTGCCGGATATTCCCGATGTCATAGCCAGCTTCGCGGGCTGCCGCGACGATCTTGTCCGCGTCCATGTTCCCTGCCTGCCCAAGCGCCCAGGCGATGGTGGAGCGTGTGCCGGACGCACAATAGGCCAGAACCGTATCTTCGGTATCGGCACCCAATTCGCGGTTTCTGGCGATCACCTCCGGCACCATGGTCTGATGGGTCAGCGGCTGTTCAACAAAGCTGATACCTGCTGCCTCTGCCGCCGCGCGGATGGCCTCCGCCGAATGGCTTGGCGGCACTTCCGGGTCCGGGCGGTTGCACAGGATACGGGTGATCCCGGCGGCGCGCAGCGCTTCCATATCGCCCGGATCGATCTGCGGGCTGACGAAATAGCGGGGGGTGAGCTGTCGAAGGTCCATCCGGCAGGATTACGAAAGCGCTTCGGTCCTGTCCAGCGCGGAACGGCTCTCAGAGCCGGTTGATCGGCACTTTCAGCATCACCTTGCCGTCCTTGTCGGCAGGCGGCATGTGACCCGCGCGCATGTTGACCTGTAGCGACGGCAAGATAAGCTTGGGCATGCCCAGGGTCGCGTCGCGGGTCTGGCGCAGATCGACGAAGGATTGCTCATCCTTGCCGCCGCCCAAGTGGACGTTGGCGGCCTTCTGCGCGCCCACGGTCGTCTCCCAGGCGTATTGGTCGCGGCCCGGCGCCTTGTAGTCGTGACCCACGAAGATGCGCGTGTCATCGGGCAGGGAAAGGATGCGCTGGATCGACCGCCAGAGGTCGTTGGCCGAGCCGCCGGGGAAATCGCAGCGCGCGGTGCCGAAATCCGGCATGAACAGCGTATCCCCGACGAAGGCTGCGTCGCCGATCACATACGTAAGGCAGGCGGGCGTATGACCCGGCGTGTGCATCACATCCGCGCGCATCTGCCCGATGTGGAAACTGTCACCGTCCTTGAAGAGCGCGTCGAACTGGCTGCCGTCGCGTTGGAAATCGGTGCCCTCGTTGAAGATCTTGCCAAAGGTGTCCTGCACGGTCGTGATGTGCGATCCGATCCCGATCTTGCCGCCCAGCTTTTCCTGAAGATAGGGCGCGGCGGACAGATGGTCCGCATGCACATGGCTTTCCAGTATCCACTGTGTGTTGAGCCCCTTATCGGTGACAAAGGCGATGATCCGGTCGGCCGAGGCGGTATCGGTCCGTCCGGCGAACTGGTCGAAGTCCAACACGGAATCGATGATCGCGCAGGCCGAGCCTTCGGGGTCCTGGACCACGTAGCTCACCGTGTTCGTGGCGTCGTCGAAGAACGCGGTCACGATGGGCGAGGGGACGGAAAGGGTCTGTGTCATGCGGGCCTCCTTGAGCTTAGGCTGAAACTAGCGGCTGCGCGCCGCCTGGCCAAGAGCGCAGGATGTCGCGTTGGTATCGCTCAGGCGATGAAAATACCCACAATTACAAGCATCAGACCGATGGTCGACAGGAAGAGCGCGCCCAGGTTCAGGGGCAGGGCGGATTGCAGGACCTTGCGCATCTCCGCATCGTCCAGCTTGGCACGTTTTGCCTTGCTCACGCGCAGGATCACCCAGATCAGCCCGATAAGCCCCAGAAGGGCAATGGCCGCACCGGACCAGATCACGATCGAAGCAAGTGAGAGGCTTTCGTTTTCCATGGCGCAGGGCTACGCGATCCGCGATTGCGGGGCAAGGGCACCTTGCAGGTGGGGCACGGCGCGGGTAGTCAGGCCCGAGGCAAACCCATTCCCAGCAGCAGGACAAATCAGATGAGCGATCAGGCCACGAACCCGGAAGTGATTGAGACCGCAGGCGATGCAACCTACCGCGTGACCGCCAACGAGTTGCGCCAGTTCGTCGAGCGGATCGAACGTCTGGACGCCGAAAAGAAAGACCTCGCCGAGCAGCAGAAAGAGGTCATGGCCGAGGCCAAGGCGCGCGGCTATGACACCAAGGTCTTGCGCAAGGTGATCGCGCTCAGAAAGCGCGACGCCGACGACATCGCCGAGGAAGAGGCGGTACTGGAAATGTACAAGGAAGCGCTCGGGATGTAACGGGCCGGTGTACGGGCGGTGTACGCCCGGTGTACACTTTGTGACATTCGAAAATCCGGGCCCGAAGGGCCCTTGCACCTTGGGGCGCACGTCAATAGAAGGATGCAAATTTTCACCCGCGCGCACCCTCGCGCGGCTTATTTCTATGGAGCACACATGCAGGTCAACGAGACGCTGAACGAAGGTCTGAAACGCGGCTACGCGATCACCCTGACCGCCGCCGAACTGGACGCCAAGGTCAACGAGAAACTGGCCGAAGCCCAGCCCGAGGTTGAGATGAAGGGCTTCCGCAAGGGCAAGGTGCCGATGGCGCTGTTGAAGAAGCAATTCGGTCAGCGCGTGATGGGCGAAGCGATGCAGGAAAGCATCGACGGCGCGATGAACAAGCACTTCGAAGACAGCGGCGACCGCCCCGCGATGCAGCCCGAGGTCAAGATGACCAACGAGGACTGGAAAGAGGGCGACGATGTCGAGGTCGAGATGACCTACGAGAAGCTGCCCGAGATCCCCGAGCTAGACCTTTCGAAGATCAAGTTGGAGAAGATGGTCGTCAAGGCCGAGGATGCGGCGATCCAGGAAGCGCTTGAAAACCTTGCGGAAAATGCGCAGGACTTCAAAGCGCGCAAGAAGGGCTCCAAGGCCAAGGACGGCGATCAGGTCGTCATGGACTTCGTCGGCAAGGTCGGTGGTGAAGCCTTCGAGGGTGGCTCTGCCGAGGATTTCCCGCTGGTGCTGGGTTCCGGCAACTTCATCCCGGGTTTCGAGGAACAGCTGGTCGGCGTGAAAGCAGGCGAGGAAAAGACCGTCACCGTGACCTTCCCCGAGCAGTACCAGGCCGAGCATCTGGCGGGCAAGGAGGCGACCTTTGATTGCACGATCAAGGAAGTGAAAGAGCCCGTCGCCGCCGAGATCAACGACGAGCTCGCCACCAAGTTCGGTGCCGAGGACCTGGCCGCGCTGAAATCCCAGATCGCCGAGCACCTGGAAGCCGAATACGCCGGTGCGGCCCGCGCGGTGATGAAGCGTGCGCTGCTCGACGAGCTGGACAAGATGGTCGATTTCGACCTGCCCCCCTCGCTGGTCGAGGCCGAGGCCAAGCAGATCGCCCACCAGCTCTGGCACGAGGACAACCCCGACGTTCAGGGCCACGATCACCCCGAGATCGAAACCACCGAAGAACATCAGAAGCTGGCCACGCGCCGCGTCCGCCTGGGGCTGCTGCTGGCCGAGATCGGTCAGAAGGCCGAGGTTGAGGTGTCTGACGCCGAAATGACGCAGGCGATCATGGCGCAGGCGCGTCAGTATCCGGGTCAGGAGCGTCAGTTCTTTGAATTCGTTCAGCAAAACCAGCAGATGCAGCAGCAGCTGCGCGCACCGCTGTTCGAGGATAAGGTGATCGACCACATCGCCGAGCAGACGAAGGTGAAGGACAAGGAAGTCTCCAAAGACGACCTGCAGAAAGCAGTCGAGGCGCTGGAAGACGCCGACTGAACCTTGTCTCAGGGGACAGGGAAGGGGCCGCGCCGCTCGGCGCGGCCCTTTTTCATGCGGTCATGCCGAGGTAGAGGCTGTAGCCCGCAAAGGCGCAGAGCAGACTGCCGCCTTCGGAACGGCCGATCCGCCAACCGGTGCGCGCAAAGACCATCAGGGCGAACGCCGCCGCCATCATCACCCAGATATCGACGCCCGCAAATCGGGCGGGAATGTCCAGCGGGGCGACAATTGCCGTGACGCCGAGAATGCCCAGGATGTTGAAGATATTGCTGCCGATGATGTTCCCGAAGGCAAGATCGCTCTGACCGCGACGGGCCGCGATGAGGGAAGTGACAAGCTCCGGGAGAGAGGTGCCGATGGCGACGATCGTGAGGCCGATCACCGCCTCGCTGACCTCGAGCGCGCGGGCAAGGTCGGTCGCTCCGATGACCAGCAGACGCGCCGCGAAGATGGTCAGCGCAAGACCGCCGAGCGTGAGCGCCAAGGCAACCCAGAGCGGTCGACGCGGGCTGTCTGGCAGCCCGTCCGTCATTGGCTCTGCGCTGCCGGGCCGAAGAGCGAAGATGATATAGCCCGCTAGTCCCAGCAAAAAGATGATGCCCGTATTTCTGGAGAGCACTCCCACCTGCACGAGGCCTACCAGCGCGAGGCTGGCCAGGATCATCACGGCGCCATCCCGGCGCAGGCTCTCCCGCGATACCGCCAACGGCGCGATGATCGCGGTGAGGCCGAGGATCAGGAGGATGTTAGCGATGTTGCTGCCGATCACGTTCCCGACCGCAATGCCCGGTGCGCCGAGAAGGGCGGCCTGAACGCTGGTGACCAGCTCAGGCGTGGAGGTGCCGAAGCCGACCAATGTCAGGCCGATCACGAGCGGGGAGACGCGCATCCGCTGCGCGATATAGACGGCCCCACGCACCAGCGTTTCGCCGCCAAGCATCAGGCCGACGAAACCGGCCAGAATGAAAAGGATTGATGTCACGAAGAACCTCAGTCTTGTCGCTGCGGACCCTCAGGAAATCCGGGGTCAGGCGCGACAGGTCTGAGATCGGTATCGCGGACGGGGCCTTCAAGCCCCGTCCGGAGTTAATTCTGATCAGCCTGCAAGTTCATCCGCCATCTCGTGATTGCGGTCGCGGTGGCCTGCCTCATCCGCGCGGACGTGGATAATCACGTCGCGCAGGCGCGCATCCGGGGCAAGCTTCCAGTAGTCGATGGCCAATTGCGGCGCGGGCACATTCTCGACCTCGCCCGCGTCCACCTGTGCGAGGTACTGGGTGTAGCTGATGACCGCCTCTTCTTCGAGATAGGCCACGACGCGGTGGGCGGTGCGCGGGGCGAAAAGGTAGAGGAAGAAGTAGAAGTTGTAGAAGATCGCCTGACCCAACATGATGATCAGCCGTTCGAGCCGCGACGGCTCTGCGATCTTGATGAAGGTCATCAGGTGCATCCGTTCGTTCTCGGCCTCGTCCAAAAGCTCCCTGATCCAGCCCTGGTCCTCGCGAATATGACGCAAGGCCTTGAGGTGCTGCAGCAGACCACCGACCATTCCCGGCACGGCGGCAACGGTTTCGAGCACGACCGCGCGGTGGCCATAGCGCTTTGCAAAGAAGGAGTCGGCGAAGAACCGCATGATCTTCACGGTGCGCAGGGCAATCCGGTCCCGCATGTCGGCGGGCGGGCGGTGCACGATGAGGTCTCCGTCGTGGCGGTATTCCATGTCGAACATTTCTATCCCCTAATAAACTACTCAGGAAATGGGGTGTGGGACGGGACTGGCAAGACGATGCGACAATTTGTGCGGAAGGTGCACATTCTTTGTCACCGCCTGTGATTGCAGGAATTCTTGCGGCCGATGTCAGGCGATCCGGCTGGCCGACAAGGAAACCGCAAAGGTGAATAGAATTCACCCTTCGTGTTGTGAACGGTTGCCGTGTTCAAGCAAGAACGCGGCGCCATCAAGGGGTGCATGGGTCAAATGCCTACTATGCAAATGATCCGACCCTCATTGAGGAGGCCGCATCACTGGTTCCTCAACCCCGTCTCGACCAGCATGCCGCGCCGCTTCGCTTCGTAGTAATAGCCGCGGGCGTACCATTTGATCGCCGTTGCATGGTCGCCATCGGACAGCAGCCAGGCGCCGCGCAGGTATTTCAGCGCGTATTTCAGGTTGGTGTCTGCGTCAAGAAGATCGGCGGGCTGCCCGTCAAATCCCATGCTGCGCGCGGTGGCGGGCAGGATTTGCAGAAGGCCGTAGTAGGGGCCGTTGCGGGCTTGCGGATTGTGGGTGCTTTCGCGGATTGCGAGGCGGTGCACTAGTTCAGGGGGCAGCTCGTAGTGGTCGGACCAGTAGTTGATCTGTGCGCGCAACTCAGGCGTTTCGTTGGGATGAAGTGGCGGCCAGGCGAGGGTGGGAGGGCTGACAGGGGCGGCACTGCATGCACTGATGGACATTGCGCAAAGCGCGGGAAGGGCCAGACGGCGAAGCTGCTGAAGCATTGGGAAGCCATGGAACGTTTTGACTGGTCGGGACCCTACCGGGGATTGCCACGTCAGCAAGATGGCTTGGATGCGGTTGAGCGGCGTGCCGCCGAAAACGCGGAACGCCGCGCGGATTTCCGCGCGGCGTCCTAAATGCTGTGGCCGGATCGGCAGGCTCAGCGGCCTGCCGTGTCTTCCTGATCGCCGGAAAGCTGCTCGTCGAGCTCCGCTTTCTCCTGCACGGCGGGTGCGCCGGTGGCTTGCTCGACTTCGGTTTCCAGCTCGTCAAGCTGGGCTGCGCCGATGTCTTCGAAGAGTTCCTGAATCTCGAATTCGGCTGCTGCCTCCTCCTCGGCGGCGAGTTCCTGGATGGACTTGCCGGAGGCTTGCAGTTCGGCCTCTTCGGGGGAACGGGCGACGTTCAGCTCGATTTCGGCATCGACCTCGGGGTGCAGGACGATCTGCACCTTGTGCAGGCCCAGTTCCTTGATCGGTGCGGTCAACACGACCTGCTTGCGGTCGATGGTGAAGCCGCCCTCGGTCGCTGCCTCGGCCGCGTCACGGGTGGTGACGGAACCGTAGAGCGCGCCGCCGTCGGAGGCGGAGCGAATCACAATGAACTGCTGGCCGTTCAGCTTCTCGGCCAGTTTGTCGGCCTCTTTCTTGGTCTCGAGGTTGTCGGCCTCGAGCTGTGCCTTGCGGGCCTCGAAGGCTTCGACGTTGGCCTTGGAGGCCGACAGCGCCTTGCCCTGGGGCAGCAGGAAGTTGCGGGCGTAGCCGGGTTTCACATCGACCACTTCGCCCATCTGGCCCAGCTTGGCCACACGTTCCAGAAGGATAACTTGCATGATGCTTACTCCTTACTTGACGGCGTAGGGGAGCAGGGCGAGGAAGCGGGCGCGTTTGATGGCGCGCGCGAGTTCACGCTGCTTCTTGGCCGAGACGGCGGTGATGCGGGACGGGACGATCTTGCCGCGCTCGGAGATGTAGCGCTGGAGCAGACGGACGTCCTTGTAGTCGATCGCGGGTGCGTTGTCGCCCGAGAAGGGGCAGACCTTGCGGCGACGGAAAAATGGTTTTGCGGCCATTGGTTATATCCTTTTCTTCAAGCGTTGGATCAACGGCGCTCGCGGCGGTCGGACCGCTCGTCGCGCTTTTGCATCTGGACGGAGGGCAGCTCTTTGTGCTCGTCCACCTTGATGGTCAGAACCCGCATGACGTCGTCGTGCAGACGCATCAGGCGCTCCATCTCCTGCACGGCGGGGGCCGGTGCATCGGAACGCAGGAAGGCATAGTGCCCCTTGCGGTTCTTGTTGATCTTGTAGGCCATGGTCTTCACACCCCAGTACTCGTGGTCGACCATCTTGCCGCCGTTGTCGGCGAGGACGGTTCCGAAGTGTTCGATAAGGCCTTCAGCTTGCGTGTTGGACAGGTCCTGACGCGCAATCATGACATGCTCGTAGAGTGGCATGCGTACTCCTACTTCTATCAAGGCGCATTTCATAGGCAGGGCGATATGCCTTTGCGGCCCCACCACGAGAGACTGCGCGGTTCAACGTGTTTGCAAAGGAAGCGCCGATATACACGGTTTGGCGCGCGGGGCAAGGGGCCGCGCGCCAATGGGTCTCAGGCAGGTGCGGTGAAGAGCCCGCGCCGCAGGTTCAGTGCCCTGGCACTTTGCATCAGCACCAGAAGGGTGAGCGCGGCCATCAGCACTTCAGCGACGGGACCGGCCAGCCAGACGCCCTTCTCTCCCCAGAAAACCGGCAGGACAAAGGTGAGCGGCAGGGCGAAGGCATAGGGTTTCGTCAACCCAAGGATCGCCGCCCGCGAGGCGTTACCGATGGCCTGGAAGTAGGTCGCGATGATGATCATCGGCCCGGCAAGCCAGAGCATCAGCACCATCAGCGGCAGGATGCGAGAGAGTTCGGCGACGACGGCGGGGTCGTCCACGAATTGCCTGCCGATCACGCCCGGAAAGGCGGTCAGAAGGATCTGCGCCGCTGCACAATAGAGGAACGACACGGCGATTCCGATGCGGAGGCTCTGATCGGAACGCTGCCAGGCTTGGGCGCCGTAGTTGTTGCCGACGATGGATTGCAGCGCATGGGTCAGGCCAAGCAGCGGCAGAAACATGAAGGTCAGAACCCGCGTCACCATGCCATAGGCGGAGACCGTTGTTTCGTACCCCGGCACGTCGATGATCTGAAGCGCGGCGATCACGGCGGTCGTGCCGAGCGCGATGCCGATGAAATTCAGGCTTTGCGGCGCGCCGAGCGCCAAGACGCGCGACCAGCCGTGGCCCAGGAACTGCGGACGCAGGTCGCCAGGATGCAGTTCCGCGCGGCCAGCCATACGGTAACCGACGATGATCGCCAGGGCGAGCAGCTGGGCCAGTGCAGTCCCGTAGGCAGACCCGGCGACGCCCATGCCAAGAAGGGCGATCAGGACGTAGTTGAAGCCGATGTTGGACAGCGAGACCAGAAGGCTCATCGCGGCCATGAAGCCGACGCGCCCTTCGTTGCGCAAGGCGTCCGAGTTCACCGCCAGCACAAAGGCCAGGGGCGACATGAAAGCGGTGATCGCAAGGTAAGTCTGGGCCATGGTCGCGAGCGGCACCGAGCCGGAGGCGAGTGCCAGCGTCAGCGGGCCACCGACCAGCAGATAACCCAGGATCAAGAGCGCGCTGACGAAGAGCGCCATGCCATGCGCGCCCGCAAAGGTCGCGCGGGCCGCCTGCATGTCACGCGCGCCGAGATGACGGGCAAGGATGCTCGACATGCCGTTCGACACCAGCGTCGCGAGGGCCACGATCAGCATGTAGAGCGGAAAGATCAGGGTCACGGCCCCGAGCGCCTCGGGACCGACGTAGCGGCCCAGAAAGATCGCGTCGACGACCGTCAGAAGCCCGTTCATGCTCATCACGAAGATGATCGGCAGGGCCGTTTGGGCAAATATCAGGCCAAGGGGGCCTTGGGTGAAGGAATTGGGTTGGGACATCTCTAACCTCGTTTCAGATGTTCCGCATTCTCGAAAGGGGCTCGCGTTGACCTGTCTGGCGGGACATTTGAGAGGGTCATTAGAGGTTTCGGCACTTCACCATGGGAAAACCCTGCGAGCGGCTGGTGGCCGGACCATGATCGCAGGGCTAAGCGGAAACGCAGCGGAGCGCAATACCCCCATCGGAGAAGGAGCGCCGAAGCCACTACCGACACGGGAAAGCCCTGACATCGTCCCGGCACTGTCCGATGCTCGCCGCCTTTTGGTCGTCTTTCTACAGCAATCCTTAAGAATCGGAGAAGCCGAGGACCAACGAGATGAGTATGACAGGGACATACGCAAGTCGGGGCGCCCCGACGCGCACGCCGGTACGGATGGCGGATGGCTACCGCATGATCGTCCGGGGCGTGCAGAGGTTGCTTGGCGCGTCCCTCGCGCTTGCTGCCCTGGGTCTCTGGTTCGCCCCGGGTGCAAGCTGGGAAAGCGACGTGATGCTGTTCAAGCTGATCCTTTCGCTGACGGCCATCTTTGCGGCTGTGGGATTGTTGAGTGCGAGCAGCAGGCCCGCGCCCCCCGAAATCGAAATCGACATCCGGCGCCGTCAAGTCCGCCTCGTGCGGCGGCCACGGGGCGCGGCGCCCGTTCTGCTCCAGCGCTGTGATTTCAACGAATTGTCCAGTGCGGAGCGGGAGGGCTCGATCGTCCGCCTCTGGGACAGCGCCGGGGTCCTGCTGGCAGAGATTTCATTGACCGAGCCGGAAACGATGTCCGAGCTGGTCGCGGGTTTGCGCGAAGAGGGGAAGCTCGCGTAAACCGAGAACACGATTTCGCGATGATGCGGCGCTCCGACAGCTATCGGGGCGCTTTTTTTCTGAGCAAATCCATAATGTTCAAAAACGCGCAGACCCTGTTGATCGGTGCCGAGTTGTCAAAGCGGAGGTTCGGGCCAGATACAACCCATGTTTGAAACTCCAAAGGAGATACTTCCGATGAAAACGACGATCCTCGCCGCCGCCCTTGCCCTTGGTGCCACTGGTGCCTTCGCGGCTGAAAAGTACGTGCTCGACTCCAGCCATTCGCAGGTTGTCTTCAACTACAACCACCTCGGTTTTTCCACCACCTACGGCATGTTCTCGGGCTTTGAAGGCGAGATCATGTTCGACGAGGAAAACCCCGCTGCGTCCACCGTAAATGTGTCCATGCCCGTGATGTCGATGTTCACCGGCTGGGAACAGCGCGAGGCGCATTTCATGTCGGGTGACTTCTTTGGGGCCGAGGAAGGCGATATGGTCACCTTTACCTCGACCGGGATCGAAGTGACGGGCGACGGTACCGCGCTGATCACCGGCGATCTGACCATGAACGACGTGACAAAGTCGGTCGTTCTGGAAACCACGCTGAACAAGATCGGCGATCACCCGATGGCGGGCAAGCCCTGGATGGGCTTTGACGCCACCACCACGCTGAAGCGTTCGGATTTCAACCTTGGTATGTTCGCCCCGGCGGTGAGCGACGAGGTGAACGTGATGATCTCGATCGAGGCGATGAAGGCCGACGACAGCCAGAGCTGATCTGGTCGGATTGAGAAAGAAGGCCCGTCACCGTGGTGGCGGGCCTTTTTGTTTGCGTCATTCCACGCCGCGCGTTGCGGTCAGGCGGATGGCGACGCGGACATCGAAGGCGAGGGAGGCTTCGTCGCCCACGTTGTTGCCGATGTTGAAGTCGCGGCGGTCCAGTGTGAGGTCAGCGCGCATCTCGGAGTTTCCGTCCTTGAGGGCAAGGTTGAAGGGCATGGTCAGAGGGACCGTCATGTCCTTGATGCGCAGGGTGCCGACGGCCTCGTAGCCGTCCGATGTGTGGCGGATGATCGCGTCGAAAACTGCCGTTGCGTGGTTTTGGGCGTCGAAGAAGTCGGCCCCCATGGCCTGTTGTGTGACGGAACCCAGCGTGAGGGACGGGATGGCGATGGTGGTGGTCACGGTGCCGACCTCGCCGATGTCGATGGTTTCGTCGAAGGTGATGGCCGAGGTCCATTCGGCGAAGCTGCCCGTGACCTCGTTGCCGAACTGGACAACGGTGATTTCGATTGTGCCATCCTCCACGGTCCATTCGGAGGAGACCTCTTCGAGCGCCACGTCGACCAGTGGCTCCTTTTCGGAGGCGAGGGCGAGGCCCGCGCCGAGGGCCACGGCGGCGGCCCAGATCGCGGCAGCGGCAAGCGCGGGTTTCGTGTGGGCGGGTTGCGCGGGGAGCGGGGCGACCGTGGGGCGTCCGGGCAGCATGCGGCGCAGCGTGGGATCACGATCGATGAGGTGGTGTTTGAGGGCACCGGCGATGTGCAGCAAGATCGCGGCGATCAGCACCTTCGTGGCAATGCCGTGGATGCCGGAAAAGACATGCTCGACCGCAACGGATTTCGGGACGAGCGGCAGGCCTTGTCCAAGGGGCCACCAGATCGGGGCGAAGCCTTCGGCGGCGGCGTGGGAAATCCAGCCCGATAGCGGCACGATCACAAGGGCGGCGTAGAGCAGCCAGTGGACGACTTCGGCGGCGAGGCTTTCGAGTTTCCGCTCGGCGTTCAGCAGGCCGGGCTTGGGCTGGGTGAGCGCCCAGAGGATGCGAAGTACTGCCACGAAGAAGGCGGTCACACCGAGCGTCTTGTGGAGCGAGAAAAGCCAGGCCTTGCGGGCAAGTTCCGCGTCGGTCTGGTAGGGAAGCTCTTCGGCGTACCATCCGAGCGGGATCAGCGTGAGGATCAGAAGGGCCGTCAGCCAGTGGAACGTCTTGGTAACGCCGCCGTAGTGCGACGAGGTGTTGGAAAGGGCCATTGCCTGCTCCTTGTGTCGTTGGGGGGCAAGATATGTTTCCCGCTGGCGGTGGCAATCTTCGCTGTTGCACAAAGCCCGTGCAGGGTTGTTTGCCTATCATGCGCGGGCTAGACCAGCGGAAAGACTTTCAGAGGGGGCCAAAATGAGCATCGCATTCGTATTTCCCGGACAGGGCGCACAGACCATCGGCATGGGGCAGGCTTTGGCCGACGCCTATCCGGCGGCGCGGGCTGTCTTTGACGAGGTGGACGAGGCCTTGGGCGAGAAGCTGTCGGAGCTGATCTGGAACGGAGATGCGGAGACCCTGACGCTGACCGAGAACGCGCAGCCCGCGCTGATGGCGACGTCGATGGCGGCGCTGGCAGCACTTGAGGCGGAAGGTCTGGGGATGGACCGGGCGTCCTTTGTCGCGGGGCATTCGCTGGGGGAATATTCGGCGCTTTGTGCGGCAGGGACGCTGAGCCTGGCCGATACGGCCCGTTTGCTGCGCATCCGGGGCAAGGCGATGCAGGCGGCGGTGCCGGTGGGCGAGGGTGCGATGGCGGCTGTGCTGGGACTCGATGCCGAGGCGGTGGACAAGGTTGCGCAGGAGGCGGCGCAGGGGGATGTGTGCCAGTTGGCGAATGAGAACGATCCAAGCCAGAACGTTTTGTCGGGCAGCAAGGCGGCGATCGACCGGGCGGTTGTGCTGGCCAAGGAAGCGGGGGCCAAGCGGGCGCTGCCGCTGCCGGTGTCGGCACCCTTCCATTGCGCGCTGATGCAGCCTGCGGCGGATGAGATGGCCCGCGCGCTTGCGGCGGTGGAGATGAAGGACCCCGCGGTGCCGCTGGTGGCGAATGTGCTTGCCGACAGTGTCACGGACGCCGGACGGATCCGCGACCTGCTGGTCGAGCAGGTGACGGGGCGCGTGCGCTGGCGGTCGTCGGTGGAATGGATGGCTGCGCAGGGTGTGACGGAATTTTGGGAGATCGGGGCGGGCAAAGCGCTGTCGGGGATGATCCGGCGGATTGCCAAGGATGCGTCCTGCCGGGCGGTGGGTGCGCCCGAGGACATCGCCGCTGCGAAAGAGGGCTGATGCGGCAGGCGCTGGTGGGGGCGGTTCTGCTTTTTGCCGCCGCCTGCGCTGTCGTCGAGAACGCCACCGACCGGAAGGAGATGCGGGTCGAGGGGGCGCGTCTGTTCATCAGAGGTGAAGTGACCAGCCGGACGCCTGCGCGCTTTGATGCGCTGCTCGCAGCGAATCCGCAGCTACGCGAGGTCGTGCTGGAGGATATGTCCGGGGCGACGGACGATGGTGCGGTGCTTGGGATGGGGTACCGCATCAGGGACCGGGGGTTGACTACGCGGGTTCCGGCGGGGGGCGAGATATTCTCGGGTGCGGTGACGCTGTTCCTTGCGGGCGATCCGCGCATCGTGGCGCCGGGGGCGGTTCTGGGGGTGCACGACTGGGAGGACGGCTTTGGGCGCGGCAGCAGCTATCCTAGGGACGCAAGGGAGCATGCGGCCAATGTCGCATACGTGCGGTACATGCTGGGAAGCGATGCCTTCTACTGGTTTACCTTGCAGGCGGCGCCGCCAGACGGGATACATGTCCTGACACGGGCAGAGATGATGCGTTTCGGCGTGCTGACCTTGGTCCGGACGAATTGAAGAAACGGAGGGGACAACATGTTTGATCTGACGGGGAAGAATGCGCTGATCACCGGTGCATCCGGGGGGATCGGTGCAGATATCGCGCGGCAGCTGCATGCGCAGGGGGCCGTCGTGGGGCTGTCGGGCACGCGGACAGAGCCGCTGGAGGCGCTGAAAGGCGAACTGGGCGACCGGGCGCATGTGCTGCCCTGCAACCTGAGCGATCTCGATGCGGTGGATGCGCTGCCCAAGGAGGCTGCGGAAGCGATGGGGTCGGTCGATATCCTGGTCAACAACGCGGGCATCACGCGGGATAACCTGTTCATGCGGATGTCCGACGACGAGTGGCAATCGGTGCTGAACGTGAACCTCACGGCGGCTTTCAAACTTTGCAAAGGGGTCATGCGGGGCATGATGAAGGCGCGCTGGGGGCGGATCGTGAATATCTCGTCCGTGGTGGGAGCGACCGGCAACGCCGGGCAGGCGAATTACGCAGCGTCCAAGGCGGGCATGGTCGGCATGTCGAAATCGCTGGCCTACGAGGTTGCGAGTCGGGGCATCACGGTGAATGTGGTGGCCCCCGGGTTCATCGCGACGGCCATGACCGACAAGCTGACCGATGATCAGAAGGCGGGAATCATGGGACAAATTCCTGCGGGCCGTATGGGCGAGGCGGCTGAAATCGCCGGCGCGGTGGTTTATCTGGCAAGCCCTGAAGCGGCTTATGTCACCGGCGCGACACTGCATGTAAACGGCGGAATGGCGATGCTGTAGAGCGTTATGCATACCCGTTTGCGCAATGCCGCGCATGTGCTAAAGGGGGCGAGGAATCAAATCGGGGGGTGCTTGATTGGACCCTCGTCCCTGTGTCATCAGGGTAAGAGCCGCCCCAAACCGGGGCAATCTCCAACTGCCTGGGATTGGGCGTGCGGACAGAAATAGGGGCGCAAGCGCCCGCAGAGTGAGGACTGAATATGAGCGACGTCGCAGACCGCGTTAAGAAGATCGTTGTGGAGCACCTGGGTGTGGAAGAGGACAAAGTGACCGAGAATGCGTCGTTCATCGACGATCTGGGTGCAGACAGCCTCGACACCGTGGAGCTGGTCATGGCGTTCGAGGAAGAATTCGGGATCGAGATCCCCGATGACGCGGCCGAGAACATCCAGACCTTCGGCGACGCGGTGAAGTTCATCAAGGACGCATCCTGAGCCAGCAGGGCTTCGGCCCGTCAGCAGAAAAATTCTGGTAGCGGCGTTATTCCCAGCGGAATGACGCCGTTTTCTTTTGCGAAGTGCGTGTCGGGGGTTGCTCATCGCCGGCGCTCTTCGCACTTTGGAGCAAACGCAGCGATAAGCGTGAAGGCCTTTCGAGCATGTCCCGAACCGTTCCAACGATCAACACCTCGCGTCTTACCTTGCGCGCGATGCGCGCGGAGGATTTCCGCCGCTTTGCCGAGATCTGGGCCACGCCCGAGGTGGTGAGTTTCATCTCGGGCGGGCCGCGCAGCAAGGCCCGGTCATGGGACGCGTTCCTGCGCAATGCGGGCCATTGGCAAATCTGCGGATTCGGCCAATGGGCGATACAGGCGCATGGAGAGAAGGCGATGGCCGGTCAGGTCGGGTTCTTTTTCGGGTCCCGTGGGTTGGGTGAGGATTTTGACCCCTTTCCGGAGGCAGGTTGGGTGTTGGCCCCCGAAGCGCAGGGAAGGGGACTGGGCCTAGATGCCGTGCAGGCGGCCCACGACTGGTTCGACCGGGTGATCGCGGGGCGGACGGTGTGCATGATCACGCCAGCGAACAAGCCATCTCTGCGGATCGCCAAGGCGCTGGGATACGTGGCGATGCGCGAGGCCGAGATGGACGGTGACACAGTTCGCCTGATGACCCGCAAGGGACCGCCGGTCTGATCAGTCGCGGCGCACGCCGTCCAGGACCTGCCTGCTGGGCGTCGGCCCGTCCTGGGGCCCGTGCAGGACGCTGACGTCGCCGGTGCTTTCCAGAACGACCGCATGCACCTGCTTGATATCAAAGGCATTCGCTTCGCGCAGTTTGGCCCAGAGATCATCCAGCGTCATACCGCCCTTCGCCAGATTTTCGGCAATTGGTTTTCCTTTTTCCATGATAAGCAGCGGCGCGTTGTCGAGGGTCTTGCTGACCTTGGGCCAGCGCGCGCGATTGGGAGAGGACGATCTGCACCGCGAAGAGCGCGACGAGTGCGGTCACGAAATGCCACAGCGGCGTGGAGAGCGTTGTGATGACCCCGGCGAGGACCGACCCGACCGAAACGGTGATGGCAAAGTCAAAGCCGGACATCTTGGAGAAGCTGCGCAATCCGTGCAGGCGGGTCAGCAGGATGATGACCGCAATTACGAGGGCTGCGTGCAGAAATATCTCGAGCAAGATTGTCATGGATTGCCCCTTTGGTAGGGCAACGTCCCGGGGGGCTTTTGGTTCCCTCCGCACGCCGGCGGGCACAGGGGCTGCAGGGGGGCTCCGCTCTTGAACACGGGGGCATGGCCAATGTATAGGCGAACAAGCAGAATTGAGAGGCATCATCATGCGCAGAGTGGTCGTGACGGGTTTGGGGTTGGTGACACCCCTTGCGGACGGTGTTGAGGAAAGCTGGGGCCGTATCCTTGCCGGTAAGTCCGGTGCGGGGCCGATCACGCGGTTCGATCCCAGCAACCTGGTGACGCAATACGCCTGCGAAGTGCCCTTTGGCGACGGCAGCGACGGGACGTTCAATCCCGACGCCTACATGGAGCCCAAGGAGCAGCGGAAGGTCGATACCTTTATCCTGTTCGGGATGGCAGCCGCACAGCAGGCGGTTGAGGACGCAGGCTGGATGCCCGAGGACCGCGAAAGCCTTGAGCGGACCGGTGTGCTGATCGGGTCGGGGATCGGGGGTCTGAACTCCATCGCGAACACGACGCTGATGATGGCCGAAAAGGGGCCGCGCCGGGTGAGCCCGTTCTTCGTGCCCGGCGCGCTGATCAACCTGATCTCGGGTCAGGTGTCGATCCGCTACGGGTTCAAGGGGCCGAACCATTCGGTAGTGACGGCCTGTTCGACGGGCGCGCATGCAATTGGCGATGCGAGCCGCCTGATCAAGTATGGCGATGCGGATGTGATGATTGCGGGGGGTGCCGAGGCGGCAATTTGCGAGTTGGGAATTGCGGGCTTCAACGCCTGTAAGGCGCTGAGCACCAAACGCGGGGATGAGCCTGAGAAGGCCAGCCGTCCTTATGACGCGGACCGGGACGGGTTCGTCATGGGCGAGGGTGCGGGGATCGTCGTGCTTGAGGAATACGAGCATGCCAAGGCGCGCGGGGCGAAGATTTATGCCGAGGTCATCGGTTACGGGCTGTCGGGTGACGCTTATCACATCACGGCACCGTCCGAGGACGGTGAGGGTGGCGAGCGATCCATGCGGGCAGCGTTGCGCAGTGCGGGCAAGGAGCCGAAGGACATCGACTATATCAACGCGCATGGCACCTCGACCATGGCGGATGTGATTGAATTGGGTGCCGTTGAGCGGATGATGGGCGAGCATGCGGGCAAGGTGACGATGTCGTCGACCAAGTCGGCCACCGGCCACCTGTTGGGGGCTGCCGGGGCGATCGAGGCGATCTTCTCGATCCTCGCGATCCGGGATCAGGTGGCACCGCCGACGATCAACCTCGACAACCCGGCGGTGGAGACCGCGATTGATCTGGCGCCCAACAAAGCGGTGAAGCGCGAGATCAACGTGGCGCTCAGCAATTCCTTCGGCTTTGGCGGGACCAACGCGAGCGTTCTGTTCGGGAAGGTCTAGTCCATGTGGCGCAATATTGCCTCGAACGCGGTGACTTTCCTTGTCGTTGCGCTGTTCATGTTGGGCGGCGTCATTCTTTGGGGTCAGAACCAGTACACCGCCGAAGGGCCGCTTGATCAGGCGATCTGTCTGCAGGTGCAATCCGGGTCGAACATGCGGCGGGTGTCGAACGACCTAGCAGAGCAGGGGGCAGTGAGTTCGGCCGCCATTTTCCGGATCGGGGCGGATTACGAGGACAAGACGCAGGCTCTCAAGGCGGGGAGTTTCCTTGTTCAGCCGGGCACCTCGATGTCCGAGATCGTGGATATCATCACGCGCGGCGGCGCGAGTACCTGCGGGACGGAGGTTGTTTATCGGATCGGGGTGAACCGGGTGTCGGTTCAGGTGCGCGAGCTTGACCCTGTCACGAGCCGTTTCGTGGAGCGGGCGGAGTTCGAACCCGGAGTCGACGAGACCCCCGAGGTCTATACCGAGATGAAAGAGCAGGCGGACACGCGGTTCCGGATCGCGCTTGCCGAGGGCGTAACGAGCTGGCAGGTGGTCGAGGCGCTGAAAGCGGTAGACTTGCTTGAGGGTAACGCAGGTGACCTGCCTCCCGAGGGGGCGCTGGCCCCTGACAGCTACGAGGTGCGCCCCGGTGATGAACGGCGCGTGGTGCTGGCGCGGATGCAGTCCGCGCAGGAGCGGCTGGTTGCGGAAGCCTGGGAGGCGCGGGACCCCGATCTGCCGATTGAAAGCCCTGAGGAGTTGCTGACGCTGGCGTCGATCATCGAGAAAGAAACCGGTGTGGCCGAGGAACGCGGGCAGGTGGCCAGTGTCTTCGTTAATCGTCTGAACCAGGGGATGCGTCTGCAGACGGACCCGACGGTGATCTACGGGATCACCAAGGGGCAGGGTGTGCTGGGCCGGGGCCTGCGGCGGTCGGAACTGCGGGGGGAGACGCCGTGGAATACCTATGTGATCGAAGGTCTGCCGCCGACGCCTATCGCGAACCCGGGGCGTGCAAGCCTGATGGCGGCGGCGCAGCCGGAGGAGACAGATTATATCTTCTTCGTGGCTGATGGCACGGGTGGTCATGCCTTTGCCGAGACGCTGGAGGAGCATAACCGTAACGTGGCACGTTGGCGCGAGATCGAGGCGGAGCGTGGATCGGAAGCGGCGGGCAACGCGTCGACCGGTGGGAATTGATCCACCGAGAGAGAAGGCTTCGGATCAAAGGGAGTCATCGCAACAAATTCATCAATGATCGTGAGGTGTTGTAAGGCTTTCTTAACCTTAATTTTCTTGACTTTGCGCGAATTCGGGGTTATCGTCCTCCCAAGCTAGAGGACATGGGTGAGCGGCTTCGGGAATGATCCCGAAAGCCGTTTTTTGTGCCTGGTCGGTTGGGGGTTGTACGGAAAGGTTTGGTCCAGAATGACAACCGTAACCCAAGACCAAGAGATCGCGCGCGGGGAAGAATTGCTCGACACGCTGCGCGATGCGGTGACCGCACTCAGGCGGGACATCGAAGAACAGACTGACCGCGTACAGTCGGGGGAAACAAACGTAACCGAAGTGAAGATCACCCTGAACAAGCTCAGGGAGATGATGGGCTATTGCGCCAAGATGGAGGTCTTTCTCAATGACTGCAGAAGCAAGCAGGCTGGTATCGCAACCGGGGGCTATGCCCTCGATCTGGACAGGGCGCGGGTTGAGATCGGGTGCAAGTTGGATCGCCTCCGCCGATGCGGACGTCCAAGAGCAGTTCCTGAATGAGCTCGACGCGGAGGAGCTGCTGGCGCTTCCCTTTCTTTTCGAGTTCTGGGCCATGGACCACCAGTTACCGCCGGAGGGGGCATGGCGAAGCTGAGTGGTAATGGGGGGACGCGATGCTGGCAAGACCCGGGCAGGCGCGGAATGGGTGCGTTCGGTGGTCGAGGGGCCTCGCCCCCTTGATCCAGGCGCGTGCCGGCGGGTGGCCCTGGTGGGGGAGACCGTGGATCAGGTGCGCGAGGTGATGATCTTTGGCGACAGCGGGGTCATTGCCTGTTCGCCGCCCGATCGGTGTCCGGTCTGGGAGGCGGGGCGCAAGCGGCTGGTCTGGCCGAACGGCGCGGTCGCCACGGTGCACACCGCGCATGATCCCGAGGGTCTGCGCGGGCCCCAATTCGATGCCGCTTGGGTCGACGAATACGGCTGCGCAGCGGTCGACAAAGGCACGAACCAGCCCAATAAATTCCTGGACCGAAAAAGCTCGGAAAGCCACCTGCCGTTCTATTCGACTGGCGCGCGGGACGAATTGATACAGATGCAATATCTGCGGGCGATGTCCGAGCACTGGAAGGATCCGGCCAACAACCCCGCCTCGACGGAGTACGACGGTCGAATGCTCGATATGAGCAGAGCCTTTGTCTGGGCCTATGACACGCGACCCTATCCGTTCTTTCCCAACAATTTCGCCAAGTGGAGCGACGGGGAGAACTACACGCGGGGGCACTGGATCAACGGACGGACGGCGGCGCGGTCGCTGGCTTCGGTTGTTGCCGAGATATGCAGGCGCGCCGGGTTGGTGAGTTTCAGTACCGAAGGACTTTATGGCTACGTGCGCGGCTTTTCGGTCGAGCAGGTCACAGACGCGCGTGCGGCGCTGCAGCCACTGATGATCCGCTATGGGTTCGACGCAATCGAACGCGACGGCGTGCTGCAATTCCGGATGCGAGATGGGCTGAAAGCGGTACCGATTGACCCCGAGCGGCTGGCAGTGACGTCGGAGCTCGAGGGAACGACCGAGCAGACACGTGAGGCCGAGGCGGAGATTTCCGGGCGGATGCGACTGCGGTTCGTACAGGCGGACGCGGATTTTGAGGTGATCGCCGAGGAAGCGGTGCTGGCCGACGAGGCGACCCACGCGGTCTCCGACTCGGAGATCAACATGGCGCTCACGCGTGGGGAAGGCCGCCAGATCGTCGAGCGTTGGCTGACCGAGGCGCGTGTCGCGCGGGATACGGTGCGGCTGGCACTGCCGCCGTCGCGTCTCGCGCTGGGCGCGGGCGATGTCATGGAGCTTCCCGGTGAGGGCGATGAGGGCCCCGCGCTCTACCGGATTGACCGGGTGGAACAATCCGACGTCCAGCTCATCGAGGGCGTCCGGATCGAGCCGCAGGTCTATGACCTGGCCGATATCTACGACGAATTGGTGCAGGCAAAACCCTTCGTGGCGCCGGTGCCTGTGCTGGCACATTTCATGGACCTGCCGCTTTTGCGGGGCGACGAAGTGCCCCATGCGCCGCATGTGGCGGCGACGGCGCAGCCGTGGCCCGGGCCCGTAGCGGTCTACCAGTCCGGCACGGAGTCGAATTTCACACTGAACAAGGTGATCAACGCAAGGTCCACGGTTGGTATCACGCGCACCGATCTGCCCGCCGCGCGCGCGGGCGTTTTCGACCGGGGCGGAGTACTGGAGGTCGAGTTGGTCAGCGGAAGCCTGTCATCGGTGAACGAACAGGCGCTGCTGAGCGGTGCAAATCTCGCCGCAATCGGGGATGGCAGTTTCGACAAGTGGGAGGTTTTCCAGTTCGCCGAGGCGGAACTGGTGGCGCCACGGACCTATTGGCTGCACACCCGATTGCGGGGGCAGGCGGGATCGGACGGACTGATGCCCAGCGGCTGGCCAAGCGGCTCGAACTTCGTCCTGCTTGATGGGACGCCATCTCAGATCGAGTTGAGCCCGAACCTGAGGCGCGTCGCCCAGACGTTCCGCGTCGGACCTGCAAAGAGGGCGGTGGACGATCCGTCCTATCGCGAGACGGTGCAGGCCTTTGACGGCAATGGTCTAAGGCCCTTTGCGCCGGCGCATCTGCGCAGCGCCAGGACGTCGGGCGGCACCTACGAACTGAGCTGGATCAGGCGCACAAGGATCGAGGGGGATGGATGGGACACCCCCGATGTGCCGCTTGGCGAAGAGAGCGAGAACTATGTGGTGCGTGTTCACCAGGGAAGCGCCGTGGTGCGCGAGCAGGTGGTCTCGACCCCCGCGTGGAGCTATTCGGCGGGGATGCAGGTCGCAGACGGCGTGACTGCACCCTTCGACGTGTCTGTCGCGCAGGTTTCGGCCGCCTACGGTCCCGGCCTGGCGCGAAAGATCACCGTGACCACCTGATGCGGTCGGTGCATGTCTCCGATGTCCTTGCAGTGGCGCGCGCCCTGCGCGCCGTGCCCGAGGCGCAGAGACAGGGGCTATGCGCAGAGATGATCCGGGAAGCCGAGCTTGCGGACAGATACATGCGCAGGCTCGGCAAACCGCATCCTCACTGGGGCAACGGGACGCTAAGAGATACGGCGCGGCGCAGGCCGATGGGCGATGCGCTTTGCTTTGATGATCCACAGTCCTGCCGCTGCATGGCGGCAGTCATGCACGGGCTTGGCATAAGGCCCCGCAGCGCACATCTGTAAGAAATCCTAACATCGAATTTGAACTTTTGACCTGCATCACGGCTTTGCGTTTGGCAGACTGGCCCTAGATAGGCTAGGACTGGCGCCACGGAGGAAGTGATGATGGCTGAACCGCGCAGACAGATTTCCGCAATCGATCCCGTCTGGGACCGCATTCAGAGAGAGGCGGAACAGGCCATACACGATGAACCGCTGATCGGCGGTTTCGTACACGCCTGTATCCTGCATCACAGGTCCATCGAAAAAGCGCTTTCCTATCGTATTGCGGCCAAGCTTGCGTCAAACGAGATGTCGATGGTTGTCGTGCGCGAGATGGTCGAGGAGGCCTATGCGGACGATCCCAAGCTGATCGAGGCTGCGCGCGCAGATCTCGTGGCGATCTATGAACGCGATCCTGCCTGCCACCGGTTCTTGCAGCCGATCCTTTATTTCAAGGGATATCAGGCGGTGCAGGCCTATCGCGTGGCGCATCATCTCTGGATGAAGGGCCGCAAGGACCTGGCATATTTCGTGCAGATGCGGGTGAGCGAGATTTTCGGCGTGGACATTCACCCAGGTGCCAGGATCGGCAAGGGGATCATGATCGATCACGCGCATTCCATCGTCATCGGTGAGACAGCCGTTGTCGGTGACAACGTCTCCATGCTGCATTCCGTCACGCTTGGAGGCACCGGCAAGGAAGAAGAGGACCGTCATCCGAAGATCGAGGATGGTGTCCTGATCGGTGCCGGGGCGAAGGTCTTGGGCAATATCCGCGTCGGCCATTGCAGCCGGATTGCCGCAGGCTCGGTCGTGCTGAAAGACGTGCCGCCCTGCAAGACGGTGGCGGGTATTCCCGCAAAGATCGTGGGCGAGGCCGGGTGCGAGCAGCCGGCAATTTCCATGGACCACATGCTGGGGCCCTGGGACGACGACGCGTAATTTCCCGCGTGCCGCGCGACCCGGACCGCCGCCCCGGAGGGCGGCGGGTGAGGGCTGTCTGCCCTCACACTCCCGAGAATTGTAGTGGAAAGATGAAGCCGTTCAGGCAAGCATCGTCATCGGCGCTTCAAGGTTGTTCTTGATCGCCTCAAGCAATTGAGCGCCAAGGGCACCGTCAATGACACGGTGATCGACCGAGAGGGTCACGGACATGACTGTCGCCACCTCGATCTCGCCCGCGTCATTGACGACCGGTTTCTTGACCCCTGCACCCACGGCGAGGATCGCGCCATGGGGCGGGTTGATGACCGCGTCGAAGTTGTCGATGCCGAACATGCCGAGGTTTGAGATCGCGAAGCTGCCGCCCTGATACTCATGCGGCGCAAGCTTGCGGTCGCGCGCGCGGGCGGCCAGGTCTTTCATCTCCGCTGACAGCGCCGAGAGGCTCTTGTGATGGGCGTCCTTGAGCACGGGCGTGAAGAGACCACCTTCGATGGCGACGGCGACGGCCACGTCGGAGGGCTTCAGCTTGAGCATCCGGTCGCCCGCCCAGACGGCATTGGCATCCGGCACCTCTTGCAACGCGAGGGCGCAGGCCTTGATGATGAAATCGTTGACCGACAGCTTCACCCCGCGCGGCTCGAGCTGCTTGTTCAGTTCCGAACGGAACGCCATGAGCGCATCGAGCTGGATGTCGCGGCGCAGGTAGAAATGCGGGATCGTCTGCTTGGCCTCGGTGAGGCGTGCGGCGATTGTCTTGCGCATCCCGTCGAGCTTGATTTCCTCGTAGTCGCGGCCCTCGTACATCTTGAGAACGGCATCCGTGGAAGGTCCTGCAGGTGCTGCTGCCGCCTTGGGCGCTTCGGTGGCGGCCTTGGGGCTCTCGGCGGATTTGGCGGGCATGTCGGATTTGCTCAGCCCTTCGACATCGGCCTTCACGATCCGGCCATGGGGGCCGGAGCCCTTGATCTGCGCGAGGTCGAGGCCCTTGTCTGCCGCCATGCGCCGGGCAAGGGGAGAGGCGAAGATGCGCTTGCCGTCACCGCCCGTCGGGGCCGCGGGAGCGGGGGTCGCTTCGGTCTCACCTCGACCATAGCCACCGGCGGGCGCGGTTTTGTCCGAGGCTTCCGGAGGAGCCGCATCCGATGACGCGGGCGCGGAGGGCTTGCTGACTTCGCCGATGTCTTCGGCACTTTCGCCGTCTTCGAGCAGCACCGCGATAGGGGCGTTCACCTTGACGCCTTCGGTGCCTTCCTCGATCAGGATCTTGCCGATCACACCTTCGTCGACGGCTTCAAATTCCATCGTCGCCTTGTCGGTCTCGATCTCGCAGAGCACGTCGCCGGAATTGACGGTGTCACCTTCCTTGACCAGCCATTTGGCCAGCGTGCCTTCTTCCATGGTGGGCGAGAGGGCGGGCATGAGGATTTCTGTGGGCATCGTGTCCGCTCCTTACTTGTAGGTCACTTTTTTCACGGCCTCGATCACCTCGTCGGTGGTCACCAGCGCGTGTTTTTCAAGGTTCGCGGCGTAGGGCATCGGCACGTCCTTGCCGGTCAGGTTGATCACCGGGGCATCGAGGTAATCGAAGGCCTCCTGCATGATCACGCTCGAGATGTAGCTGCCGACCGAAGGTTGCGGCCAGCCTTCCTCGACCGTGACGCAGCGGTTGGTTTTCATCACCGACTTGATGATCGCACCCGTGTCCATCGGGCGCAGGGTGCGCAGGTCGATGACCTCGGCGTTGATGCCTTCTTCTGCCAGCTTTTCAGCGGCTTCCAGCGCGTAGCTCATCCCGATGCCGAAGCTGACGATGGTCACATCGTCCCCCTCGCGCCAGATGCGGGCCTTGCCGAAGGGCACGGTGTAATCGTCGAGTTCCGGCACGTCGAAGGAACGGCCATAGAGGATTTCATTCTCGAGGAAGATGACCGGGTTCGGGTCGCGGATCGCGGTCTTGATCAGGCCCTTATAGTCAGAGGCGGAGTAGGGCATCGCCACCTTGAGGCCCGGTATCTGCATGTACCAGGCGGCGTAATCCTGCGAGTGCTGCGCGGCGACGCGGGCGGCAGCCCCGTTGGGGCCGCGGAAGACCATGGGCGCGCCCATCTGGCCGCCGGACATGTAAAGCGTCTTGGCCGCCGAGTTGATGATATGGTCGATGGCCTGCATGGCGAAGTTGAACGTCATGAACTCCACAATGGGGCGCAGACCGCCAAAGGCGGCACCGACCCCGATCCCGGCAAAGCCGTGTTCGGTGATGGGCGTGTCGATCACGCGCTTGGGGCCGAATTCGTCCAGCATGCCTTGGGTGATCTTGTAGGCGCCCTGATACTCGGCGACCTCTTCACCCATGACAAAGACCTTCTCGTCGCGGCGCATTTCCTCGGCCATACCGTCGCGCAGGGCCTCGCGCACCGTCTGCTTCTTCAGCTTGGTGCCCTCGGGCCAGTCGGGCGTCGTGTCCACCTTGGGCTCGGGATGCGCCATCGCGGCGGCAGGAGCGGTCTCGGAGGACTGCTCCTTGTCGGCGGGGACGGGGGCGGAGGCAGGTTCGGATTTCGCCGTGTCGATGTCGTCTGCGCTTTCCCCCTCTTCCAGCAGGATCGCGATGGGCGTGTTCACCTTCACGCCCTCGGTACCTGCCTCGACCAGAATTTTGCCGACAACGCCTTCATCGACGGCTTCGAATTCCATCGTCGCCTTGTCGGTCTCGATCTCGGCCATGATGTCGCCGGAACTGACGGTGTCGCCTTCCTTGACCAGCCATTTGGCGAGCGTGCCTTCTTCCATGGTGGGCGAGAGGGCGGGCATGAGAATTTCGGTTGCCATCGATCAGGCCTCCTGCGGTACTTCGGTTGCGTAGATATCGGTCCAGAGCTCTTCGAGCGGCGGCTCGGGGCTGTCTTTCGCGAAATCGGCGCTTTCGTTGACGATTTTCTTGATGTCCTTGTCGATGGCCTTGAGGTCATCCTCGGTCGCATGCTTGCCCTGCAGCAGCATGTTGCGCACCGCCTCGATGGGATCGCGCTCATCGCGCATCTTCTGCACTTCCTCGCGGGTGCGGTACTTAGCCGGGTCGGACATGGAATGGCCGCGGTAGCGGTAGGTCTTGATCTCGAGGATGTAAGGACCTTTCCCCGAACGGCAGTGCGCCACGGCGGTTTCCCCAGCGGCCTTCACCGCCAGCACGTCCATCCCGTCGACCGCTTCGCCCGGAATGCCGAAGGCCTTGCCGCGCTCCCATATCTCGGCCGATGAGGTCGACCGCTGCTGCGAGGTGCCCATGGCATACTGGTTGTTCTCGATCACGAAGATACAGGGCAGTTTCCAGAGAGCGGCCATGTTGAACGTCTCGTAGACCTGGCCCTGGTTGGCGGCACCATCCCCGAAATAGGTGAAGGTAACGCGCCCGTTTTCCTGATACTTGTCGGCAAAGGCGAGGCCCGCGCCCAGCGGCACCTGAGCCGCCACGATCCCGTGGCCGCCGTAAAAATGCTTCTCTTTCGAGAACATGTGCATGGAGCCGCCTTTGCCCTTGGAATAACCGCCCTCGCGGCCCGTCAGCTCGGCCATCACGCCGTTGGGGTCCATGCCACAGGCCAGCATGTGACCGTGGTCGCGGTAGGAGGTGATGCGCTTGTCGCCTTCCTCGGCGGCGGCCTCAAGCCCGACGACGACGGCTTCCTGCCCAATGTAGAGGTGGCAAAAGCCGCCGATCAGGCCCATGCCGTAAAGCTGACCGGCCTTCTCCTCGAACCGCCGGATCAGCAGCATGTCACGGTAATATGCCTTCAGCTCATCGGCCGAGACATTGGGTTTCTTGGTGGTTCTCCTTGCCGCCATGGGGCTTGTCCTCCGTCAGCGCGTCATCTCTTGCCAAGATAGTTTAGCGTTAAACTATCCCTTACCGGATTCGGTCACGGAAGGGTAGGGGCAAACCGTACGTAGGGGAAGCAGGCCGTGGTCAGGCAGGTGCCCGGGACTAGCGGATGACAATCTCGTCCGTACGGACCATCCCCAGAACCCGGCGGGCCTGTTCGTCCAGCAGATCGAGGTCGAGGTAGTCGTCCGACATCCGCTTGGTCAGGTTCTCCATCCGCACCACATCGGCGCGCACGGCGGCAAGCTGGCGGCGCAGCTCCTGGCTTTCCGCGACGATCTCCGCCCGGCGGAACAGGCCAAAGTCGCCCTGAACGGCGGCGAAGGTAAAATAGAGACTGAGCGCGAAGGCAATCGCGAAGAAGAACAGCGTGCCGAAAGCGGGGCGTGCGGTGCGGGTCATGTCTCTGCCTCAGATCGTCTCTTGCTGGACGTAACAGGACTATGACACAGGCGATTCGCCCTGTGAATCCCTTTTCAGCACTGAGGTTCAGAAAATCTCAGGGATTTCCTGCATTTGCGCAGTTTCGCAACAGCTCAGGCCGCCTTGCCTTCAAGCGCCGCAACCCCCGGCAGCACCTTGCCTTCCATCCACTCCAGGAATGCGCCGCCCGCCGTGGAGATATAGGAGAAATCCTCCGCCACACCGGCCCTGTTCAGCGCTGCCACCGTGTCGCCGCCACCGGCGACCGAGATCAGCTTGCCAGCCCGCGTGCGTGCCGCCGCGTCCGTGGCCGCAGCGACCGTTGCGGTGTCGAAGGGTTCGATTTCGAAGGCGCCCATCGGGCCGTTCCAGATCAGTGTTTTCAGCGTCTCGAAGGCGCTGCGCACTTCAGTGATCGTTTCGGGACCGGCGTCGAGCACCATCTGATCCTTCTCCAGCACCGTGGTGGAGGACAGCGCGACGACTTCATGTGCGGCCCCCGCCGCGAATTCCCTGGCGACAAGACCGTCCTTCGGAAGGATGACGCGGCAGCCGGCCTTTTCGGCTTGCGCAAGAATGTCGCGGGCGGTCTCAAAGAAATCGGGTTCCGAGAGCGATGCGCCCAGTTGTGCGCCCTGCGCGCCAAGGAAGGTGTTCGCCATGCCACCCCCGATGATCAGCACATCGAGGCGGTTCACAAGGTTCTCCAGCAGTGCGATCTTGGTCGATACCTTGGCGCCGCCGACCACCGCCCCAACTGGCCTTTCGGGCTTGGACAAGGCCGCTTCGAGCGCACTCAGCTCAGCCTGCATGAGCCGTCCGGCACATGAGGGCATCAGTCGCGCAACGCCTTCGGTAGAGGCGTGAGCGCGGTGCGCTGCGGAAAAGGCGTCGTTGCAATAGACATCCCCCAGCGCCGCAAGCCGTGCGGCAAAGACGGGATCATTTGCTTCCTCTCCGGGGTAAAAGCGGATGTTCTCGAGCAGGATCACGTCAGCCGATTGTGCCTCTGCCGTCAGGTTCTCGGCCCCTTCCAGCGTCTCGACCAGCACCACCCTGAGACCGAGGGCGGTTCGCAGGGCAGGCAGAACCTGATCGAGGCTCATGTCGAGGTTCACCTTGCCCTTGGGCCGTCCGAAATGCGCCAGCAGCACAGGCTTGCCACCCTTTGCGATAATGTCGCGCACCGTGGGCACGATCCGCTCGATCCGGGTCGCGTCGGTGACCTTGCCGTTCTCGACAGGGACGTTGATGTCGACGCGGACCAGTACCCGCTTGCCAGTCAGCTCCATCTCATCCAGCGATTTCCAGCCCATGCCGCATCCTTTCCCGTTTGATGCTGAGTGTTTTGCGAATCTCGCGCGAATGGTCAATCCGCGCGCTTGGCAATTGCGGTCATCCCCCCTAGGTAGAGGCAAACAAGTTCAGAGGAGCACGGCATGGCCGAGATCAAAGACCCCGAAAACACGATCCTGATGGAGCTCAAAGGCGGCACCGTCACCATCCAGCTGCTGCCCGACGTGGCGCCCAAGCATGTGGCGCGCATGAAGGAGCTGGCACGCGCGGGCAAATACGACAACGTGGCCTTTCACCGGGTGATCGACGGCTTCATGGCCCAGACGGGTGATGTGGAGCACGGCAACATGGAGAACGACTTCAACCTGCGCATGGCAGGGACCGGTGGCTCCGATCTGGGGAACGTTCCTGCCGAATTCTCCAAGGTGCCGCACGCGCGCGGCTCATTGGGGGCTGCGCGCTCGGCCAACCCGGACAGCGCCAACAGCCAGTTCTTCATCAACTTCAAGGACAACGATTTCCTCAACGGCCAGTACACGGTTTACGGTCAGGTGATCGAGGGGATGGAACATGTGGACGCGATCACCCGCGGTGAGCCGCCCGCCCAGCCGGACCGGATGATCAGCGTCAAGGTGGCCGCAGATGTATAAGGCAGTCACGGCGGGCCTTTGCGCTGCGCTCATCGGGACGACCGCTCTGGCCACGGGGCTTGAGATCGAAGTTGCGGGCGAGGCCAACGGCACCGTCAAGATCGACCTCTTCGAGGATGTCGCGCCCCAGCACGTGGAGCGTATCACCACGCTGGCCGGGCAGGGCGCCTATGACGGCGTGGTGTTTCATCGCGTGATCGAAGGCTTCATGGCCCAGACCGGCGACGTGGAGTTCGGCAAGGAGGGTGCCGACATGCGCCGCGCGGGCATGGGCGGATCGGACATGCCGGACGTTCCGGCCGAGTTTTCTGACATTCCCTTCGACAAGGGCGTGGTTGGCATGGCACGGGCTCAGAACCCGAATTCCGCCAACAGCCAGTTCTTCATCATGTTCGACGCGGGCCATTTTCTGAACGGTCAATACACTGTCGTGGGACGGGTCACCGAAGGGCAGGACATTGTGGACAGCATCAAGCTCGGGACGGGGCCAAACGGCGCCGTTATCGGGCAACCGGATATGATGAAAACCGTGACGGTCACGGAGTAGGCCAGGGCCGAAACCAACTAGGCAAGAAAGGGCGTGCCAAAAGGCGCGCCCTTTTCATTCTCCGAGCACGACCTGGCCGACACATCTTCCGCTGACCACACTTGGCATGGGCTCAAATCCCGCCATCGCGCAGGAACCAGCGTGCATGCCTGGCCTTCAGCCTCGTCTGAATAAGTTCAGCGAGATCACCGCACTCAGCAGGCAGAGCCCGGCCGAGATATAGGCCAGCGCGGTCAGGGACTGGCTCATCGCCGCCGCATGGCCTTCCGTATCGCTCGGAATGCCAAAGCTTGCAGCCCCACCGGCGCGCAGGTAGACCGTCGCCGCCACGCCACCCACGGCGGCTACGCCCAACAGGCTCGCCGTGCGGCTGACCGCGTTGTTCACCCCCGAAGCGATCCCGGACAGACCGTCCGGGGCGGCCCCCATCAAGGCTGTCGACAGGGGCGCCACGACCAGCGACATCCCGAATGCCACCAAACACATGCTCGGCAGGATATGGGCACAGAGCAGTTGCGCTTCGGCGAAAAAACCGATCAGCAGATATCCCGCCCCGGTGATCAGGCTGCCCGCCGCCAGCAGCGGTGCCGGTCCAATCCGGTCGGCAAGCGCACCTGCGCGGGTGGAAAACACGGTCATGAACAAAGCCATCGGGGCAAAGACGACACTGACGGAAATCTCGTGCCTGTCCCACCCGGCGATAAAGATGATCGGCATGAAGAAGAACATAATCCCCATCGCCCCGTATATGAAGAAGGCCAGGAGGTTCGCGCCCGAGAAGGTCGCGCTGGTGAACAGGTTCAGTGGCATCATCGGCGCGGGGCTGTTGCTTTCAGCCCAGATGAAAAGGCAAATCAGCACCAGCGCTGCCGATAGCCACAGGGCGGTGGCCCAACCCCCGCCATGACCTGCCGTCGTCAGCCCCCCAGGCCAGGGCGAAAAGCCCCAGCGTGGCAAGAAGCGCGCCGGGCCAGTCCAGCCGCGCGCCGCCGCGAACGGGATCAGCCCCCACTTTCGCCCAGATTATCCAGATCGTCACCGCGCCAAGGGGCAGGTTGATGGCAAAAACCCAGCGCCAGGCCTCCGGACCGCCAAGGGTCAGCGCGAGCCCGCCCACAACCGGGCCAAGCGCCGTCGTCACGGACGACGCCGCCGCCCAGAACCCGATGGCCCAGCCGCGCTCTTCACGCGGATAGGCCCGGGTGATGATGGCAAGCGATCCCGGTATCATCAGTGCCGCCCCGACACCCTGAAGGGCGCGGGCAGCGATCATGAATGTCGGATCAGGCGCAATCGCGCAGAGAAGCGAGGCCGCCACGAAAGCGGCAATGCCGGCGCTGAACGCCCGGGCCAGACCGAAGCGGTCGCCGACCGCCCCGCCCACAAGGATCAGCGCCGAAAGGGTCAGCATGTAGGCATTGTGAAACCACTGTGCCTCGATCAGCGTTGCGTCCAGCGACTGACGCATCGCGGGCAGCGCCAGCGAAATGATGAATCCATCGATAAACCCCATGGCAGAGGCGAGGATGGCCGCGATCAGGACGTATTTGCGCGCCTCCGGACGGCAGAAGCCTTCAACGAAAACAGGCGCCGCAGGGGCCTGCGACGCCTGTACGTCCGTCATGTCGGATCCCTTTACTCAGCCGCAGGATTCGCCTTTGCGGCGGGGGCGGATTTCGCACCGGGGTTCAGCGGGTCATCCTGACGCTGAACGGAGCCTTCGAAGTGCGCACCGCTTTCGATTGCGATGGTCTTGTGGATAATGTCGCCCTCAACCCTTGCGGTCGAGGTCAGGCGCACCTTGAGGCCACGCACGCGGCCCACGATACGGCCGTTGATCACCACGTCATCGGCGACGACTTCTCCCTTGATCGTGGCGCTTTCGCCGATGGTCAGCAGGTGGGCACGAATGTCACCCTCGACCGTGCCTTCGACCTGGATGTCGCCGGTGGTCTTCATGTTGCCGGTCACGTGCAGATCGGCGGAAAGCAGCGAGGCGGGCGGCTTGGCCTTGGGCGCGCTGGCCTTGAATTCGCTGGGGCTGCTCTGGGAAGACGTCTGAGGCGCAGAAGTGCCGGAAAGCGCAGGCTTGGACGCGCTGTCGCTGTCCTTGGAAGGGGCGGGATCGTTGATTTTGCTTTTAGAAAACATCGTTTGCTGCCTTGATATAGATCATCGGGTTCACAGCTCTGCCACCTACACGCACTTCGTAGTGCAGATGCACGCCGGTTACTCGTCCAGAGGCTCCCATATCACCTATTCTCTGCCCGCGCGAGACCCTTTGACCCACTTTCACGCGAAGTTTTGAAAGGTGCGCATAGCGGGTTTCGATCCCGAATTCATGCTGGATTTTGACCAGCCTACCATATCCTGATTGCCAGCCCGCATGGGTCACAACACCGTCTGCGGTGGCGTAGAGCGGCGTGCCCAATCCGGCCGCGAAATCGACACCCGAATGCATCCGACGACCGCCTGTCTTGGGGTCGCGGCGATAGCCGAACTGGCTGGTAAAGCGGAAGGCGCTTTTGACCGGATTCGCGAAGGGCGCCTTCTCGGCGGCGATGCGGTACAGGTTCAACCGGTCCATCTGGTTCAGCAGACGATTGGCGCGCAGCGTGTCTGGGCTAAGCTCTTCCCCGCGGGTGGAGAAGCTGAGCGGCGTCAGCGGCCCGCCCTGGCCGGAGTAGCCGCGGCGCACGGTCTCCAGGATGCGGTCTGTCGGCATCCCCGCGCTGCGGAACATCTTGTCGAGCGGCGCGACCGACACGGTCATCGCCTCTTCGAGCTGGCGGAAGATCGCGTCGTTCTGGTCGCGCATCAGCGCGATTTCATGGCTCAGACGATCCGCTTCAAGAAGCGCATCCTGCGCATCGGCAACCACCTTGTCGCGCTCCTCGGCGGTACGCTCAAGCGCCTCGGCAAGAAAGTCGATGGGCGCGGAATTGGCCGCGGTCTGCGCCAGGCCGCCACTGCCGTTCTCGATCTCGCCTTCCAGCGCGGCAAGACGCTGGCGGGCCTGCTCGCGCTCTTTCATGGTCGAGCGAAGCGTGTTCTGGACAACGTCGATGCCTGTCTCAAGCTCGCGGCGGCGTGTTTCGGACTGCAGCAATTCAGACTGCATCACGGAGATCTGCGCCAGTGCCGCGTTGAAACGCTCCTGCGCGGCAAGTGCTTCTTCGGCGCGCTGGTCGCGTTGCGCGGAAAGATCGTTCAGCCGTGCCTGATAGGTCCGCTGGTCGCGCTTGGCCTGCTCACGGAAATTGCCCGAGCCGATGCTGTCCATGAGGATGATCGCCGTGGCCACGATGGCCCAGGCCACGACCAGCGCGCTGCCGGTGAAGGCAAGGATCTGCGTGCCGGGGCGCAGTCGGATGAAACGAGTGTCGTTGTCGGATTTCAGAAAGACGCGGCGTTCGGGAAAATAATGCTCGAGAGTCGAGTGAATCTTGATGGCGAGCCTTGTACGCACGTCGTCTACCTCTTTACCGTCCCGTTACCTGTGCCCTGTGCATCGGCACATTTTGGTTAGGTTTCCTTACCCAACGGGACCCAGTGGGGCAAGCAAGTTGGGCTCTGCCCCTACGTCAGATGGGCGGATTGGTGCAGATGGGCGAAAATCCGCCGATACCAGTGGGTTGGGTAGCGTAGGTCACGCTACACCCAATAGGCGATGGCCCGCCGAGCCGGCGAAATGCCGCTCAAGACTTTGGTGTTCAGGCGGTCAGCTGTGCGCGGCCGGGGCGCGATTGCCCAGTTTCTCGGGGTTCGTCATGACGTAGAACCAGCCGATCCGGCCCTCGTTGTCCGGGGCAAGCGATACAAGGGAATCGAGCAGCCCCTCGCGGTACCGGGCAAGGGCGGGTTTGCCGTTGGCCACCACCCTGCGCAACTGCCAGCCGCCCTGGACCTTGGCCTTCTCATGCAGCGCTCGGAATACCTGTACGATCTCCGCCCCGCCGACGAGGGGACGCCGCGCGGCGCGCCGGTTCGCCCCGCCATCGGATATGGCGATGCTGTGCGGCGTCAGCAGGCTGAGCGCGGTGTCGAAATCATCGGCCATGGCGGCCTCGAAAAAGCGCGCTGTCAGCGCTGCGACTTCCTCGGCGCTGGCGTCGAACCTCGGGCCAGAGTCCTGCAGCTTTTTCTGGGAACGGCTGACCATCTGGCGGCAGGCGGCCTCGGTCGTGGAGAGCGCTTCCGCAATCTCGGCATAGCCCGCGTCGAAGGCCTCGCGCAGGATGAAAGCCGCGCGCTCGCGTGGGCTCAGCCGTTCCATGGCCCAAAGCAAGGCCAGCTCGCACTCCTGGGCAAGCTCGAAATGGGGAGCCACTTCTTCGTCCTCGAGCCGCATCAGCGGTTCGGGCAGCCAGGGCCCCACGTAGTGCTCGCGCCGCGCCCGCGCGCTGCGCAGCGTGTCAATGGCGATGTTGGTGGCGACCCGGCGGAGCCATGCGGCGGGCGTTCGGATCGCCGTACGATCGGCCTCGGCCCATTTCAGCCAGGTATCCTGCACGGCATCCTCCGCCGCCGCCCGCTCGCCCAGCATCCGGTAGCAAAGCGCGGCAAGGCTACCGCGCTCTGCCTCGAAGATATCCGTCATCGCGTTCATGCCTGCCGAACCACGCCGATTTCCCGCTCCCCGATGCGCAGCCTGCGGCAGCTCTTGCCGAAACCCAAGCCCCGTTTCATCACCGGATAGATGCGCCCGCCAGCCGAGGCAAAAGAAGCGGCGACGACGGCCTCGGCTCCGTGCCGTGCCTCGATCTCGGCCCTGAGCGTGTCGAGTTCCGGGGCATCCGCAATCGCGGCCTCTGCAAAGCGAAAGCCAAGGCCAACCTCGCCCGCCTCTTTGGCGCGGCCTTCGATGCAGAGCGCCAGGAGGTCTGCAGGCACGCCTTTCTCGATTGCCATGTCCAGCACAAGTTGAACGCAAGGTCCGCAATCGCCCTCAAGCGTCGAGGCCAGCACGGCGCCGGCCCAGACTCCGCCCGACCCACGGGGGCCGGTGAATTGCGTGAAGAACGGAAGCGCCGCCAGCCGCACCCCGGCGGAGGTCGATGTGTCGACGACGTGAAGCATGTAGCTGGCATCATAATCATGGCGCGCCGCAAAGCGCCGCACGCTGCGGCGAAGAAGTCTGGCGATCATCGCTTGTCCTCCCGTGTCCGCAGGGTGGCTCCGGCTGCCAACATGGCGGGCAACTGGATGCCGAGAAGGTTGGCGACAGCCACAAAGTCGGCCGGAAAGCCGCGCTGCACCCAGATTGAGACGTGAAAGAGCGCGTGCAGCATCAGCCAGCACGAGCCGAAAACAGCAGCGGAGAAATCCACCTTCACGCCTGCCCAGACAAGGGCCAAGCCGCTCGACAAAAAGGCCAGCGCGACGTCCGTTGCAAAATGCAGATTCAGCGGACCGGTCGCCGCGACACCCGGGACTTCCGCGTACCAAAGCTGCGGTGCCAAGAGCATGAATGCAGCGTTGAATAGGGCGTATCCGCCGACGCCTACAAGGATGATCCGGTTCATTTTCGCCTCCATGAGTGTTGTCATGAAGGAGTGACGGATCGGCACGGCGGTTTGTGACATCTGGCGCGGAGAAAATATGCGCCAGGTGCGCTACTGCGCGGTGAGGGGCCAGTAGAAATCGGGCGGAATACCTGCCTCGGCCCGTTTTTCCTCGTTGAAAGGCGGTTTCAGATCGCCGTGGAAATACATTCGCACCAGTCGATGGAATTCGTCCTTTGGGTCCAGCTCATGCCGGCCACAAAGGAAATGAAACCACTTGCTGCCATAGGCGACATGGGCGACTTCCTCGGCATATATGATCTCCAGTGCTGCGACGGCGCTGTCGGCCTTGGCCTTGCGGAATATCTCGATCATGCCCGGCGTCACGTCGAGCCCGCGCGCCTCCAGCACCATGGGCACCACGGCAAGACGGCCCATCAGGTCATCCACGGTATCCTCGGCTGCGCGCCACATGCCTGCGTGGGCCGGAAGCGCGCCATAGTGGCTGCCCATCTCCTCCAGGCAATCGCACATCAAGTTAAAGTGCTTTGATTCCTCGTCAGCAGCTTTCACCCAGTCGTCGTAGAAACCCATCGGCATCGGCGTGTCGGTGTAGCGTGCGATCACGTCCCAATGCAGGTCGACCGCGTTCAGCTCGATATGCGCGACCGCGTGCAAAAGCGCGATGCGTCCCTCGACCGTGCCGGGCCTGCGCCGCGGGACGTCGCGCGGGCTCAGCAACTCCGGCTTCTCTGGACGGGCGGGGTGGAGCGGCGGTTCGGCGCGGCCAATTTCGGGCGTCTCACCGCGCGCCCGCGCTGCCTGCCAGTCGGCGGCAAAGCCGCGCGACAGCGCCGTTTTCTGCCGCCCGTCCGCGCAGCGCAGAACCGCCTCGGCCATTTCGGCAAGCGGTTTCACAGCGCGCGGACGGCCTCGAGCACCTCCTCGACGTGGCCGGGCACCTTCACCTTGCGCCAGACCTGCGCGATCTTGCCATCGGCACCGATCATAAAAGTCGAACGTTCGATGCCCATCGATTTCTTGCCGTACATGCTTTTCTCAACCCAGACGCCGTAGGCTTCCGTCACCTCGCCGCCTTCGTCCGACAAGAGCGGCACGGTCAGATCATGCTTGGCGATGAACTTGTCATGCTTGGCCATCGTATCGCGCGAGATGCCAAAGACTTTGGCCCCCGCCGCCTCGAAATCCTTCAGGCTTTCGGAGAAACCGATGCTTTCCTTGGTGCAGCCGGGCGTGTCGTCGCGCGGATAGAAGAAAAGCACAACCGGCGTCCCCTTCAGCGCGCTCAGCGTAATGTCGCCACCGCCTGTCACGGGGAGGGTAAAGTCTGGTGCGGTATCTGAGATATCAGGCATGGTTCGAGATGTCTTTCACTTGGAAGGTCCGTTACGGGCTGTCATATTAGCCCGGCAAGGGCCCGCGCCAAGCCCGCAATCGCACCCGGACGGATAATGAGCAAAGCCCCGGCAGAGAAACCCAAGATATCGCGACGAAAGAAGCATGGACGCGCCCTGGGCAAGGGCGTTGCATGGATGCTCAATGCGGCGCTGGCGCTGACGACGGTTACGGTGCTGTTTGTGGGGGGCACGGTATTCTATCTCAAGCGTTACCCGCTGACAGCGCCTGACTGGGCGCAAGAGATGATCTCGCGACGTCTGGCCGAGGTTATGCCAGAATCGCGCGTCGACTTCGGCGACATGAGCTTTGTCATGGACGAGAACTGGCGCCCGCGCATCCAGTTGCGCAACGTCGCCCTGAGCGCGGCGGATGGCGCCGAGATCGCGAGGTTCAACGCCGTCGAGGCGCTTTTTGCGGCGAAACCCCTGCTCGACGGCCAAATCCAGCCGCGCGAAATCGCGCTCTCGGGCATTTTCGCGAAACTCAGCCGCGCGGCGGACGGCAGTGTCGCGCTGCAGGCGGGAATTGGCGGGGTAGCCCCCCAGCGGCAGGCGGCCACGCTGCCCCAATTGATCGGCCAGGTGGACGAGCTGCTCGAGACGCCAGCCCTCCGGTCGCTGCGAAACGTCGATCTGCGTGCACTCACGCTGCGTTTCGAAGACGCCGCCTCGGCCCGCGCCTGGACTGTGGACGGCGGCAGGCTGCGGCTGAACCGGGAGGGGCAGGACCTGACAATCGGTGCCGATCTCGCGGTGCTCAGCGGCGGCGCGGAGGCAACAACGCTTTCAGCCAACTACAACAGCCGCATCGGGGAGACCGCGGCCACCTTCGGGGTCAGCTTCAACGATGTCGCGGCCGGTGATATCGCCGCACAGGGGCCTGCATTCGCCTGGCTCGGGGTGCTGCAGGCGCCGATCTCGGGCTCGGTCCGCTCGGGATTGACCGAGGAAGGGCGGTTCGAGCCGCTTGCGGCGACGCTTCAGATCGGCGCGGGCGCGGTGCAGCCCAATCCCGGCACCAGGCCGATACCCTTCGACGGTGCGCGCAGCTATTTCACCTATACCCCGGAAGAACGGCTGTTGCGGTTCGACGAACTGTCGGTGCGCAGCAAGTGGATCACCGGGCTTGCCACAGGTACAGCCGTGCTCGGCATCGACGACGCGACGGGCAGGCTGCGCGATCTCGTGGCCCAGATCAGGCTCGAGAACCTCTCCGCCAATCCCGCCGACCTCTACGACGCACCCGTTCAGATCGCTGCCGTGGACGCCGATGTCCGGATGCAACTCGATCCCTTCCGCATCACCCTCGGTCGCGCGCTGGTCCGGGACCAGGGCCAGAACCTTCAGCTCAGCGGGGGCGTTGTTGCCGATCCGGAGGGGTGGCGGCTGTCCCTCGACGGACGGATGGACGCGCTGGCTCCCGATCGTTTGCTCACGCTCTGGCCCGAGGCCTTTGCGCAAAACACGCGCCGCTGGCTGGCCGCCAATCTGCGCGAGGGGGAGATCAGCAACATAGATGTGGCACTGCGCCGTGCGCCAGGCGAGGCGCCGCAGAACTATCTCGCCTTCGACTACGACCGGGCGACGGTCAAGGTGGCCCGGAGCCTGCCGCCGGTCACCGAGGGCAAAGGTCATTTCAGCCTGGCCGAGGATCGGCTCGTCGTGTCGCTCGACGCGGGGCGGATGACACCGCCGGAGGGCGGGACCATCGCCATGGCGGGCACCTCCTTCATCATCCCCGATGTCACCGCCAGGGGCGACGACGGCACCCCCGCCGTCGTTCGGTTGGAGGCGCATTCCAGCATCACCGCGACCCTGTCGCTCCTGAACCTGCCGCCGCTTTCGGCCATGGACAAGGCAACGCTGCCGGTGGCCCTCGCCGACGGCCGCGCAGCAGTCAGCGCGACACTTGCCTTCCTGATGAAGCCGCGCACGCCACCGAAGGTGCAATATCACGCGCAGGGCATGTTGACCTCGGTGCAATCCGATGTCCTGGTTAGGAACCGCACAATCACTTCCGACCGCCTGACCCTTGCTGCCGAGAACACGGCGCTTTCCATCTCGGGGGCGGGACGCATTGACGGGGTGCCATTCGATATCCGTTTCGACCAGCCGATCGGTCCGGGGGCCGACCCCGGCAGGTTGACCGGCACCTTCGCGCTCAGTGAAGAGACGCTCGACACCTTCGGCGTGGCGCTGCCGCCCGGAACCGTCTCGGGGGCGGGACAGGGCGAAATCGACGTGACACTGGCGCGCGGAAGCCCACCCGATTTCGAGCTCACTTCCGATCTCACCGGCATCCGCCTGACCGTTCCACAGGTGAGCTGGACGAAGCCCGCGAACCGCGCGGGAAGCCTGCGGATCGCAGGGGTGCTCGGGGAGGTGCCACGGATCGACGCGCTGGAGGTTTCCGGGCCGGGCCTCAGCGCCGCCGGCACCGTCAGCCTCAATCCCGATCGCTCGCTCGAAAGGCTGCGTTTTGACAGTTTGCAGGTCGGCAACTGGCTCGACGGAGCGGTCGACCTTGTGGGTCGCGGGGCAGGGCGTCCGGCGCAGGTCGTGCTCAGAGGTGGGCAGCTCGATTTGCGACGCGCGGAATTCGGGCGAAGCGCGCCGACACCCGGCGCGCCGCCCATGGAAGTGGCCCTCGACCGGCTGCTGATCACGGATACCATCGCGCTCACCGGGATGCGGGGTCGCTTCGCAACGGCGGGTGGCCTTGACGGCGCTTTCGAGGCGCAGCTCAATGGTGCCGCACCCGTGCAGGGGCGGGTGGTGCCGCAGGACGGACGCAGCGCGGTGCGCCTTGTCTCGGGCGATGCGGGGGCGATCTTGCGGGCGGCGGGGCTCCTGCGGCAGGTGGCGGGCGGCGACATGTCTCTGGTGCTGCTGCCGGTTGGAACCGGCGGGGCATTTGACGGGCGGCTCAATGTCACCGGTGTCACGATCCGCGACGCACCGGGCATCGCGGCGCTTCTCAATGCGATCTCCGTCGTGGGGCTCATCAATGAACTCAACGGCGACGGCATCTATTTCAACGATGTCGAAGCCACCTTCCGCCTCACCCCCAATCTGCTCACCCTGACCGAGGCGAGCGCCGTGGGGGCCTCGATGGGGCTCTCGATGGACGGTACCTACCGGCTGGATACGCAGGAGATGCGCATGCAGGGGGTGATCAGCCCTGTGTACCTGCTCAATGCCATCGGTGCGCTTTTCACCCGCAAGGGCGAGGGGCTCATCGGTTTCAATTATTCCCTGACCGGTCCGGCGCGTGCGCCGAACGTGTCGGTCAATCCGCTTTCCGCGCTGACACCGGCAATGTTCCGCGAGATCTTCCGCGCTCCACCGCCGGAATTGCCTGAGGTCGACGGCGTGACCGAAAGTGCCCTGCCGCCCACGACGCCGGAACCGCAAAGACCCGTTGCCCGCACCTTCGAGGGGCGCTAAAGCGCGCCGCATGAAGCTGTCCGATTTCGATTTCGACCTGCCCGAGCGGCTGATCGCGACCCGCCCCGCTGTGCCGCGCTCTTCCGCGCGCCTATTGGTGGCCGAGGGCGATGCGATCCACGATCAGCACGTGACAGACCTGGTGCACTGGCTCCGCCCCGGAGACCGGCTGGTGCTGAACGACACCCGCGTGATCCCCGCGCGGCTTTTTGGCCTGCGCCGACGCGACAGCGCCCAGGGACCGGTCGAGGCGAAGATCGAGGTCACCCTGCTGGAACCACGTCCCGACGGGACATGGTCGGCGCTGATCAAACCGCTCCGCAAGGTCAAGACAGGCGAGACCATCGTTTTCAGCGATGACCTGATGGCGGTGCTCGAAGGCGCTGACGCCGGGCAGGGCCATCTGCGCTTCAACTGCGCGGGCGACGATTTCGACGCGGCGCTCAATGCCGTTGGCGCCATGCCGCTGCCCCCCTACATCGCGGCCAAGCGGCAGGCGGATGCGCGCGACAAGACCGACTACCAGACGGTCTGGGCCAAGAACGCAGGCGCGGTCGCGGCTCCGACGGCCTCGCTGCATTTCGACGAACCCCTGCTCAAGGCATTGGCTGAAAGGGGCGTGAACTTCACCTATGTGACCCTGCACGTCGGGGCGGGCACCTTCCTGCCGGTCAAGGTCGACGACATCACGGAACACAAGATGCACGCCGAGTGGGGGCTGGTGAGCGAGACAGCCGCCCGTGAGATCGCCGAAACCAAGGCAGCGGGTGGACGTGTCATACCTGTCGGCACAACCGCCCTACGTCTGATCGAGACGGCTGGCCGGGATGGCCGGATCAAGGCGTGGGAGGGGGATACGGACATCTTTATCACCCCGGGCTTCGAGTTTCGGATCACTGATGCCCTGATGACCAATTTCCACCTGCCCAGGTCCACGCTGATGATGCTGGTCTCCGCCCTGATGGGGGCCGAGCGGATCAGGAAGGTCTATGCGCATGCCATAGCGCAGGAATACCGGTTCTTTTCCTACGGGGATGCGTCGCTGCTGATACCCGATGGCGAAAACTGACTTTCAGAGACAATAAATGTCGTTTTGAAGCCTGACGTCCCGGCCAGAGAGGTTCAGGGAAGAGGCGACGGGCCAAGGAGCAGCCGCAATGATTCAAGTCCTTTCAAGCGCATGGGCGCTCCTGCTGGGCATGGGCCTGCTGATGGTCGGCAACGGCATGCAGGGCACGCTGCTGGGTATCCGTGGCGCCATCGAAGATTTCTCGACCTTCGAGATGTCCATTGTCATGTCGGCCTACTTCGTCGGTTTCCTCGGCGGCTCGCGGCTCGCCCCCGGCATGATCCGGCGGGTGGGCCACGTGCGGGTCTTTGCGGCACTTGCCTCGCTGATCTCGGCCGTGATGATCCTGTACCCGACGTTTCCCAACACGATTGTCTGGTCGCTGGGCCGGGTTCTCATCGGGTTTTGTTTCTCGGCGGTCTACGTGGTCGCGGAAAGCTGGCTCAACAACGCCGCCGACAATTCCAACCGGGGGCAGGCGCTGTCGCTTTACATGATCGTGCAGACGCTGGGCATCGTGATTGCGCAGGCGCTTCTTCTGACGGCGGACCCGTCGGGTTTCGTGCTCTTCGTGATCCCCTCCGTGCTGGTGAGCGTCGCCATCACGCCCATTCTGCTGTCCATCACGCCCACACCCGCTTTCGACACCACCAAGCCCATGAGCCTCAAGGAGCTTGTCAATTTCTCGCCCCTTGGTGCGGTGGGGATGGCCATCGTCGGCGGCATCTTTGCCGCGCAATTCGGCATGTCCTCGGTCTATGGCGCCGAAGCGGGGCTGAGCGTGGCGCAGATTTCGATCTTTGTTTCGGCCTTCTTTGTCGGCGCCATCGTACTGCAATACCCGATTGGCTGGCTGTCGGACCGCATGGACAGACGCCAACTCGTTATCGGGGTCTGCTTTGTCGGCGTGCTGGCTTCCATTCTTGGTTTCCTGCTCGGGTCGGATTTCACCGTCTTGCTGATTGCGGCCTTCGTCCTTGGCGGGATGCTGAACCCGCTCTATTCACTGCTTATCGCACACACCAACGACTTTCTGGAGCATGAGGACATGGCTGCGGCCTCCAGCGGCCTGATCTTCATCAACGGGCTGGGCGCTGTCATGGGACCCGTGGTCGTGGGTTGGATGATGGGCACCGAGATGGGGCCGCCGGCCTTCTACCTCTATACGGCGATCCTTTTCGGGGCGCTGATGGTCTACGCGATCTACCGCGCAACCCAGCGTCCCGCCCGGTCTGCCGATGAAACGAGCAGCTATGTGCCGATCTACCCGACGGCGACCGCAACGGCGGTTGAATATGCCCAGGAAGTCGCCATAGAAGCCGATCAGGAATCGTCAAAGGGTGTGTGATCTGCGCAACCATGACGCTTTTGATACAAATCGTGAATGGGCAGTTTGGCGAAATTGCCCTTAGATCAAAACAGGTTGACCACGACAGGCCAAAGGAACGCAGCATGGTAGGCCCGCAAGAGATACTGGAATTCTGGCTCGACGAGATCGGTCCGAAGGGATGGTACGAGGCAAGCGACACGCTTGACGCCACGATCCGCGACACATTCTTGGGAACATGGGAAGCGGCCAGCGAAGGCAAGTTCTCGCTCTGGCTGACCTATCCCTCAGGTGCGCTGGCCTACATCATCCTGATGGACCAGTTCCCGCGCAACATGTTCCGGGGCGAGGCGAAGGCCTTCGTGTCCGACCGCGCGGCCCTCGCGGCGGCCAAATCTGCCGTCGAACGCAGCTGGGACCTGCGCATCGACGAACCGGCGCGCCAATTCTTCTACCTGCCGCTGATGCATTCCGAAAACCTCTGCGATCAGGACCGCAGCGTGCGCCTGATCTGCGAGCGCATGCCCGAAACCGGTGAAAGCAACCTTTTGCACGCGCGCGCACACCGCGAGGTGATCCGCCGCTTCGGCCGTTTCCCCTATCGCAACGCGGCGCTGGGGCGGAACGATACGCCAGGTGAGAAGGCGTTCATGTCGGGCGGCGGCTACGGTGAGACCGTCCGCGCTTTGCAGCAGGATGCCAAGGCCGCCTGACGGGAACGAAGGCCAGAGTCCCGCGTTTCTCCTGCAAACAGACAGGAGAAACACGACATGAAAAGCGCAATCATCGCAATCGCATCGCTGACCATCATTCTGGCCGGCACCCTCATGCTGAGCCTGACACAGCTTTGGCCGGCACCCGAGGTGCAGCCTGCACAGGGGCTGCTCTGGCTGACCCCGTTGGCCTATTTCCTGATGCTGGCCGGCGCGGGGGGCCTTGCCTGGGGGCTCGTGAAGAAGCACCGCCAATAGGGGCCGACTGCGGCAATCACGCGGTTGTGGCGTCTGGATAAGTAGTTTAATGGTAAACTATCTTTCCAACGCCCATCCGCGAGGTGCTTTCCATGGCTGCAAAATCCTTTGATCTGGTCGTTATCGGCGCAGGGCCGGGAGGTTATGTCGCGGCCATCAGGGGCGCACAGCATGGGTTGAGCGTCGCCATCGTGGAACGCGAGCATCTGGGCGGGATCTGCCTCAACTGGGGCTGTATCCCGACCAAGGCGATGCTGCGCTCGTCCGAGGTGTTCCACCTGATGCACCGGGCCAAGGAATTCGGCCTCAAGGCGGATGGTATCGGCTACGATCTCGACGCGGTGGTCAAACGCTCGCGCAAGGTCGCCGGGCAACTGTCAGGCGGCATCGGCCACCTGATGAAGAAGAACAAGATCACCGTCGTCATGGGCGAGGCCAAGCTTGCCGGTAAGGGCAAGGTCAGCGTCAAGACCGACAAGGGCAGCGAAGAACTGACAGCCAAGAACATTATCCTGGCCACCGGCGCGCGTGCCCGCGAACTGCCGGGGCTGGAGGCCGACGGCAAACAGGTCTGGACCTACAAGCACGCGCTGCAGCCCGCGCATATGCCCAAGAAACTCCTTGTCATTGGCTCTGGCGCCATCGGCATCGAATTCGCCAGTTTCTACAACACCCTTGGTGCCGATACGACCGTCGTCGAGGTGATGGACCGCGTTCTGCCGGTCGAGGACGCCGAGATCAGCGCCTTCGCCAAGAAGTCCTTTGAAAAGCAGGGCATGAAGATCATGCAGAAAGCCATGGTCAAGCAGCTGGATCGAGGCAAGGACAAGGTAACGGCCCATATCGAGACAGGCGGCAAGGTCGAAAAGCACGACTTCGATACCGTGATTTCCGCCGTGGGCATCGTCGGCAACGTGGAGAACCTCGGGCTCGAGGAGATCGGCCTCAAGATCGACCGGACCCATGTCGTCACGGACGAGTTCTGCCGCACCGGCGTCGAGGGGCTCTATGCCATCGGGGATATCGCGGGCGCGCCTTGGCTTGCGCACAAGGCAAGCCACGAGGGGGTGATGGTCGCAGATATCATCGCCGGCAAACACGCGCATCCCGTCAAGCCAGAGACCATCGCGGGCTGCACCTACTGCCATCCGCAGGTGGCGTCGGTCGGGTATACCGAGGCCAAGGCGAAAGAGCTTGGCTACGATATCAAGGTCGGCCGCTTCCCCTTCATCGGCAACGGCAAGGCCATTGCACTTGGCGAAGAGAACGGGATGATCAAGACGATCTTCGACGCCAAAACGGGCGAATTGCTCGGGGCGCATATGGTCGGGGCCGAGGTGACGGAACTCATTCAGGGCTATGTGGTGGGCCGCCAGCTGGAGACCACCGAAGAGGACCTGATGAACACCGTCTTCCCGCATCCGACGCTCAGCGAGATGATGCATGAGGCGGTGCTGGATGCCTACGGGCGCGTCATCCACATGTGATCTCTGGCCCGGACGTGATCCATAGGACGCGCTGACGCGCGACGACATCCCTGGCGCGGGCTGCGGCGTGAGCCCCGGTGCCTATCGTTGTTCGTGTTCAGAGGTTTTCGTATCTGCTGAGAAGGTGTTCAGGGCGCGGTGCGTCCTGAACGACCTCTTTCCATGGTTCTCACGATTCGGATCGGCCTCAAGGACAAGCCGGGCAAGCCCGGTGCTGCGCATCCTTGACCCCGCTCCGAATCGCCGGGTGCTCTGGACGGGGCAGGGGGGCGCTGGCATAGAGGGGTCATGGTCAGTCTCAACCGCGTCGTCATGCAGCCCTCGAGCCGCCGAATGATCAAGGCCCTCGGGCCGGAAGAGCTTGATTGCGCGGAGATTTCCGGAAAATGGGGGGAGCGTTTCGCCTTCAGGAGCTACACGCAATTCCGCTACCCCGCCCATGATATCTGTGCGGGGCCCTTCACGGACCCCGACACGGACGCGCCCCTGCAATTCGACCTCATTCTCGCCAACCAGGTCTGGGAACATCTCGACCGTCCCTATGCCGCCACCCGCCACGTCCACCAGATGCTGCGGCACGGCGGCTATTTCTGGCTCGCCGTGCCCTTCTTCGCCCCGTTCCACGCGGCCCCCAACGACTGCTCGCGCTGGAGCGCGCGGGGGCTAACGAACCTGCTGATCGAGGGCGGCTTTGGCGAGGATGCGATCCATGCCGAGCAATGGGGTAACCGGCATGTCGCGCGGCGCAACCTCGAAGACGTCTGGCCGCCGGTCTACGAACCGGAAACGGACGACATCCGAAATGATCCCGACATGCCCATCTGTGCCTGGGCCTTGGCGCAGAAGCTCTGAATGACCGTGCGCACGCCCTTCGGGCTGATCCTTTTGCTTTGGGGTGCGGGGTTGGGCGCTGCGGCGCAATACGGCAAGGTGTCGGTGATCTTCGATCTGCTGCCCGGCGCCTATCCGGATGCGGGGGCGGCGGTGGGGTGGATCGTGTCGCTGGTGGGCTTCGTGGGCATCCTCTTCGGCGTCGTGGCGGGGCTTGTGGTGGCGCGCATCCGCTACCGGCGCGCGCTGCTCTGGGCGCTCTGGATGGGGGCTGCCGTCTCCGCCCTGCAGGCGGCGCTGCCGCCGCTGCCGGTGATGTTGCTGTTGCGGGTGGCCGAGGGGGCGTCGCATCTGGCCATCGTGGTGGCCGCGCCCACGCTGATCGCGCAGTTGAGCGCCCCGCGCGACCGGGGGCTGACGCTGACGCTCTGGGGAACGTTCTTTGGCGTGGCCTTCGCGGTTCTCGCCTTTGCCGGACGGCCGCTGGCGCTGAGCTTCGGCCTGCCGGCGCTCTTTCTTGCCCACGGTCTCTATATGGCGCTTTCCGCCCTCATCCTCACAAACCGGCTGCGCGCCTTGCCGGAAGAGGGCGCGCAGCCTGACTTTTCTGTCCCGCAGGTGGTGAAAGATCATGGCCGCATCTATCGCTCCCCCCATCTGGTCGCACCGGCGGCGGGGTGGCTGTTCTACACCTTCAGTTTCGTCTCGATCCTCACCGTCCTTCCGCCATACCTCGACCCAGGCCTGCGCGCGCCTGTGATGACTGCGATGCCGTTGCTGAGCATTCTCGTGTCGATGACACTGGGTGTCCTGCTGCTGCGGCGGCTCTCGGGCGTGCAGGTGGTGATGGCGGGTTTCGCGCTCTCGGCCCTTTGCATGGTCTGGCTATGGCTTATGCCCGGCGCACCGCTGGCCTGCCTTGCGCTCGCGGGGGCGCTGGGGCTGATCCAGGGGGCGAGTTTTGCCGCCGTGCCGCAGCTCAATCAGACGGCTGCCACGCAGGCGCAGGCCAACGGCACGATGGCGCAGATGGGCAACCTCGGCAACACGCTAGGCACGCCCATGATGGCTTTCGCGCTGGCACAGGCCGGTTACGCGGCACTGCCGGTGCTGGCCGGTGCCGCCTTTGTCGCGGGGTTCGCCGTGCACCTTCTGCTGGGTGCGCTGCGCCGCAGAACCTAGGGCGATGTCACCTCGATCGTTTGCGCGGCAAGCGGCGCGCGGCTCTGACCGATGATGTATTCCACCACGTAACTGCCGGGTTTGTCGGGGACCTTGAGCTTGACCGTCGGTCCGCCTTTCAGACCCTTGGTCGCGCTGAAGCGATGGTAGCCCTCTGCCTCCGGTTTGCGGATCGCGACGAAATCGTTGGGATAGCCGGGTCCCTTCCAGCCGACGTCGATCTGCGCGCCAGCGGCCGCACTTGGAGGGACGATCAAGGAGGCCGTCACTGGCGACAGGGTGATCTGGTGCACCGCCAGCGGCGACCGGTCCTGGTTCTCGATATACTCGATCAGGTACGTCCCTGGTTCGGCGGGCATTTCCAGCTTTCCCGGATTGCCGCGCTTCGTCGCGACGGTGTCGATGAACCGGTGATAGCCTTCCGCCTCGGGGCTGCGCACGGCGAGGAAATCGTTAGGATAATCGGGACCTTTCCAGCCAACGTCGATTGTTGCACCCGCCGCCGCCGTCGCCGGGGCGATCAGCGAGGCCTCGACCGCCGTGATCGTGATTTCCACCACCGCCATCGGTGTCCGGTCCTGGTTCTCGATATATTCGATCAGGTAGGTGCCGGGGTCCGTCGGCATGGCAAGCTTGGCGGGATTGCCGCGCTTGGTGGCCACGGTGTTGATGAACCGGTGATATCCTTCCGCGTCCGGGCTGCGGACGGCGATGAAGTCGTTGGCATAGTCCGGACCTTTCCATCCCACGTCGATGGTGGCCCCTGCGGGCGCTTCGGCCGGGGCGATGATCGTGGCGCTGACGGCGGCGACCGTGATCTCGGCGGCGGCCAGCGGCGAACGCCCCTGATTCTCGATGTATTCGATGACGTAAGTGCCTGGCTCGCTTGGCATTTCCAGTTTGACTGGATTGCCCTTGCTTACCCCGGTCGAATTGATGAACCGGTGGTAGCCGTCGGCGTCGGGGCTCCGCACGGCGATGAAATCGTTGGCGTAGGCCGGTCCCTTCCAGCCGACGTCGATGGTGGCTCCAGCCGGTGCGGTGGCGGGTGCCACCAGCGCAGCTTCGACCGGTATGACCGTGATCGCAGCTTCGGCAAGGGGGATACGGTCCCTGTTGAGGATATATTCGATCACATAGTCCCCGGGCACGTTGGGCATGAGCAGATCGACCGTCGCGGTGTCGCCGACGCGGGTCTGATTGGCAAAGCGGTGATAGCCCTCGGCATCGGGGCTGCGGATGGCGACAAAGTCGTTCTCCTCGGCGGGCCCCTTCCAGCCCACCTCGATCGTCGCCCCGGCTGACGCGGTGGCGGGCGCGGCGATGGTGGCACTGGGCAGACGCTCTTCAAAGACCACTTCGACGGTTGTCGCACCGCCCTCGATGGCGATGAAGCCCGCCTCGGCGCTGGTCTCATCGGCAACGGAATAGGCCGTTGCCGTATAGGCCCCTTCCTGCATCTCGTAGAGGAGAGGATTGCCCGGCGCGTCCTGCACAATCGGTCCGTCGTTGCCGGAGATGCTCCAGAGCACAGGCGTGTCGATGGTGGCCTTCGCGTCGCCCATCACGGCGGTGAAGGTCATTTCGATCAGGATCGGCTCGGGCTCGGGCGGCGGGGTCTGCACCACGGCGGTCATGGCGAGGTTCAGCTCATCGGCGTTCGCTGCGGTCAGGAACTGGCCCCCCGTCTCATCGGCAAGGCACTGCATCTGCGCCAGCGCCTCGGGGTCGCTCACGTCAAAGCCGATCACATGGGCGGTAAAGTCGATGCCCGCCTCTTCCAGCAGCCGCGCGGCGGCGCAGGGGTCGGGGTTGCAGGTCTCGACCCCGTCCGACACGAGGATCACGGTTGCCGCTTCCTCAGTATAGCGCAGCGCCTCAGCGGCGGCGATCACGGCGTCGGTCATCGGTGTCTTGCCCAGCGGCTTGATGCCCCGTACGGCGGTCTCGATGGCCGCCGCCGTGCCGGGGGCAGGGGCCACGATGGTCTCGATATCCGTGCAATTGCCACGCTCACGGTGTCCATAAACCGTCAGGCCCAGCCCCTGATCCGCCGGGAAATCCGCCAGAAGCCCGCTCACCACCTCCTGCGCGATGCCGATCTTGGCCGTCCCGTCGATCTGCCCCCACATGGAGCCCGATCCGTCGAGCACGAGGATCGTGTTGGACTGCTGCTGGGCGAAGGCAGCGGTTGCAAGGGAAGCGATCAGGGCGGAGGTGGCGAAAAGGCGCATGAAACATCCTTTGACAAAGCGTGTATGGAATAAGGGAATTGCAATTATGTCGGGCAGAAAACCACGACTGCCCCCCGCAGGCAAGGCATCCTTCCCGTTGATACGTCATGTGACAATGCCAGCAGGCTCCGCGCGCAAAAAATTTGCTTATGTTCCGGTAATGTTCTAAACGCGGGGTGGCGGTGGCGCATGCCAGTCTTATGTCATGCGTGAGTGGTCCGGGGGACAGAATGGCTGAGCTGAAACACATCGAGGTGCGCGGCGCGCGCGAGCACAACCTCAAGAGCATCGACGTGGATATCCCGCGCGACCAGCTGGTCGTGATTACCGGGCTGTCGGGCTCGGGCAAATCCTCGCTCGCATTCGACACGATCTATGCCGAGGGGCAGCGCCGCTATGTGGAGTCCCTCTCCGCTTATGCGCGCCAGTTCCTCGACATGATGCAGAAACCGGATGTGGATCACATCTCCGGCCTTTCCCCCGCGATTTCCATCGAACAGAAGACCACGTCCAAGAACCCGCGCTCGACAGTCGGCACCGTCACCGAGATCTACGACTACATGCGCCTGCTCTTTGCCCGCGTCGGCACGCCCTACAGCCCCGCGACCGGCAAACCCATCGAGGCGCAGCAGGTGCAGGACATGGTAGACCGGATCATGGATATGGAGGAAGGCACGCGCGCCTACCTCCTTGCCCCGATCATCCGCGACCGCAAGGGCGAATACCGCAAGGAATTCATCGAGCTGCGCAAGCAAGGCTTCCAGCGGGTCAAGGTCGATGGTGCCTTTTACGAGCTGGACGAGCCACCAACGCTGGACAAGAAATTCCGCCACGACATCGACGTCGTCGTCGACCGGATCGTCGTGCGCGAAGGTCTGGAAACGCGGCTGGCGGACAGCCTGCGCACTGCGCTGGACCTTGCCGACGGCATCGCGATTCTGGAAACCGCCCCGACCGAAGGCGACCCGGAGCGTACCACGTTCTCCGAGAAATTTGCCTGCCCCGTCAGCGGCTTCACCATCCCCGAGATCGAACCGCGTCTCTTCTCCTTCAACGCGCCCTTCGGCGCCTGCCCGGAGTGTGACGGTCTGGGTCGCGAGCTGTTCTTCGACGAACGCCTCGTGGTGCCGGACCAGAACCTCAAGGTCTACGACGGCGCGCTGGCCCCCTGGCGCAAGGGCAAGAGCCCGTACTTCAAGCAGACCATCGAGGCGATCGCCAAGCACTACGGCTTCAACCAGAACGCCAAGTGGAAAGACCTCGACCCGGCGGTGCAGCAGGTCTTCCTCTACGGCTCCGGCGAGGAAGAGATCAAGTTCCGCTACGACGAGGGCGGGCGCGTCTACGAGGTCTCCCGCGTCTTCGAGGGCGTGATCCCCAACATGGAGCGCCGCTACCGCGAGACCGACAGCAGCTGGATCCGCGAGGAATTCGAACGCTACCAGAACAATCGCCCCTGCGGTGCCTGTGGCGGCTACCGCCTGCGGGACGAGGCGCTGGCGGTCAAGATCGGGCCATCCAATGACCCGGAGCACCTGCTGCACGTGGGTCAGGTGGTCGAGATGTCGATCCGCGAGGCCTACGACTGGTGCAAGACCGTGCCGGAGCATCTGACGGTCCAGAAGAACGAAATCGCTCGGGCAATCCTGAAGGAAATCCGCGAGCGCCTCGGCTTCCTGAATAACGTTGGTTTGGAATATCTTACACTCTCACGTTCAAGTGGCACATTAAGCGGCGGCGAGAGCCAGCGTATCCGCCTGGCCAGCCAGATCGGTTCGGGCCTGACGGGCGTGCTCTACGTCCTAGACGAGCCTTCCATCGGCCTGCACCAGCGCGATAACGACCGGCTGTTGCAAACCTTGAAAAACCTGCGCGACCAGGGCAACACGGTGATCGTGGTCGAACACGACGAGGAAGCGATCCGCGAGGCGGATTATGTTTTCGATATCGGACCGGGCGCAGGGGTGCATGGCGGGCAGGTGGTCAGCCACGGCAAGCCCGCCCAGATCGCGGCGGATGCGAATTCGATCACCGGCCAATACCTGACAGGCGCGCGTGAGATTTCCGTGCCCGCGACCCGGCGCAAGGGGAACAAGAAGAAAGTGCAGGTGGTCAAGGCCTCGGGCAATAACCTGCAGGACGTCACCGTCGACTTCCCGCTTGGAAAATTCGTTTGTGTGACGGGGGTTAGCGGCGGCGGCAAGTCCACGCTGACCATCGAGACGCTGTTCAAGACGGCCTCCATGAACCTAAATGGCGCGCGGCAGACGCCGGCCCCCTGCGAGACGATCAAGGGGTTGGAGCATCTCGACAAGGTCATCGACATCGACCAGCGCCCCATTGGGCGCACACCGCGTTCAAACCCTGCGACATACACCGGTGCCTTCACCCCTATCCGTGACTGGTTCACCGGACTTCCCGAAGCAAAAGCAAGGGGTTATAAGCCCGGGCGCTTCAGCTTCAACGTCAAGGGCGGGCGCTGCGAGGCCTGCCAGGGCGACGGGGTGATCAAGATCGAAATGCACTTCCTGCCGGATGTTTACGTCGAATGCGAGACCTGCAAGGGAGCGCGCTATAACCGCGAGACGCTGGAGATCAAATTCAAGGGCAAGAGCATCGCGGATGTCCTTGATATGACTGTAGAAGATGCGCAGGAATTTTTCGCCGCGGTGCCGTCGATCCGTGAGAAGATGGATGCGCTGATGCGGGTCGGCCTTGGCTATATCAAGGTGGGCCAACAGGCGACGACCCTTTCGGGCGGCGAGGCGCAGCGGGTGAAACTGTCGAAGGAACTGAGCAAGCGCTCAACGGGCCGCACGCTCTACATCCTGGACGAGCCGACCACCGGTCTGCATTTCGAGGACGTCCGCAAGTTGTTGGAAGTGCTGCATGAATTGGTCGATCAGGGCAATTCGGTTGTCGTGATCGAACACAACCTCGACGTGGTGAAAACCGCCGATCACATCATCGACATCGGTCCAGAGGGTGGTGACGGTGGCGGGCGCGTGGTGGCGACGGGCACGCCGGAGGAGGTGGCCGAGGTGGCCGAGAGCTACACCGGCAAGTACCTCAAACCGATGCTGGAAAAGCGCCGGGCGGTGGCGGCGGAATAGGGCGATCTTAACCCGATCTCAAACGTCACCCCCCGTACACCTTCTGTACACCGGGCGTACATACGAGGGGCGTTTGTTTTTTGCATATGTTTGTCCGCTCTAGGGCACTGCGGCGGTGTGTTGTCTCTGCGATGACGGCTGAAAAAGCCACTGCTGGCTCACCAAAACCAGGTTCAGGTGGGTGCGGTCAGGCAAACGTCGATGAGGCGGGCGAAGTCATCGGCACTCAGGCTGTCGAAGCGTGTGGAAAGCCCCTCGATCTCATCTGCTCTGTCGCGGCCAAGAACGGGATCGGTGAAAAGATGAAATTTCTCGGAAATCTCGGCATCCGACAGCGGCAGGTCGTTGTCCCCCTTCGGCGTGCGCGGCTGGTCCTCAAAGCTGTGGCCGTCGGTCGTGTGTATGGTGACCTGCGCCCAGCGTTTGCCTTGGGAAATCTTCGTGAAATGGGCGTCGTCGATCAGGCGGATGCTGTCGCTGACGCGCAGGATGTCGGGGTCTTGCAGGGTCTCCGGCGCAAGGTCAGGCACGCCGATTTGACCCCGCACGGCCATGGTGGCGACGGGGAAAGCGATGCCATAGGCGAATTCGTCCGGCGTGGCAGGACGGTGTCCGGCAAGGCGGGTGGCGTTGTGAAAGGTGCGGATGTCGATGGAGGCGATGTCGGTATGGGTCAGGCCATGTTCGGCCATGAGGTGTTTGACCGCGTCGATGCTGGGATGGGCCCAGCGGCAGCAGGGGTAGGCTTTGTAGCTGGTGTCCTTGACCGTGCGCCAGTGCGTGCCGAGGTCGGCCCAGAAGTCCGGGGCCTCTTCGCAGGTCAGGGCAGGGGCACCGGTGAAGCCTTCGCGCGCCAGATAGGCCGCGACGATTCCCGAAGGCGCGCCCCAGCCCACGCCGTCGCGCAGGTTCGTGGGGTGATCGATGCAGCGCATCATCTGGCTGCGGGGGCCGTGGTATTCGCTGATGCCCGCTGCGTGGCGGATGGTCTCGGGGTCGGCCCCCAGCATCCGGGCCGCGGCGGTGGCGACGCCCACGGCGGTCCAGGCGCCCGAGGTGTGGTAGTCGGGGCAGGTGGCGTGCTGCGCGAGCCCTGCGCGGCAGGAAACCTCGTAGCCGACCGCAAGATGCGCCGCGAAGTCCGCGCCGGTCATCGGGCCGGTGACTTCGGCCATGGCCATGAGCGCGGGGAAGACGGCTGCACCTGCGTGACCCTTGCAAGGGGAGGTGGTGTCATGGGCATCGACGGCGTCGATGGTGAAGGCGCCTGCCATAGCGGCCCCGGCGGGGGACAGGGGTGTGCCGTCCATCAGGATGCGGGCGGTGCCCGCCTCCGTCGCGCCGAACATCAGCCGCGCCGCCCGGCGGGCCCGGTTGGCCATGTCGGTCGTGGAGGCCACGGCGGCGACGCCCATCGTGTCGAGGAACGACCGGCGCAGGACCCAGAGCAGGTCCTGGGGCAGATCGTCGTAGCGCAGGTCATGGGCGAAGGTGTCGAAGGTGGGGGGCATCGGCGTGGCTCCGGCTGGTCTGTTGTCAGCCTAGCCGCCTTCGGGGCGGTGGATTGCCGGATTGCGACGCGGCAGGTCGCGAATTTTCGGAGCGGGTCATCGGTCAGAATGTCGCATTCAACGGAAGCGCGGAGCGCCTATCTCCATGTGAGCGAACAGAGAGGAGCGCCCGATGACCACCGTCACCACGAATTCCATCCCGTCCAGCCTGACCCGCAAGCGGGAGGCGTTGAGCCAGCAGGCAGCCGAGAAGGCGCGGCAGGTGACCGGCTCGCTGGAATTCCGCGTGCTGGGCGTGCTTGCGCTCGTCCTTGCTCTTTGGGCGACCGCGATCGCGACCTTTGGCTATGCGGCGCTGATCCTGCCGATGCTGGCCTTCGTGCCGGTCATGTTCGTGGTGCTGTTGCTGATCACGGTCGGCAAATAGGTCTCAGCTTCGGCCCCGCTTTTCGAAGCGGGGCAGCATGGCCGAGAAGTCGCGTCCGCGCCCGTCTTCTTCCTCGACGAACTGGCGGTAAAGCTCGAGCGCTTTGGCACCCATCGGCGTGTCTGCGTCCACGAATTCGGCGGCCTGCTGGCTGAGGCCCAGGTCCTTGAGCATCAGCTCGGCGGCAAAGCCGGGCTTGTAGCCGTTGTCGGCGGGCGATTGCGGGCCGACGCCGGGGGCGGGGCAATAGGCGTTCATCGACCAGGAATAGCCGGAGGAGGTGGAGACCACGTCGAACATCTTTTGCCGGTCGAGGCCCAGCTTGTCGGCGAGCGCGAAGGCCTCGCAGGTGGCGATCATCGTGGCACCAAGGATCATGTTGTTGCAAATCTTGGCGGCCTGTCCGGCACCGGCGTCACCGCAGTGGACGGCCTTTTGGCCCATGATGTCGAAAAGCGGCGCGGCCTTGGCGAAGGCGGCGGGGGAGCCGCCGGCCATGAAGGTAAGCGTGCCAGCTGCAGCGCCTCCGATGCCGCCGGAGACCGGGGCGTCGACAGCGAGAAGGCCCGCGTTTTCAGCAGCTTCGGCGGTATTGCGGGCGCTTTCGACGTCGACAGTGGAACAGTCGATCAGAAGCGCGCCGGGTTTCATGTGGGGGATCGCCTCGGCCGCGACCTGGCGCAGGATGGAGCCGTTGGGGAGCATGGTGATCACCACGTCGGCGCCCGAGACGCAGGTTGCGATGTCGGCGGCCTGCGACACACCTTCGGCGGTGGTGCCCGCGACGTCGTAGCCGGTGACATTGTGGCCCGCCTTGGCGAGGTTCGCGGCCATGGGCGCGCCCATGTTGCCCAGTCCGATGAAGCCGATGGTGAGGGTGCTCATGGGGTGTCTCCTAGGTTGAGGGCATCGGGGCCGAGAGGTTGCAGCATTTTCGAAACGGCGGCCAGTGGCACGTCTTGGCCCGCGTATTGCCATTGCGGGTTGCGGTCCTTGTCGATGATCGCGGCGCGGATGCCTTCGAGAAAGTCGCCGTGCTCCATCGCGCGGTAGGTGAAGCGGTATTCGAGGTCGAGCGCCTTTTCGAGTGTGAGTGAGGGGCCGCGCAGGCGGTGCATGATCTCGACCGTGCAGGCCATGGACAGGGGGGAGTTGCGCGACGTTTTCTTGAGCGCCTCGGCGGCGAAGGTGCTGTCGTCGTTGTTCAGAACGGTGAGGATGTCACCGAAGCGTTCGCCTGCGAAAAGCGCGTTGATCTGGTCGAGGTTCGGTTCGAGGGTGGCGTCTGGTGCTTTTTCCTCGGCCTTGCCAAGGGCTTCGGTGGTGCCGGTTTCCTCGATTTCCAGGGTGAGAGATTTCCACATTGACTGCGGGACGTAGTGGTCTGCAAAACCAGCGAATATCGCGTCCGCCGCGTTCATCCGCGTGCCGGTTATCCCCAGGTATTCCCCAAGCCGTCCGGGGGCGAGCGCCAGCATCAGCGTGCCGCCCACGTCCGGGACAAGGCCGATACCGCATTCGGGCATGGCGATCTGGCTGGTCTCACCCACCACGCGGTGCGAGCCGTGGCACCCGATGCCCACGCCGCCGCCCATGGTGAAGCCTTGCAGGAAGGAGACGACGGGTTTGGGGTAGCTGAATATCTTGTGGTTTAGACGGTATTCGTCGGCCCAGAATTTGCGGCCGTAGGCGTAATCGCCCTTGGTGCCGGTGGCGTAAAGCTCGGCGATGTCGCCGCCCGAGCAGAAGGCGCGGTCGCCCTCGGCGTCGATCACGATCAGATCGACGGCATCGTTCACGCGCCAGGCATCGAAGGCCGCTTCGATGGCGAGGCACATCTCGTAGGTCATGGCGTTGAGGGCCTGTGGCCGGGTCAGGGTGATGCGGCCTGCGCGGCCGGTGATGCGGATGTGGATATCGCTCATCGGTTCTTCAGCATGTCGCGGGCGACGATCACGCGCATGACCTCGTTGGTGCCTTCGAGGATTTGGTGGACGCGCAGATCGCGGACCAGTTTCTCGATCCCGTAGTCGGCAAGGTAGCCGTAGCCGCCGTGGAGTTGCAGGCATTGATCGACGACCTTGCTGCCGGTCTCGGTCACGAATTTCTTGGCCATGGCGCAGAACTTGGTGGCGTCGTGGGCCTTGTTGTCGAGCTTCCAGGCGGCTTGCCGCAGGAAGGTGCGGGCGGCCTGAAGCTCGATCTCCATGTCGGCAAGCCGCCATTGCAGACCCTGGAACTGGTCGATGGTATGGCCGAATGCCTTGCGTTCGCCCATGTAATTCAGCGTCTGGGTCAGTGCGATCTGGGCTGCCCCCAGCGAGCAGGCGGCGATGTTCAGGCGGCCACCATCGAGGCCGATCATCGCATATTTGAAGCCTTTTCCCTCTTCTCCGACCAGATTTCCGCTCGGAATGTTGCAATTGTCGAATTGCACCTGTGCCGTGGGTTGGCTGCGCCAGCCCATCTTGTCTTCCATGCCGCCAAAGGAGAGCCCTTCGGTACCGTTCTCGACATAGACGCAGGAGACGCCGTTTGCGCCGTCGTCGGACGTGCGGACCATGGCGACATAGGCGTCGGAATAGCCGCCGCCCGAGATGAAGGCCTTGGAACCGGTCAGGCTGTAGCCCTCGTTGGTGCGTTCGGCACGGGTTTTCAGGGCTGCCGCGTCAGAGCCTGAACCGGGTTCGGTCAGGCAGTAGCTCAGGACGGTTTCCATGGAGACGATCCCGTCCATGACGCGGGCCTTCAATTCGTCACTGCCGAAGCTGTCGATCATCCGGGCGCACATGTTGTGGATCGACAGGAACGAGGCGACGGAGGGGCAGGCCATGGAGAGGGCCTCGAACACCAGCGTTGCGTCGAGGCGGCTGAGGCCGGTGCCGCCCGACTCTTCCGAGACATAGAGGCCGCCGAAGCCCAGTTCGGCCACCTTGGGCCAGAAATCCTTGGGGATCGTGCCGGCCTTTTCCCAGTCGCGGGCGTGGGGTGCGATATGTTCCTGCCCGAAGGCATACGCCATGTCGAAGATGGCCGTCTGCTCTTCGCTGAGCGCAAAATCCATGGGTTGTCCTTCAAGAAAGCAGCGTTATTGAACGGCTGTTAAATTCCAATCTTTGCAAGAGTTTTGCAAGGGGCAAAGAAGCGCTCAGAGATCGGCGTTGAACTCCTCGATCAGGTGTTTGACGACGGCGGCACCGCCGTTTTCCCCGGTCTTTTCATAGACGGCCCGTTGCCGCGTGCTGCTGGTGCCGTTTGCCACCACGTCGCGCAGGCTGGCAATTTCGTCGAGGCATTGGAGGGCCTCGGCGTCTTCGGCAAGGATCGTGATCATTTCGTCCATCAGCTCGTCAAAGGGGCGGATGCGCCGCTCGCCGAAGTCGATCAGTCCTTCGGTCACGCCGTAGCGCTGCGCGCGCCAGCGGTTTTCGGAGATGAGGAAGCGGTCGTATTGCCGCCAGCGCAGGTTGCGGTCGCGCAGGCGGACGAGCATGCGCACCAGTGACTGGGTGAGCGCAGCAAGGGCCAGCGCGTGCTCCAGCCGGGGTTGCACGTCGCAGATGCGGGATTCGAGCGTCGGGAAATGGTCGGAGGGGCGCAGGTCCCACCAGATTTTCGTCGTGTCCTCGATCACGCCAAGGTCGATGAGGGCGCCGGTGGTGCGCGTGTATTCGTCCCAGCTGGCAAAGATCGGCGGCAGGCCGGTGCGTGGCAGGTTGTCGAAGACGCTGAGACGGTAGGAGGCGAGGCCGGTGTCGTCGCCCTGCCAGAAGGGGGAGGAGGTGGAAAGCGCGAGCAGGTGCGGCAGGAAGTACGCCAGCTGCGGCATGAGGTCGATGCGTGATGGGTTGTCGTCGATGCCGACGTGCACGTGCATGCCGCAGATCAGCATGCGGCGGGCGACGCCCATCAGCTCGCGCTCAAGCTGGGAATAGCGGTCCTTCTCGGTGAAATGCTGGTCCTTCCAGTCCGAAAAGGGGTGGCAGGAGACGGCGATGGGGGCGAGGTTGTGTTTCTTCGCCTCTGCGGCGATGCAGGCGCGCAAGCGTTTGAGGTCTTCACGGGCCTCGGCCACAGTTTCGCAGACCTTGGTGCCGATCTCGATCTGGCATTGCAGGAATTCGGGGCTGACCTGGTCCTGCAGTTCCTTCTTGCACGCGTCCATGAGGGCGTCGGGGGCGGCGGCGAGCTTGTGGCTGTCGAGGTCGACGAGGAGGTATTCCTCCTCGATGCCGATGGTGAATTTGTCCTGCATACCCTCCTCCTGCGCCGCCTCTCGGGCAGATTAGCCGTGGACTCCGCTACCCGCAACGCCGGGATGTTTGGTGCGACTCATGGTGGATGCTAAATTGCGCTGGGTCGCGGCCCCGGATTTTGCCGCGTGACATGCGTTGATCTTTTGCGGAAGGGCGAGAAATGAAGGTTTTTCTTGATCTATTGAAGACGACCGGTGCCGAATTGGTGAAACTCAACAAGCGAACCAGTGCCAAGATGGCGCTGCTTGGTGATCTCAACACAGCCCGGGCCACCTGCAAGACCAAGGAGGCGAAGGCTATGATCGGTGAATTGATGCTTCCCATCGACAAGGACGTGCGCAAAGACGTGGATGCATTTAATTCCAAAGTAGCTGCAGCATGGAAAAAGGCTAAGGGAGAGACGCCGCCCCCGGACGTGGAGAAAAAAATCCAAGGTGTGCTAAATAACGGCGCAAAATCAATGCAATCAAAAGGCGGGCCAAGATTAGAACCCAGCTTCAGCGGAACGGCGGGCATCCGTTTCCACTACTACTCTTTGGACGAAAAGGGCAAGTCCGCGGCGGGCTAGGCCCGCCGCGGTATCACGGCCTACTTATTCCATCGGGCGGAAATTGAACTCGCCGCCTTCCTTGATGCCGGAGGGCCAGCGCGCCGTGACGGTCTTGGTCCGCGTATAGAACTTGAACGCATCGGGGCCGTGCTGGTTGAGATCGCCGAAGACGGATTTCTTCCAGCCGCCGAAGGTGTGATAGGCCAGCGGCACCGGGATCGGGACGTTGATGCCCACCATGCCGATGTTGATACGGTTGGCGAAGTCACGCGCGGCGTCGCCGTCGCGGGTGAAGATCGCGGTGCCGTTGCCGTATTCGTGGTCCATGGCAAGGCCGAGGGCCTCTTCGTAGGTCTTCGCGCGGACGGTGGAGAGGACAGGGCCGAAGATCTCGGTCTTGTAGATGTCCATGTCCTTGGTCACGTGGTCGAAGAGGTGCGGGCCGACGAAGAAGCCGTCCTCGTAGCCCTGCAGTTTGAAATCGCGGCCGTCGACGACGAGCTTGGCCCCCTGATCGACGCCGGATTGCACGAGGCGTTCGATGTTGGCCTTGGCGGCGGCGGTGACGACGGGGCCGTAGTCCACGTCATTGCCTGCCGTGTAGGGGCCGACCTTGAGCTTTTCGATGCGGGGCACCAGTTTCTCGATCAGGCGGTCGGCGGTTTCGTCGCCCACGGGGACGGCGACGGAGATCGCCATGCAGCGCTCCCCGGCAGCGCCGTAGCCTGCGCCCACGAGGGCGTCGGCGGCCTGGTCCATGTCGGCGTCGGGCATGATGATCATGTGGTTTTTCGCGCCGCCGAAGCACTGGACGCGTTTGCCCTGCGCGCAGCCGGTGCCGTAGATGTATTCGGCGATGGGTGTGGAGCCGACGAAGCCGATGGACTGGATCACCGGATTGTAGAGGATCGCGTCCACCGCTTCCTTGTCGCCGTTGACGACCTGCAGGATGCCCTTGGGCAGGCCAGCCTCTTCCATCAGTTCGGCGAGCATCAGCGGGACGGAGGGGTCACGCTCGGACGGTTTGAGGATGAAGGCGTTGCCGCAGGCGATGGCGGGGGCGAACATCCACATCGGGATCATGGCGGGGAAGTTGAAGGGGGTGATGCCCGCCGTCACACCGAGCGGCTGGCGCATGGAGTACATGTCGATGCCGGGGCCCGCGCTGTCGGTGTATTCGCCTTTCAGCATCTGCGGCGCGCCGATGCAGTATTCGACCACTTCCAGACCGCGCTGCACGTCGCCTGCGGCATCGGGCAGGGTCTTGCCGTGCTCGCGCGAGAGCGCCTCGGCCAGCTTGTCCATGTCGCGGTTCAGAAGGTCCACGAATTTCATCAGCACGCGGGCGCGGCGCTGGGGGTTGGTGGCGGCCCATGCGGGCTGGGCGGCGGCGGCGTATGCGACGGCCTTTTCCAGCTCTTCCTTGCCCGCGAGCGGCACCTTGGCCTGCACCTCGCCGGTGGCGGGGTTCATCACGTCGGCAAAGCGGCCCGAGGTGCCTTTGACGTGTTCGCCGTTCAGGTAGTGGGTGAGTTCTTGCATGTGATCCTCCATTCCGATTTGCGCGCAGTTTAGTCTTGCAAAAAGGCGAGGAACAGAGGCAGTTGGGCAAAACAGTCTTGCAGAAATGCAAAACGTGACGCGCGTGGAAATGTCGGATGAGTTGTAGTGGAAAGATGAAGCGAGGGGATGGCGCATAACTGGGATGACCTGCGCCTGTTTCTGGCGGTGGCGCGGGAGCAGAGCCTGTCGGGGGCGGGCAAGCAGCTGCGGCTGGACCCGGCGACGCTGGGGCGGCGGGTGGCGCGGCTGGAGAAGGCCTTGGAGGTGTCGCTTTTCGTGAAGTCGCCGCAGGGCTATGCGCTGACCGAGGCTGGCGCGCGGCTGATGGAACGGGCGGAGGCGGCGGAGCAGGCAATGCGGCTGGCCACCGCCGGGGTCGCGGCGCCGAGCGACCGGCTGACGGGGCAGATCAGGATCGGGGCGCCGGACGGGAGTGCTAACTTTCTGTTGCCGCAGGTTTGTGCGCGGATCGGGGCGGAGCATCCGGGGCTCGACATCCAGATCGTCGCCTTGCCGCGGGTCTTCAACCTGTCGCGGCGCGAGGCGGATATGGCGATTGCGGTGAGCGCGCCGGATACAGGAAGGCTGATGGTGCAGAAAATCACCGATTATCACCTGCATCTCGCGGCGGCGGACACGTACCTGGCGCAGCATGATCCCATCGAGACGGTGGCGGACCTGAAGGCGCACCGGATCGTCGGTTACATCCCTGACATGATCTTTGACCGGGAACTGGACTATCTGGCCGACCTTGGCCTTGCGCGGGTGAACCTTGCCTCGAACTCCGTGTCGGTGCAGGGGCACATCATCCAGCAGGGGGGCGGCGTGGGGGTGGTGCATGACTTCGCTCTGCCGTTTCTGCCGGGGGTGCGGCGGGTCCTTGCGGAGGAGGTGCATCTCAGGCGCGCCTTCTACCTCATCCGCCATGCGGACGACCGGCGTAACGCACGGCTGCGCCAGTTCGCCGAACTGCTGAGCGGCGCGCTGCGCAGCGAGGTGGCGCGGCTGGAGGCAAAGGCTTGACACAAATGCCCTTTCTGGCCGACGCTGAGGGTCAGGGGAATGCGCAACAGGAGGGCTGCGATGCTGGTTTCACAAATTCTGAAGTCGAAGGCGGAGGATACGGTCGTCACGGCAGCACCGGGCATGCTGGTTTCCGAGGCCGCCAAGATCCTCGCCGACAAGCGGATCGGGACGCTGGTGATCTCGTCCGACGGCAAGACCGCGCTTGGCATCCTGTCGGAGCGCGACATCGTGCGCGAGCTTGGCAACCAGGGGGGCGGTATCCTGAGCCTTTCGGTCGACAAGCTGATGACGTCGAAGCTGGTCACCTGCACGCGCAATGACCGCGCCGATGAAATCCTGCAGACCATGACCGATGGTCGTTTCCGCCACATGCCGGTGATCGAGGACGGCGAGCTTGTGGGGATCGTGACCCTGGGCGACGTGGTCAAGGCACGGCTGACGGAGCTGGCGATGGAGAAGAATGCCCTCGAAGGCATGATCATGGGCCATTAACCGGCTTGCACCCGGGGGCAAGCCATGTTTGCTTGCGCGCCAAGTTGAACCCAGTCTGGAAGTCTCATGCGCATTGGCCTTTATCCCGGAACCTTCGATCCGATCACGCTGGGACATATGGACATCATCCGGCGGGCCACGACGCTGGTCGACAAGCTGGTCATCGGAGTGGCGATCAACCGGGACAAGGGGCCGCTCTTCTCGCTTGAGGAGCGGGTCGAACTCTTGGAAGCGGAATGCGCCAGCCTGACCAGGGCGACGGGCGTCGAGATCGTCGCGCATCCCTTCGAAAACCTTCTCATTGACTGCGCGCGCGACGTTGGCGCGCAGATCATCGTGCGCGGCCTGCGGGCGGTGGCGGATTTCGAGTACGAATACCAGATGGTCGGCATGAACCGGCAGCTCGACAATTCGATCGAGACGGTCTTTCTGATGGCCGAGGCCGAGCATCAGGCGATTGCGAGCAAGCTGGTGAAAGAGATCGCACGGCTTGACGGGGACGTGAGCAAGTTCGTCACACCACGGGTCAAGGCCGCGCTGCTCAAGCGGCTGGGCAAGACCTGAGGTCAGTCAAGGCCGCCCATCACCCGCGCCACGTCCAGCATCCGGTGCGAGAACGCCCATTCATTGTCGTACCAGGCCAGAACGCGCAGCAGCGTGCCCTCTTGCACCTCGGTCTGATCGGCCGCGTAGATCGCTGAATGGACGTCCTGGCGGTAGTCGACAGACACCAGCTTGCGCCGCTCGACGCTCAGGATACCGGCGAGGGGACCGTCGGCGGCGGCCTGCATGGCGGCGGTGATCTCGGACGGGGTCGCGGCCTTGCGGGTCTCGACCACCAGATCGCAGCAGGAGACATTGGGTGTCGGTACGCGGATCGCGGTGCTGGCGATCTTGCCGGCGAGGTGGGGCAGCACCCGGCCGAGGGTGCCTGCCGACCCCGAGACCGTGGGCACCATGGAAAGCGCACCGGCGCGGGCGCGGTAGATGTCCTCGTGCGCGCGGTCATGCAGGTACTGGTTGCCCGTGTAGCAGTGCACGGTCGTCATGTGACCACGCAGAATGCCGAACGCCTCGTCGAGGACATGGGCGACGGGCACAAGACAGTTCGTGGTGCACGAACCGTTGGAGACGAGGCGATCCCCGGGCGCGAGGCTGTCGTGATTCATGCCGTAGATCACCGTCTTCATGTCGTCCCTTGCGGGCGAGGAGAGCAGGACGCGGGAGGCGCCGTCTTGCAGGTGACGGGCCGCTTGGTCAGTGGTGCGGAACTGACCTGTGCATTCAAGTGCGATGTCCACGTCGCGCCACGGCAGGTTCTCGGGGGCAGGCTCGGAAGTTACGCGGATCGGGCCTGCACCGACGTCGATCCAGTCCGGACCGGTTGTGACCGGGTGGCGGTATCTGCCGTGGATGCTGTCGAATTCAAAGAGATGGGCGATGGTTTCGAGCGGCGCGGGGTCGTTGATCGCGACGACCTCAAGCCCCTCGGGCGGACGTTCCATGAGCGCGCGCAGGATGGAGCGCCCGATGCGGCCAAACCCGTTGATGCCCAGTTTCACGGCCATTGCTCTGCCTTTTGATCAAATTTCACGCTTCGAATTTGATCAGACTTCGCCGCCTGTCAACGGCTGGCCCGGCAAAATCAAGTACCGATACAATTTAGCGAACGGGGGCTGCTCTCAGCGCCAGAATGCGATCCATTCCATCAGCTCGAGCATCTTCTTGGCAAGGAAGATGAGGTGCTCCGTCCCAAAGAACATCGCGTCCACCACGATCGCGCCCACGATCAGGAGGCCGAGAATGATGGCGATGCGGTTGGTCACGACAGGACTCCGTTGCGTCCGCCCCGATATGACAGGGGCGGAGGCGGCGTGCAAGCGGGGCGCGAAGGTGGATCAGCCGAGGTTGCCCATGGCGACGGCCACATCGGCCATCCGCACGGAAAAGGCCCATTCGTTGTCGTACCAGCCCAGCACGCGCACCGTGCGGCCCGCGACGACGATGGTCTGGTCAGGCGCGAAGATGCAGCTTTCCTCGGTGTGGTTGAAGTCGATGGAGACCTTCTGCTCGGGGTCGTAGCCGAAGACGCCCTTCATCGGCCCCTTGGCGGCGGCCTTGGCGGCGGCGTTGACCTCTTCGACCGTCACGTCGCGGGACGCGGTGAAGGTCAGATCGACTGCGGAGACATTCGGAGTAGGCACGCGCATCGCGGTGCCGTCGAGCTTGCCCTTGAGCGCGGGCAGCACCTCGCCCAGCGCCTTGGCGGCGCCGGTGGAGGTGGGGATCAGCGCCATGGCGGCGGCGCGGGCGCGGTAGAGATCGTTGTGGCGGCGGTCGAGCGTGGGCTGGTCGCCGGTGTAGCTGTGGATGGTGGTCATCAGGCCGCTTTCGATCCCGATGGCCTCGTGCATGACCTTGGCCAGGGGCGCAAGGCAGTTGGTGGTGCAGGAGCCGTTTGAGATCATCCGGTCGGACTTTTTCATCGTGTCGTGGTTGACGCCGTAGACCACGGTGCGGTCCACGTTCTTGCCCGGGGCAGAAAGCAGCACCCGCTTGGCGCCGTTCTCAAGGTGCACGCCCGCCTTGTTGCCGTCGTTGAACTTGCCCGTACATTCCAGCACGACATCGCAGCCCGTCCAGTCCAGCTCTTCCAGATTGTAGGACGACATCACCTCGATGTCGTTCCGGCCGAGGTTCATGTAGCCCTCGTCGACGGTGATCTCTCCGGGAAATCGGCCATGGACGGAATCGTATTTCAGCAGGTGCGCCGCCGTCTTGATGGGGCCGGTGGCGTTGATCTTGACCACCTCGATGTCATCGCGGCCCGAGGCGGCGATGTGACTGAGCGTGCAGCGACCGATGCGGCCGAATCCGTTGATACCGACTTTGACAGGCATGTCGTTTCCTTCCGGGGAGGGTCTTCGCGGGCTCTATAGCGGGGAGTCTCGGAAAGATTAAAGGGGGAAATCCGCAAGCTAAGCTGCTGTTAGCGCTAAATATTCGTGTTAGCGTTAAAGGCGCCGGGCCATGGGATTTGCTCGGCCGACCGAAAAGGCTAGGTGTCTTGGATGGGGCAGGCCGCCCCGGCTGAAGGGAAAGACGATGAGCGGATTGATTGCGCTGCTGGACGATGTGGCTTCGATTGCCAAGGTGGCGGCATCCTCTGTCGATGACGTGATCGGGCAGGCCGCCAAGGCGGGTTCTAAGGCGGCGGGGGCCGTGATCGACGACGCGGCGGTGACGCCGAAATACGTCCACGGCTTCGATGCGAGCCGGGAGCTGCCCGTGATCTGGCGGATCACCAAGGGCTCGCTCCGGAACAAGCTGGTCTTCCTTCTGCCCATTGGCCTGCTCCTGGCGAATTTCGCGCCCTGGGCAATCCCGCCGCTCCTGATGCTGGGGGGAGCCTACCTCTGTTTCGAGGGGGCCGAGAAGGTGGCCCATGCACTCGGTGTCGGTGGCCATGGCCACGAGGACTATCCTCACAAGGACGAGGTGATCGAGGACCCGGCCCATCTGGAGGAACAGAAGGCGCAGGGTGCGATCAAGACGGATTTCATCCTCTCGGCCGAGATCATGACCATCGCCCTCGCCGCCATCCCGCCCACGAATTTCTGGATGGAGGCGGCCACGCTGGCGGCGGTCGCAGTGATGATCACCGTCGCGGTCTACGGCTCGGTCGCGGTGATCGTGAAGATGGACGATATCGGCCTGGCGATGGCCAACAAGGGCCGGCTGGGCCTGACCCGGACCATCGGTCGGGGCTTGGTCAGGGGCATGCCGGGTTTCCTGAAGCTGCTCACCGTCGTGGGCACGGCGGCGATGCTCTGGGTTGGCGGGTCGATCATCGTACACGGGCTCGAGCAGATGGGGTTCGGTACGCTGGGCCATCTGATTCACGACTGGGCCTATGCGATTGGCCATGCGGTGCCGCCCGCGCTGGAAGGGGCAACGGAATGGTTCGCCAAGGCCGTGATGGACGGCGTTCTGGGTCTTGCCCTCGGCCTCGTGCTGATCCCCATCGGTGAGAAACTGGTCACCCCGGCCTGGCGGGCGGTTTTCTCGAATTAGGCTTTGGGGAACGGCGCATTTGCGGCACACTCCCCTTGAGAAGGGGAGTTCCGGATGCAGATGATCGCGGGTCACAAGGCCATTGAACCGCCCAAAGGGGTGCCGGTCTGGGACATCGACCCTTATGCGCCGGATATTCTGCGCGATCCGGAGCCCTATTACGCCGAACTGCGGTCAAAGGGGCCGCTGGTATACATCCCGAAATACGCCGTTCTGGCCGTGGGCCGCTATGCCGAAACGCGCGAGGTTTTCTCCGATTACACACGCTTCGTATCCTCGCGGGGCGTGGGACTGGATGATTTCAAGCACACCGAAGCCTGGCGGCCACCATCCATCATTCTGGAGGCCGATCCGCCTGCCCATACGCATACACGGCGGGTGATGATCCGGGCCATGTCCCCCCGCGTTGCCGCCGCTCAGCGGGAGATGTTCACCGAGACTGCCGAGGCGATGGTGGACGATCTGATCGCACGGGGGGCTTTCGAGGCCGTCACCGACTTTGCCGAAGCTTTCCCGACTACGGTGTTTCCCAAGGCCGTTGGCATGAAGGACGCCAACCCGCGCCATCTGGTCGATTACGGCGCGATGGTTTTCAACAGCGTAGGACCGGACAATGAACTGCGCAGGGCCGCCTTGCGCAACGCGCCACAGATCGCGGGCTGGATCAACAGCGCCTGCGCGCGCGACAGGCTGTTGCCCGGCGGCATGGGTGAGACGCTTTATGCCGCCGCCGACGCGCGTGAAATCACCCATGACGAGGCGGGGATGCTGGTGCGGTCATTCCTGTCGGCAGGGGTGGACACGACGGTGACAGCGATCGGGAACGCGTTGTGGTGCCTGGCCATGAACCCCGGTGAGTATGACAGACTCCGCGCCGATCCCGCGCTTGCCAAACCCTGTTTCGAGGAGGTGCTGCGCTTTACCTCGCCGGTGCATACCTTCTGCCGTACTGCGGATCTGGATACGGAGGTGTCGGGTCTGCCCGTACCGGAAGGGGCCAAGATGCTCTGTGTGCTGGGGGCGGCGAACCTCGATCCCGAGGAATGGGGAGACCCGGAGGTATTCCGCTTGGATCGCAGGCCCAAGGGGCATCTCGCCTTCGGCGTCGGCATTCACGGTTGCGTCGGGCAGAACATCGCGCGGGCAGAGCTTGAGGCGGTTCTTGGCGCGCTGGCGCGCAAGGTCGCGCGGATTGAACTGGTGGGAAGCGCGGTCTGGCGGCCGGGCAACGCGATGCGGGCGCTGGACAGTCTGCCGCTACGGTTTCACGCGGCCCGAGAGGGATAGGCGGGACGGGGGTTTCGCAGGGCGACCTGAGCCAGGATGGCGGCAATCAGCAGATTGCCCGAGAGCGTGTATATCACCAGAGCGGAAAGAACTGTTCCCCCGATCCCGATCCAGATCAGGGCGAAGAAGAGGCCCGCGCAGATGGCGGCCAAAAGGATGGCGATGGGCATCGGGCGTCCTTTCTTCTGTTCCTGCTGTTCCAAACTAGCTCCTCAATCACAAAGATTAGGTTAACGTATTCGTTTTCAACTCTAGGTGTGACGGTTGACGAAGAACAGCGGCAGCGGTGCAACAGGGTTTTTCAGGCAAGCGCTTGCCGGTCGGACGCGATTTTTCGCCTAGAATCAGGGGCATCACACATGAAAAAGCCCCGCCCAGGGTGGGGCGGGGCGGAAGGCAAAAAATCGCCGATTTCGGTCAGAGAAGGCCTTTGGCCGCCGCGGCGATACCCTTGGCGGTGATCCCGAACTTCTCGAAAAGCTCTTCCGCGGGGGCGGAGGCACCAAAGCGATCCATGCCGACGAAGGCGGCCTTGCCGTATTTCCCTCGCTCGCCGAAAAGCCACTGGTCCCAGCCCTGCCGCACACCGGCCTCGATACCAACGCGCACCGCACCGCCCGGCAGGACGCGCTTGCGGTACTTCTCGTCCTGCTGGGCAAAAAGCTCCATGCAGGGCATGGAGACGACGCGTGTCCCGATGCCCTCGGCCTGCAGCATCTCGCGGGCCTGCATGGCCAGATGCACTTCGGAGCCGGTGGCGATCAGGATGACCTGACGCTTTCCTTCGGCGTCGGCGAGCACATAGGCGCCTCGTTCCACCATGTTGTTATTCTTGTGCTCGGTGCGCACCGTGGGCACGCCCTGACGGGTCAGGGAAATGACCGATGGTGTGGATTTCTGCGTCACCGCGATTTCCCAGGCCTCCGCCGTCTCGATCGTGTCGGCGGGGCGGAAGACCAGCGTGTTCGGCGTTGCCCGGCTGATCGCCAGATGTTCGACCGGCTGGTGCGTCGGGCCGTCCTCGCCCAGACCGATGGAATCGTGGGTCATCACGTAGACGACCGGGATCTTCATCAGGGCCGAGAGACGCATCGCGGGGCGGGCGTAATCGGTGAAGCACATGAAGGTGCCGCCGTAGGGGCGGATGCCGCCATGCAGCGCCATGCCGTTCATGGCAGCCGCCATGCCGTGTTCGCGCACGCCCCAGTAGATGTAGCGGCCCGCGCGGTTGTCCGTGTCAAAGACGCCAAGATCGCCGGTCTTGGTGTTGTTGGACCCTGTAAGATCGGCTGAGCCGCCAACGGTTTCGGTCATCACCGGGTTCAGCACTTCGAGCGTTTTTTCCGACGAGGCGCGGGTGGCCAGTTTCGGCGCGCTTTCGGACATCTGCTTCTTGAAGGCCTTGATGGTGGCGCTGAGTTTCTTTGGGGCATCGAGGTTGAGGGCCCGGTTGAAGGTCTCGCGCTTGGAGCGGGGCATGCTGTCGAAGCGCTCCTCCCAGGCGCGGCGTTCGTCCGCGCCACGCTTGCCGATGGCTTCCCAGGCGGCTTTGACATCCGCCGGAATTTCGAAGGGGCCTGCCGTCCAGCCGTAGGCGGCCTTGGCCGCGGCCATTTGTTCGGCGTCGGTCAGCGCGCCGTGGCCTTTCGAGGTGTCCTGCGCCGCATGCCCCAGCGCGATGTGCGTCTTGCAGGCGATCATCGTGGGCAGGTCGGATGCGCGTGCCTCGGTGAGGGCCGCGTCAATGTCGGCGGGGTTGTGGCCGTCCGCCTCGATCACGTGCCACTGGGCGGAGCGGAACCGTTCGATCTGGTCGGTGCTGTCCGAGAGGCTCACGGGGCCGTCGATGGTGATGTTGTTGTTGTCCCACATCACGATCAGCTTCGACAGCTTGTGACGGCCCGCCAGGGTGATTGCCTCCTGGCTCACACCCTCCATCAGGCAACCATCGCCTGCGATGACATAGGTGTAATGGTCAACGATCTTCTTCCCGTAGCGGGCGCGCAGGATTTCCTCGGCCATGGCGAAACCGACCGAGTTGGCGATGCCCTGACCCAGAGGTCCAGTGGTCGTTTCGACTCCGTCGGCAAGGAAATTCTCGGGGTGGCCTGCGGTGCGCGCGCCCATCTGGCGGAAATTCTTCAGCTCTTCGATCGGGAATTGCGCATCACCGACAAGGTGCAGCAGGGAGTAAAGGAGCATCGAGCCGTGGCCCGCCGACAGGATGAAACGGTCGCGGTCGGGCCAGCGGGGATCGGCGGCGTCGAACTTGAGGTGTTTCTCAAAAAGCACCGTGGCGACATCGGCCATGCCCATGGGCATGCCGGAATGGCCGGAATTCGCGGCGGCGACGGCGTCGAGGGTCAGCGCCCGGATGGCGGTGGCTTTGGACCAGTGGTCCGGATTGGCGGTACGCAGGGCGTTGAGATCCAAGGGATGTATCCTTATCGAAGCAATGGGCCGGTCGCGCCCGTGCATACCAGCGCCCCCGCAAAGTTCAAGCCAAAGGCGGCAGGCCGCCGCTGCCCACCTGAGGCATCGGTTCAGCTTTGCCGTTCAAGTGGCTGATCTCAAACGGGGGGCGCAATCGGTTCGTTCTTTGTTTAGGATCGGGAAAAGTCCAGGCGGGGGCGATTCGGTTGCGCCCGTGGAAGGTGAAACCGTACAAGCAAGGCGGACAACGAGGGAGAACACCGGCCAATGAGCGACATCGAGGAATTGCAGCGCCGCATCGCGACGGCCATGGACCGCGTGGCACAGGGGCTCGACAAGATCGGCAGCGCACCGGCTGGCCCGGACGAAGAGACCCTTCAGGCGCTCGAGGATGAGCGCACCGCAAATGCGCAACTCAAGGAGAGGGTGCGCGCGCTGCGGACCAAGACGGACGCCGAGATCGGCATTCTGCAGGCAAAGATCGAGGAGGGTGAGGCGCATATGGCGCAGCTCGACCTCGAACTTCAGCGTCTGCGGCGTGCGAACGAGCAGTTGACGGATGCTTGCGCGGCGCTGCGCAAAGCCAATGCCGAAGGCGTCGGCGATGCGCATCTGATTAACAAGGCGATGCTGACGGAGCTTGACGGCTTGCGTGCCGCGCGCGCCGCCGACGTGGCCGAGAGCACCGCCATCCTGTCGGCCCTGACGCCGCTCTTGGACGGGGCCAGCGACGCCGCCCCCAGCAAAGAGGAGAACGCCTGATGCCAGAGGTACGGATCACCATCGGCGGCCGCGAGTTCGAGGTTGCCTGCCAGGACGGCGAAGAGGGATACCTGCATGCAGCCGCCAAGATGCTGGATGACGAGGCGCAGGTGCTGAGCGACCAGGTGGGCCGGATGCCCGAGGCGCGGATGCTGCTGATGGCGGGGCTGATGCTGGCCGACAAGACGGCAAGCGTCGAGGACCGGATCGCCGAGGTGCGCGCGGAACTCGCCGAGCGCGAGGCGGAGCTCGCCGGTCTGCGCAACGCGACTGCAGAGCCCGAACGCATCGAGGTGCCGGTCGTCCCCCAGCAGGTGACCGAGACGCTGGCCGAACTGGCGGCGCAGGCCGAGGCGCTGGCGGCGGCGGTCGAGGAAAAGGCAGGCTGAAGGCGCTCTCAGGCGAACCCGGCAAGGGGCGGTGACGCGGCAAGCACCTGCCTGCGGGTCTGCAGGCTGCGGCAGGCCTCGTTGGGGTGGCCCAGTTTCATCAGCACATTGGCGTAGGTAAGCTCCAGCAGATCGCGCTGCGCGCGGCTGCCGCCAAGCCGTTCGGTGCTGCCCATCACCTGTGTCAGTTCCTCAAGTGCGCCCGTCCAGTCATGGCGCGCGATGGCTCCCCAGGCCTGTGCAACGGGGCGGACAAGGTCACCGGCAAAGCCCTTGGCCTCTTCGGCGATCCGCGCCAGACGGTCGGTCTGGCCCGCCATGGCGTGGCTGAGGGCGGCGTGCATGTCGGCAAAGCTCTGGCCGGTCTGGGGGAAATATTGTGCCGCGTAGTCGCTCAACTGCTGCCAGCGTTCCGGGGCGACAGAAAAGCCCGCAAGTTCCGCGCGGTAGAGCAGGGCGGCGGTATCGGTCAGAACGTTGATCGGCAGGCCCCTTGCCGCGCCGGGACCGATGCGGCTGTCGAGCGCGTCCCACATCGCTGCCTCATCGCCCGCATGCAGCGCCCATAACGCGACGTGCCAGCTGAGATGGCCGTGCATAACGCCCCGGTCGTCGTATTCCTTCAGCCAATCCGCAAGATAGGCGCGCCCGGCCCCGGTCTCGCCTGCCTCGTACTGGGCGTGGGCCTTGAAATGGGAGGCGTTCGCGTTGCGAGGGTTCAGAGCAAGGGATTTTTCCATCAGCGCCATTGAGGCGTCGATCTGCCCGGTCTCGCAAAGCGACAGCGCGTGCATCGACATCATCCACCAGTCGTCGCCGTAGTGCGGCAGGAGCGATCCGGTATAGGCCAGAAGCTCGGCCTCCCGTCCCACTTCGCCGGAAAAGCCGATCAGGCCGAAAACGTTCGAGCAAAGCTGGGCAACCAGCGCGTCGAGCGGGTGGTCCCGCACGTGGGCCTTGACGGCGGTGCGTGCTTCGAAGGCTTTGCCGTCAAGCAGAAGGCCGATGGCCGCGATGTGGCTACCTTCGCGGGTGTCTGCATCCAGCGCGCGAGCGCGTCCGATGGCGGCCTTTGCCCCGGCCATGTCGCCGCCCATCATCCGTGCCCGGGCAAGTGCTGCGTGCCCGAGGGCAAAGGCGGGATCGTGTCCGACCGCTTCTTCGAAAGCTCCGACCGCGCCTAAATTCGCCCCGAGGAACAGATGCACGCCCCGGTCATAGGCCGCGCAGGCGGCGGCTGACCCCGTGGAAATCGCGTTGCCGTAGCTATCTGTCTGTCCCATGTGCTGTCCCCCTGTGCCGAGCCTAAACCAAGCAGGGCAACCTGTCTGCCTTTCTGCTGTGTTCCGTGCCGAGACCCTCAGGTCAGGCTGCTGGGCAGGACCGACCTGGCCCGAACCGGGAAGCTGCCCGCCAGCTTGCGCGCCACGTCCTTGCTGAGCAAAACGGTGATCGCGTTGGCCATGGCGGGTGACTTGTCCATGAGCCGGGCAAGCCGGGCGGTGTCCCAGACGACATAGCTGTTGCCCCTGCGGGCGGCGACATGGGCCGTGGCCGGGCCGCCCAGCAGGAAGGAGACTTCGCCCAGAAAGGTGCCGGGCCCGATGCCCGCGTGCTGTGTACCGCGCGAGACGACAAAACCGTCGGTGATCGTGAGGTAGAGCTTGCCTGGCGCCACGCCTTCTTCGAGCAGTGTGGTTTCCGGGCAATCCCGGATGATCTCTGCCCGTGCCATCATGCGGCGGAACTGTCCGGGGTTGAAATTGGGAAAGGACCTGTAGAGGCCCAGCATCTCTTCCGACATGCCCCAGGTCGAGCGTTCGCGGAAGATCCGAAAGATGACGATCAGGTTCGCGGTTCCGATCAGCAGGCTTGCCACGATGGCATCCCAGAGCGGCGTGTCGGTGATGTGAAAATAATAGAGAATGTAGAAGGTGGTGCCCAGCAGCAGGAACACCCGCAAGACCAGCTCTTTCCGGGTCAGAAGCCCAAGAACGTAGCAGACCGTCGCAAGATGAACGAAGGCCTCTGCCGAAGAGGCATATTGAAGAATCGCCTGCATGAAAAACCGTCCCGTGAAATCTCATGGGACGGTAGGGGTTCACTTTGCGAATGCAAGGGGGCGGACGGTTCCGACCGCCGCCTGTGGTCTAGCCGTTGGCTTCGCGAATCTTGTCGGCGGCTTCCTTGTCATAGGCAACGCCGTTTTCGTCGAACATCGTGTCGAGTTCCCCCGAGAGCGTCATCTCGGTGATGATGTCGCACCCGCCGACGAATTCGCCCTTGACGTAGAGCTGCGGGATGGTGGGCCAGTCGGAGAAATCCTTGATCCCCTGGCGGATGTCCTCGTCCGCCAGGACGTTCACGTCCTGGTACTGAACCCCCATGTAGTTCAGCACGCCCGCCACGCGGGAGGAAAACCCGCATTGCGGCATTTCCTTGGTGCCCTTCATGTAAAGCACCACGTCGTTGGCGGTGATGGTTTCCTTGATGCGTGTTGCGGCGTCGCTCATGTCAGCTGTCCTTTGTCTTTTCCTTGTGAAACGCGTCGTGGTAACGCGCGGCATAGGTTTCGTCGTCGGCGAGGGGCGGCGGATCGAAATCGGTGCGGCCGAAGAAGCCCGCCCTGCCAAGCCAGTTTGTTGTGCCCCGCTCGAGGCTGTCGTTGCGCCGGTTGGTGCGGCCGATGCTGTCGAGGTCCATCGCCTCCATCCCCAGCGGTACGTCGCGCGCGGCGCGCGGCGGCTGGCGCGAGGCGAGGGTGCGGTAGGTGCCCGACTGCGCGCGGTATTGCAGGAAGGCGATCACGCCGCCTCCGGCAATCACGAGCGCAAGAAGGGCCAGCCATCCCATGGTGTCAGTCCGGGGCTCGGGTGGTCAGCGCCAGCGCGTGCAATTCGCCGTTGGGGCCGTCCATCTTGCCCTTGAGCGCGGCATAGACCGCGCGCTGTTGCTGAACGCGGTTCATCCCCTTGAAGGAGGGATCGATTACCATGGCGGCCATATGCACACCGTCGTCCCCCTCGACCGTGATCTTGGCATCGGGGAAGGCCGCGCGGATCAGCTCTTCGATCTCATGTGCTTGCATGGGCATGGCAGGGCTCCGGCATGGTGGTGTGTCGACTTGGGCCAGATGTAATCCCCGCGTGGACACTGTGCAAGCGACCGTGGCGTATTCCCCGCGCGTGGCGTAATCTGATTGAGCGCGGGCAAGCCGCGCATTACATTTTTCGCAGGGGCGCTTCGGGCTCACCGTCCCGATAGGGCCGGAACCGCCCTCGCATGGGACGTGCCTGCCAGAGCGCTGTCCTGGGTTCAAGAGTAATAGCCGCATCCCCTGAAGGGGCCCCTCGGCAATTTCTCTTGAACCCCGGCCATCCCTCCGGCACGCCCCACCCACGCGACGGCGGCTCCGGCCCGATAGGAACGATGGAGGATCACATGCAGCACCGCGAGAGCGCACCGGAACAGGCGCTGGCCTGGATCGAGGAGGGGCGGCGCGTGGCGCTGGCCACGGTGATCGAGATCTGGGGTTCGGCCCCGCGGCGCGTCGGCGCGCAGCTGGTCATTGCCGAGGGCGGCCAGATGGAGGGCTCCGTCTCGGGCGGTTGCGTCGAGGGCGCGGTGGTCGTCGAGGCGCTGGAGCTGATCGGGTCGGGCAGCACAAGGGTGCTGGAATACGGTGTCAGCGACGGCGATGCCTTTGCCGTGGGGCTCGCCTGCGGCGGCAATATCCGCATTCTTGTTGAGCCGGTGGGCGAGGGCGGGATGCCCGAGGCGATGCTGCGCGAGCTGGTCGCGGCACGCGCGGCGCGGCAGCCGGTGGCCTATGAGGTGGCCCTGAACGGCGCCACCCGCAGGCTGGTCCGCGAGGGGCACGAGGCCCGTTTCCGGATGGATCGCTCGGGTCTCAGCGAGGACGGGGCGACCTTTGTCGCGATCCACAACCCGCCGCTGCGGCTGATCGTTGTGGGCGGCGTGCATATCGCCCAGAGCCTTGTGCGCATGGCGCAGGAGGTGGGCTTCGATCCGGTGGTCGTGGACCCGCGCGAGGCCTTCGGTTCGCAGGCGCGCTTTCCCGGTGCCCGCGTGGTCAACGACTGGCCCGACGATGCACTTGCCGAGATCGGGGTGGATGCCCGCTGCGCGCTGGTGCTGCTTACCCATGACCCCAAGCTCGACGATCCGGCGCTGCACGTGGCGCTGCGCTCGGGCGCCTTCTACATCGGGGCGCTTGGCAGCACGCGGACCCATGCGGCAAGGGTCGGGCGGCTCTCGGAGGCGGGGTTCACCGAGGCCGAGATCGCGCGGATCAACGGGCCCGTCGGGCTCGACATCGGGGCGGCGGGGCCGGCGGAGATCGCCGTGTCGATCCTCGCGCAGATGATCCAGACCCTGAGGAAGCCGTGAAGTTCGGCCCCGTCCCCCTGAGCGCGGCCGAGGGCGCGGTGCTGGCCCATTCAGTGGGTCTTGCCAGGGGCCGTCTGCGCAAGGGCCGGGTGCTTACTGCGGCGGATCTGGCCGCCCTGGCCGAGGCCGGGCTGGAGGAAGTCATCGTCGCCCGGCTTGATCCCGGGGACGTGGGCGAGAACGCGGCGGCCGAGGCGCTGGCGGCGGCGGTGCTGGGGAACGGCACGGGGCTCAAGACGACGGCCCCCTTCACGGGCCGCGTGAACCTGATCGCGGAGGCCCCCGGCGTCGCAGCGCTGGACGTGGCCGCCCTCGACGCGGTGAACGCGGTTGATCCGATGATCACCATCGCCACCGTGCCGCCCTGGCAGCAGATGGCTGCGGGCGGCATGGTGGCCACGATCAAGATCATCTCCTATGCCGTGGGGAAAACTGCTCTGGACCGCGCCATCGCGGCGGCGGGTGGCGGGGCGGTCAGCCTCGAGACGCCGAAGCTGCGCAGCGCGACGCTGATCATCACCGAGATACCGGGCGGTGTGGGCGACAAGGGGGCCAGGGCCATCGAGGACCGCCTGCGCGCGCTGGACGTGTCGCTGGGCCAGATCGTGATGGTACCCCATGCAGAAGCCCCCTTGCGCGACGCCATCGCGGGGGTGACGGAGGACCTCGTGCTGATCCTGACCGGTTCGGCCACCTCGGATCCGGATGACGTCGCACCCTCGGCGGTCCGCTCGGCGGGCGGCAGGGTGGAGCGCTTCGGCATGCCGGTTGACCCCGGCAACCTCCTTTTCATCGGGGACGTGCAGGGAAAACCGGTGATCGGCCTGCCGGGATGCGCGCGCGCGCCCGCGCTTAACGGCGCGGACTGGGTGCTGAGCCGCGTGATCTGCGGCGTGCCGGTCAGCTCGGCGGATATCGCCGGGATGGGCGTTGGCGGATTGCTGAAGGAAATTCCGACGCGTCCGCAGCCCCGGCAGGGCCGCGCCAAGGGCTAGGCCGGAGACGGGGGCCAGCAGGCCAAGGCGCTCCTCGCGCCCTCTGGCCGATCCGGCGGTCGAGACGAAAAACATTCATTTTATCTGTTCTCAACTGCGCTGACCCGTGCTTAACTCCCCCCAAAGAAGAACACGTCAGGGAGGATCGAATGACACAGGTCAAAATGACCGTGAACGGCAAAGCTGCGTCCGGAGAGGTTGAAGGCCGCACATTGCTCTCACAATTTCTGAGGGAAAATCTGGAACTTACCGGCACGCATGTCGGCTGCGACACAAGCCAGTGCGGCGCCTGTGTCGTGCATGTGAACGGCGAGGCCGTGAAGGCCTGCACGATGCTGGCGGTCGAGGCCGAGGGGGCCGAGGTTGCCACGATCGAGGGGCAGGCGAATGCCGATGGCTCGCTCAACGTGATCCAGCAGGCTTTCCAGGATCACCACGGGCTGCAGTGCGGTTTCTGCACGCCGGGGATGGTGATGTCGGCGGCGGCGCTGCTGAAGGAGAACCCCAAGCCGACGGAGGCCGAGGTGCGTCACTATCTTGACGGCAACATCTGCCGCTGCACCGGCTACCACAACATCGTCAAGGCGATCATGGCGGCGTCCGGACAGGACGTGTCGGCCATCGCGGCGGAATAACAAACAGCACCGCTCATCGGGCCCTTCGGGGGCCTCTTCGCAATGACGGCCCGGCAGGGTCGGATGAGCGTCAGGGAAAACAGGGAGGAATGACATGCCAAAGGACGGCGGCATCGGCGCCAGCACGAAGCGGCGCGAGGACATCCGGTTTCTGACGGGAACCGGCAATTACACCGACGACATCAACCTGCGCGGACAGGCCTACGTGCATTTTCTGCGCTCGGACATGGCGCACGGCAAGATCAACGGGATCGACACCTCCGCTGCCGCAGGCATGCCGGGCGTGCTGCGCATCTTCACGTCAAAGGACTTCGAGGCGGCGGGCGGGCTGCCCTGCGGCTGGCAGGTGACCGACAAGCACGGCCAGCCCATGCAGGAGCCCAAGCACCCGATCCTCGCCGAGGGCAAGGTTCGCCACGTGGGCGATCCCATCGCCGCCGTGGTGGCCGAGACCTACGAACAGGCGCGCGATGCGGCCGAAGCGATCGAACTCGATATCGAGGAATTGCCGGCGGTCATCGACATGAAGGCAGCGCTCGAGGATGGCGCCACCAAGGTGCATGACGATCTGACCTCGAACCTTTGCTATGACTGGGGCTTTGTCGAAGAGAACAAGGAAGCGGTGGCGCAGGCCTTCAAGGACGCGGCCCATGTCACAACGGTGGAGCTGATCAACAACCGCCTGGTACCCAACGCCATGGAGCCGCGGGTGGCCATCGGGGACTACAACCGCGCGAGCGGCGATTACACGCTTTATTCCACCACCCAGAACCCGCATGTGATCCGGCTCCTGATGGGGGCCTTCGTGCTGGGCATCCCCGAGCACAAGCTCAGGGTGGTGGCACCCGACGTGGGCGGCGGCTTCGGCTCCAAGATCTACCACTACGCCGAGGAGGCCTTCTGTACCTTCGCGGCCAAGGAACTCAATCGTCCGGTCAAATGGACCTGTTCGCGTACGGAAAGCTTCATCACCGATGCCCATGCGCGCGACCATGTGACCAAGATCGAACTGGCGCTCGACAAGGACAACAACTTCACCGCTGTCCGGACCGAGACCTATGCCAACATGGGCGCGTACCTCTCGACCTTCGCGCCCTCGATCCCCACATGGCTGCACGGCACGCTGATGGCGGGGAACTACAAGACCCCGCTCGTCTACGTGAACGTCAAGGCGGTCTTCACCAACACCGTGGCCGTGGACGCCTATCGCGGGGCCGGGCGGCCCGAGGCGACCTACCAGCTGGAGCGCGTCATCGACAAGGCGGCGCGGGAGCTGGGCGTCGATCCCATCGCCCTCAGACGGCAGAACTTCGTCACCGAGTTCCCCTACCAGACCCCGGTCGCGGTGGAATACGACAGCGGCGACTTCCACCGCCTGATGGACAAGCTCGAGGCCAACGCGGACTTCGGCGGCTTTGCCGCGCGCCGCAAGGCGTCCGAGGCGAAGGGCAAGCTGCGCGGCCTCGGCATCAACTGCTTTATCGAGGCCTGCGGCATCGCGCCCTCGAACCTCGTGGGCCAGCTTGGCGCGCGTGCGGGGCTCTACGAAAGTGCGACGGTGCGGGTGAATGCCACCGGGGGACTGGTGGTCATGACCGGATCGCACAGCCACGGGCAGGGGCATGAAACCGTCTTCCCGCAGGTCATCGCCGAGATGACCGGGCTTGATGCCAACATGGTCGAGATCCAGCACGGCGACACTGCCTCGACACCCATGGGCATGGGAACCTACGGTTCGCGCTCCATCGCGGTGGGCGGTCCGGCCATGGTGCGCGCGACCGAGAAGATCATCGCCAAGATGAAGAAGATCGCTGGTCACCTGCTGGAGGCCTCCGACAGCGACATCGAGCTGAAGGACGGGGCGTTCTCGGTCGCGGGCACGGACAAGTCCGTGGCCTGGGGCGACGTGACGCTGGCGGCCTATGTGCCGCACAACTACCCGCTGGAGGACATCGAGCCGGGTCTGGAGGAGACGGCGTTCTATGATCCCGCGAACTTCACCTATCCGGCGGGCGCCTATGCCTGCGAGGTGGAGGTCGATCCCGACACCGGCCAGGTCACGATCGAGAAGTTCACCACCGCCGACGACTTCGGCAACGTGATGAACCCGATGATCGTGGACGGGCAGGTGCACGGGGGCCTGACCCAAGGCATCGGACAGGCGCTGCTGGAAAACACCGCCTACGACGAGAACGGCCAGCTTCTGAGCGCGTCCTACATGGATTACGCGATGCCGCGCGCCTCGGACGTGCCCTTCTACTCGGTCGATCACTCCAACGGCACGCCCTGCACGCACAACCCCCTGGGCGTGAAGGGCTGTGGTGAGGCGGGGGCCATCGGCTCAACCCCCACCGTGGTGAACGCCGTGGTCGATGCGCTGCAGTCGGGTGGCCACAAGGTCGATCACGTGGACATGCCCGTGAGCCCGTCCAATGTCTGGGCGGCGATCCAGAAGGCCGGCTGAAGCGCTTCCGTCTGCCGGAGACCGGGGGGGGCAGCCCCCCGGACCCCCCGGAATTGTAGTGGAAAGATGAAGCAGGGGACGGGTCGCACGGATGCACCGAGGCCTCTGAGAGAAAGGAAAGACGATGTATAATTTCGACGTGGAACGGCCCAGCACGATCGCAGATGCGGTCAAGGCCCTGGGTCGGGAAGAGGCGCAAACCCTGAGCGGCGGGCAGACCCTGATCCCGACGCTGAAGGCGCGGCTGGCAGCCCCCTCGGTTCTGGTCTCGCTCACGGGGATCGACGAGATGAAGGGCGTCTGCATGGACGACGCGGGTCGGCTCTGCATCGGCGGCGGCACCACCCATGCAACCGTCGCGCGGGAGGCGGCGGCGCATTACCCGGCGCTGGCGTGGCTCGCGGGTCATATCGGCGACCCGGCGGTGCGCAACCGCGGCACGATCGGCGGCTCCATCGCCAACAACGACCCTTCGGCCTGCTATCCGGCGGGCGTGCTGGGCAGTGGTGCGACCATCGTGACGAACAACCGCGAGATCGCGGCGGACGACTATTTCAAGGGCATGTTCGAAACAGCGCTTGAAGAGGGCGAGATCGTCACCGAGGTAAAGTTCCCGGTCCCGAAGGCCGCGCATTACCAGAAGATCCTCCAGCCCGCCTCGCGCTTCCCGCTGGTGGCGAGCTTTGTCGCAAAGTTCGACGACGGCGTGCGCGTGGCCATCACCGGTGCGTCCAACAACGGCGTCTTCCGCTGGTCCGAGGCCGAAGCGGCGCTTGGCGGTAACTTCGCCGCCTCGGCGCTCGACGGTCTCAGCCTCGACGGCTCGAACATGATCTCCGATCTGCACGGCACCGGCGCCTACCGCGCGCACCTTTGCGCCGTCATGACCAGGCGCGCCGTCAGCGCTATCGGATAACAGCGGTCAAACCGCCGTATCTTGCGAAACCGCGTCCCGAGGGGGCGCGGTTTTTTGCTGATGTTATTGCATAGCGGAACGGGGTGGGCACAGGTGCGTTAGACTGCAAAGGCGACCCCATTGGGGAGTCGCACCCAAAGGACGTACAGGATGAAACAACTGATCAATTCAACCACCGCGCTGACGCTGAGCCTTGCGCTTGCGGTGCCGCATAACCTCGCCGCTCAGGGCGAGCCGCCGGTCTGCAACCCCGAGGCCGATGTCATCACCTTTCCCTGCAGCCTCGACGGCCAGGTGATCACGGGGCCCGGCGCGCTGAAGGAAGCGCTGAGGGCCGCGGCCGCGCCTGCCGAGACCGCGCAGGAAGAACGCCAGATCGCCGGGGATGCCGCCGCCGCTGAGGCCGAACGGCAGGCCGCAGAGCAGGCGGCGGCTGCCGAAGCGGAACGCCAAGCCGCAGAGCAGGCCGCCGCCGCTGAAGCTGAGCGTCAAGCGGCTGAACAGGCCGCTGCTGCCGAAGCCGAGCGTCAGGCCGCGGAACAGGTCGCCGCCGCTGAAGCCGAACGGCAGGCCGCAGAACAGGCCGCCGCCGCGGAAGCTGAACGGCAGGCCGCAGAACAGGCCGCCGCTGCTGAAGCCGAGCGTCAGGCGGCAGAACAGGCCGCCGCGGCTGCGGAGCGCCAGCAATTCAACCAGACCGACGCGGCCGTGGCTGAACGCCAGGCCGCCGAACGCGCAGAGGCCGAGGCCGCCGCGCTCGAAGAACAGCGCCGTGCCGCCCGGGCCGAGGAACTGGCTGCCGCAGCAGCCGCCGCTGCCGCTGCCGAGGCAGGACAGAGCGATGCGGAGGTCGTCACCGAGGAGGTGACCGAAGAAGCGGTGCGCAGCTCGAACGAGGAATTCGCCACCGCCGTGACCGGCGACCAGCAGGCGGAAACCCGTGATGACGGTGGCCTCAGCAAGTTCGAAAAGGCGCTGCTTCTGGGGCTTGGGGCCGTTGTCGTGGGCTCCGTGCTCAAGAACGGCGACCGCGTGGTCAGCAATTCCGGCGACCGCGTGGTGGTAGAGGACCCCAGTGGCGATCTGCGCGTGCTCAAGGACGACGATGCGCTGCTGCGCAGGCCCGGCGACGAGGTCCGCACTGAGACTTTCAACGACGGGTCGTCCCGCACGGTCGTGAACAAGCCCGATGGATCGCAGATCATCACCATCCGTGGCCGCGACGGCCGCGTGCTGCGCCGGGTCAGCGTTGACCCCCAGGGCAACCAGTACGTGCTTTTCGACGATCTGCAGGAAGAGGAACGGATCGTCGTGACCGACCTGCCCAGAGTGGAGCAGAACGCGCAACAGCTCAGCGCCACCAGCGACGACGCCCTGCGCGCGGCGCTCATGGCCGAGATGACGGCGCAGGAGCTTGGGCGTTTCTCGCTCCGCCAGGTGCGCGAGATTCGCGAGGTGCGCTCCCTTGCCCCGGAGCTTGAGCTTGACGCGGTGCGCTTCGAGACGGGCTCCGCCGCGATCCGGCCCGAGCAGGCGCGCAGCCTTGCCAAGATCGGCCGCACGCTGAGCGAGCTGATCGCACGCGATCCGCGCACCGTGATCCTGGTCGAGGGTCACACCGATGCGGTGGGCAGCGCCACCTACAATCTCGCGCTTTCAGACCGCCGCGCCGAGACTGTGGCGCTGGCACTGACGGAATATTTCGGCGTGCCGCCTGAGAACATGATCACGCAGGGATACGGCGAATCCGCACTGAAGGTGCCGACACTTGATGCCGAACCCGCAAACCGCCGCGCCGTGGTGCGTAACATCACGGCGCTGCTGCGCTAGTAACGTGATGGCCACGGCCGCCTGAGCCGTGGCCGCTCCGTTTCGGCGGGCATGGGACTAGCAGCTTGCCGCCGCCTGTTCCCGCGCCAATCGCCGCTGGTCGGCGTATTGTGCCGTCGGAATGCGCGGGGCACCGGCGGCCAGCACGATCCCGGACTTGCCGGCAAAGCAGGCCCAATCCATCCCCTGCTTGTTGGTCTCGCAGTAGGCATGCTCACTGCGAATGGCAGCCCTCAGCTCGGCCTCGCTGACCCCCGGCATCAGGGCGCTGCCGCCACTGGTCAGTGGCGGAAGCAGGAAAACCGCGTAGACGATAGCCGAGATCCCTGCCATCGCCAGGATGAAGATGCGGAAATTGAAGCCCATGTGCCGTGTCCCCCTGATCAGGCGCTAGCACGATGCCCTTAACGGCAGATGTAGAAAGGGCCGCGCCCGGTGGCACGGCCCTGAAAGACACCATCCGGGCATTCCCGGAAAGCGCTTCTATCATTTGTTGGGCAGCGGCCCGATCAGCATGACCATCTGGCGGCCTTCCATCTTGGGAAAGTTCTCGACCCGGCCATGTTCCTTGGTGTCCTCGGCCACCCGTTCAAGCAGCTCGCGCCCGAGATTCTGGTGCGCCATCTCGCGGCCACGAAAGCGCAGGGTGATCTTCACCTTGTCGCCGTTGTCGAGGAACTTGAAGACATTGCGCATCTTCACATCATAGTCGTTCTTGTCCGTGTTGGGGCGGAACTTGACCTCTTTGATCTCGATGATCTTCTGCTTCTTGCGCGCCTCGGATTCGCGCTTTTGCTGTTCGTACTTGAACTTGCCGAAATCCATGATCTTGCAGACGGGCGGATTGGCGTTCGGGGAAATCTCGACCAGGTCGAGGCCCGCTTCTTCGGCCATGTCCATGGCGCGGGCGGGGCTCACGACGCCGACATTCTCGCCGTCGGCGCCAATCAGTCGAATTTCGGGAGCACGGATATTTTCATTGACGCGCGGGCCCGTGTCACGGGTGGGCGGCGCGTTATGCGGTCTGCGAGCGATGGTGGTTATCCTTTGATTGTTCAGGTTTAATCGAGTGCGTAAACTACGCGCGCGGCGGGGCTTCTTCAAGTCGCTAAATTCCGCCAGCGGTGCCCGGAATAATTTAATTCCCCTTGAACCTTTTGGGGGCGCTGCGCATTTCATCCATGAAGCGCCCTGTGTCGGATGACGCTGTCAGGGCCCGGAAAATGGGGAAAGATACATGAGAAATCTGGTTTGGATCATCGTCGCCGGGATCGTCGCGATCGGAGGGTACATGCTCTATTCGGGCAAGTCACCGACCGAGCTCGCAACCGATGCGTCCCAGGCCGCGTCAGATGCCGCCGATGCCGTGAATGCGCCCGAAGCGCTCGAAGCGGCCAGCGAGGCCGCCGGAGATGCCGTCGAGGCCACGCAGGAGACCGTGACAGAAGCGGTTGAAGCCGTGCAGGAGGCCGCCAGCGATGCTGCGGCGGCTGTCGAAGAAGCCGCTGAGACTGCAGCCGAGGCCGCGTCCGAAGCCGCTGCCGAGGCAGGCGAAGCGGCACAGAACCTCGTCGATACCGCCGCTGAAACCGCGTCCGAAGCGGCCGACACGGCCGCCGAAGCCGCCAGCGATGCTGCTGCGGCCGTGACCGAGACAGCGCAGGAGGCCACCGAAGCCGCAACAGAGGCGGCCAGCGATGCAGCGGATGCCGTTACGGAGACTGCCACGGATGCTGCTGCCGCCGCATCTGACGCAGCAGAAAGCGCCGCCGATGCCGTGACCGGCACCGCCACCGACGCCGCCGAGGCGACCGAGGAAGCCGTGACCGAGACGGCAGATACCGTCGCTGAGACGGCGAGCGAGGCGGCAAGCGCCACCGCCGAGACCGCAACCGAGGCCGCGGAAGCGACGATCGAAGCAGCCAGCGAAGCCGCGGAAGCCACCACCGAGGCCGCAACCGAGGCTGCCGAAACGGCAACGGATGCAGCAGAGACCGCGACCGACAATGCCGCTGCAGCCGTGGATGCGACAACAGAGGAGACGGTGCCGGCAACCGATCTCGCATCCCCGTCCATGATGGAAGAGCTGCTGAGCGTCGATGGCTTCGACTTCGAGAAGGTCAGCGAGATGATCGAGAACTCCGAGCTTGGCGCGCTGCAAAAGACCACTCTGACGCAGGCGTTGCGGTCCGCGCAGGACAATCCCGACGCGCTCCGCGAGGTGCTGGAGCGTCTGCGCGAGGCACTCAACCTCTGAAGGCCAACGATCTGAAAGTCAAAAGCCGCGTCCGGGAGCGGGCGCGGCTTTTTCGTCTCGTTGGGAAGGGTGCCTTAACCAACGAAGGCTTTCTCCACCACGAAGTGCTTGGGGTCCGAGTTCGCCCCTTCCTCAAGGCCGAAACCTTCGAGGATGGCCATGATGTCCTTGTTGAACCCAAGACTCCCACAGACCATCGCACGGTCGGTCTCTGGCGTGATCCCGTCGATCCCGAGGTCGCGGAACACGGTCCCATCCTGCAACAGCGTCGTGATCCGCCCCATTTTCGGGCTCTCTTCGCGGGTGGTCGTTGGGTAGTAACGCAGCTTGGCAAGGTGGTCGGCACCGATCAGCTCTTGCATCAGCTCATCCGTTTTGAGTTTCTCGATCAAAAGCCGCCCATATTCCAGCTCAGCCACATCCCGACAGGTGTGGGTGATGATCACCTCATCGAACTTCTCGTAAGTTTCGGGATCGCGCAGAAGCGAGGCGAAGGGCGCAAAACCGGTGCCCGTGGCGAAGAACCAGATGCGCTTGCCCGGCAGCAGCGCGTCATGGACCAGCGTGCCGACGGGCTTGGGCCGCAGTATGATCTGATCGCCCGGCTGAATATGCTGGAGTTTCGAGGTCAGGGGGCCGTCCTGCACCTTGATCGAGTAGAACTCAAGCTCTTCGTCCCACGACGGCGAGGCGATGGAATAGGCGCGCAAAAGCGGCTTTTGCTTGCCCGTTGCCGGGTCCGGGTCGCCCATCAGCCCGATCATCACGAATTCGCCCGAGCGAAAGCGCAAGGACGCGGGCCGTGTCACACGGAAAGAGAACAGCCGGTCGGTCCAGTGCTGAACGGAAGTAACGGTCTGCGCGTCGGGTAGGGTCGGCACGGGCTTGGCGGCGGCTTGGTTCACAGGTCTCTGCTCGGTCATCTTCATATCGCGCGAGGGCGTGCTCGCGGCCTTACTGTTAGGGGATGGAAGGGGTTAAGGCAATCGGCGCTCACGCCGCAGGCTGGCCCCGCAGCCGCGCGCGGTGGTCGTGGGCTTGCCATTTGGCGCGGAAGAGCCACTGATCCTCGGGCTGGCGCACGGCGATATCGTCTGTCACCTCGACCTCGTCAAAGCCCGCACGGCGGGCCATGGCGTATTGATCGGCGATCAGATGGCCATGGGCGCGCAGGCGTCCCGTGTAACCCCGCAGGCGCAGCGCGCGGGCGATGGTAAAGCCGCGCCCGTCTGCAAAGCTGGGAAAGTCGATGCGGATGATCTGCAGGGCCGGGGTGAGGGCCACGTCCTCCGGCCGGGTATCCGAGGGCAAATGCAGCGCGCGGCAGTCATTGGCGGCACCGGGGCCGCAGAAATCGCCGGCCCAGTCGTCGGTGACAAAACCCGCGTCATTGATGAGTTGCGTCATGTGGATGCTCCCTGGCGGACCACTTTTCCGTTCTCGAAGTGGATGCCGCATTCGTCTTTTGCCGTGCCGCGCCAACGGCCTGCGCGGCTGTCTTCACCTTCCTTGACAGGCGAGGTGCAGGGCGCGCAGCCGATGGACGGATAGCCCCGCGCCACCAAGGGGTGCCGGGGAAGGTTGTTCTCGGCGATATATTCGGCGACGTCCTCGGCTGACCAGAAGGCCAGCGGGTTGATCTTGATCCGGTCGGGCCCGCCGTCGCGCATCTCGGTTTCGAAATGCGGCAGCGCCGCGCGCTGGCCGGACTGAAACCGCTTGCGCCCCGTGATCCAGCCGTCGAAGTCGCGCAAGGCCTTCTGCAAGGGCGCTGTCTTGCGCAGGGCGCAGCAGGCGTCGGGATCGCTCAGGTGCAACAGCCCGTCAGGGTCATGCAGCACCGCATCGGCGGCGCGCAACGTCGTGATCCGGGTGAGACCCAGCTTCACCGCCACCTCGCGCTGGTAGGCGAGCGTTTCGGGAAAAAGCATTTCGGTGTCGATGAAGAGCACCGGCAGATCGCGCTTTACCTTCGACGCAAGGTGCAGCAGCGCCCCCGATTCCGCCCCGAAGCTCGACACGAGCGCGAGCCGGGGCACGGCCTCGACCGCGGCGCGGATCACGTCAATGGCCTCATGGTGGCGCATCTGAACGTTGAGCCGCGCCGCGGTGGCGACGGGGCCGGGAACAGCCGTTGGGCTGCCGGTTCCGGCCCCGCCGCCGGGGGGGTGGGGCAGGTCAAGCGGCATCGGCGCGGGCCTCGGGGTAAAGCGCGGCCTTGAAGGGTGCGAGCCCGAGGCGGCGGTAGGTCTGCAAGAAGGTCTCGCCGGGATCGCGGCGCAGGTCGAGGTAGGTCAGCACCAGCCGTTCGATGGCCGGCACGATCTCGGACGCCGAGAATCCGGGCCCTGCGCGTTCACCCAGGGTGGCATCCTCGGCCCCGCTGCCGCCGAGCGTGATCTGGTAGTTCTCCACACCAGCCCGGTCGAGGCCGAGGATACCTATGTGCCCCACGTGATGATGTCCGCAGGCGTTGATGCAGCCCGATATCTTGATCTTGAGCGGGCCGATATCGTGTTCAAGCTTGAGCGCATCGAAATGCATGGTGATCTCCTGCGCGATCGGGATCGAGCGGGCGGTCGCCAGCGCGCAGTAGTCCATGCCGGGGCAGGCGATGATGTCCGAGATCAGCCCGATGTTGGCGGTGCCCAGCCCCTCGGCCTTGAGCGCCTGGTAAACCGACGGCAGGAAGGCGCGGTGGACATGGGGCAGGATCACGTTCTGCTCGTGGCTGATGCGCAGCTCGTCGTGGCCGTAGCGCTCGGCCAGCTGCGCCATAAGCCGCATCTGCCGCGCGGTGGCGTCGCCGGGTGTCTTGCCGTGCGCCTTTAGCGAGATGGTGACGATGGCGTAATCGGGGTTGCGGTGGGCGGCGAGGTTGGTGTTGGCCCAGCTGCGGAAGGTCGGGTCGTACTGGTAGGCGCTGTGGTAGGGCGCAAGGTCTTTGGTGAAGAAGGCGGGCGGGGCGAAATCGCCCTTGATCCTGGCGACCAGCGCGGGGTCAATCCCGCCGAACTGCGGCCTGATTTGCGCCAGCCTAGCGTCCACCTGCGCCCCAAACGCTTCGATTCCAGTCTCATGCAGGGTGATCTTAATGCGCGCCTTGTACTTGTTGTCGCGCCGTCCAAGCAGGTTGTAGACGCTGACGATGGCCTCGAGCGTCGGCAACAGGTCGTCCTCGGTCACGAAATCATAGAGCACCTTGCCGATCATCGGCGTGCGGCCAAGGCCGCCGCCCACGACGACCTCATAGCCAACCGCATCTCCGCGCAGCACGATCCGCAGGCCGATGTCATGGGCCATGATCACGGCGCGGTCGGCCTCCGACCCCGTCACTGCCACCTTGAACTTGCGTGGCAGGAACTGGAACTCGGGGTGATCCGTGGACCATTGGCGGATCAGCTCGGCCACCGGGCGCGGGTCCGCGACCTCATCGGCGGCGGCACCGGCGAAATGGTCGGCGGTCACGTTGCGGATGGTGTTGCCCGAGGTCTGGATGGCGTGCATCCCCACTTCGGCCAGCGCGTCCAGCATGTCGGGGACATCGCGCAGTTGAGGCCAGTTGAACTGGATGTTCTGGCGGGTCGTGAAATGCCCGTACCCCTTGTCCCAGCGCTCGGCGATATCGGCCAGCCGCGTCATCTGGCGGCTGTTCAAAGTGCCATAGGGGATCGCCACGCGCAGCATGTAGGCGTGGAGTTGCAGGTAAAGCCCGTTCATCAGGCGCAGCGGCTTGAATTCATCCTCGGTGAGGCTGCCGTCGAGGCGGCGTTCCACCTGCGTGCGGAACTGGGCGTTGCGCTCTTTCAGAAAGGCGTGGTCGAAGTCGGTGTAGTGGTACATCACAGATGCTCCTGCTTGCCGTGGGCATAGTTCGAGGGGCCTGTGGCGCGGAAATCCTCACGGAAATGGGTGGGATGGGGTACGCCGTCCTCGACGGTGACGTCAGCCAGGTAGACGCCGACCACCCGGTCGCTTTGGGCCGAAGCCTCGATGAGGCGCAAATCGGCGTCGGCCTCGTCGGTCAGCACTTCGGCCTGCGCCAGATCGCGGGTCCAGCCGTCCGGGGCGAGGTAGACGACATCGCCCTCAAGAAGCGCGTTGGCGGTGATGACCTTGGGCGTGAAGGGTTTGCGGGACATCAGGCCGTCTCCTCCAGTGCGAAGTTTTGTGCGGCCAGCGCCGCTGTGCGCGGCGCAAGGCCGAGGAAGGTCAGGGCGGGGCCGCGCATGTCGGCGGCGGCGATATCTTCGGCCATGCTCTGCAGAGTGGTCGAGAGAATGCGCTGCTCGGGGCGGGAGGCGTTCTCGATCACCGTCACCGGCGTCGCGCGGTCGGCCCCGTGCATCAGCAACCGGCCCTGCACAAAGCGCGCGGCGCGCTTGCCCATGTAGATCGCGGCAACCTCGCCCGGACGGGCGAGCGTGGCCCAGTCATGGTCTGCAAAGCCCTTCATGTCGTGGCCCGTCAGGAAGCGCACCGATCCGTTCCGGCCCCGGCGCGTCAGGCTCTGCCCGATGGCCGCCACGGCGGCGGAGGCCGAGGTGATCCCCGGTACGATGTGCCAGCCGATGCCATGGGCCTCGACGGCCTCGATCTCTTCATCGAGCCTGCCGAAAACGGTGGCATCGCCGGACTTGAGCCGCACCACCTGCGCGCCCCCTGCGGCATGTTGGATCAGCAGCGCGTTGATGTCGTCTTGCGCTGTCGAGGGGCCGAAGCCCTCCTTGCCCACGTCGATCATCACCGCCTCTCGGCGGGCGAGTTCAAGGATCGCCGGTGAGATCAGGCGGTCGTAGATCACCACGTCCGCCTCGTCGAGCGCGCGGCGCGCCTTGAGGGTCAGCAGTTCCGGATCGCCTGGCCCGCCACCGACAAAGGCCACATGGCCTGCACGGCTCGGACGGGTCAGATGATCCTCAAGCAGCGCGTCGAGGGCAGGGCGCAGATGCTCTTCGCCAGCGCTGATCGCCCGGGGACCGGCACCGAAGTAGAAGTCCCGCCAGAAATCGCGCCTGGCGCGGCCGAAGGGCAGGGCCTCGGCGAGGGTGCGGAAAGACTTGCCGATCCGCGCCAGAGGTCCAAGCGCTGCGGGCAGACGCTCCTCGAGATCGGCCTTGATGGCGCGGGCCAGAACCGGTGCCGCACCTTCGGTCCCGATGGCGACGGTCACCGGATCGCGGTCCACGATGGCGGGGGTGATAAAGGCGCTGTCGGCGAGGTTGTCCACGATATTGACGAGCGCCCCTTCGGCGCGCGCGATGCCTGCGGTGCGGCGGTCTTCCGCCGCATCCTCGTTGGCCGCATAAAAGAGGGCCGCGCAAAGCGCATCGCCCCGCTGCAGGGCACGGTGCGTCAGTCCGAGCTTGCCTGCTTCGGCCCAGCCTATGATCTCGGGGGCCGGTGCGGCGGCAAAAACGGAAATGCGCGCGGTTGTCTTCAGGAGCAGCCGCAGTTTCGCAAGCGCCGCATCGCCACCACCCGACAGGACGATATGGCGGCCGCGGGTGGCGATGAAGATCGGGAAATGGTCCATGGGAGATGCCCTTGCTACCGGTTATTTCCCTTGAGATTAGGACAATGTTCCGATAGTCCGCCAGTATGGGTGGTTAATAAGAACATTTGTTTCGTGGTTGGCGAAAAGACAAACGGACCGACCGCGTGAAGGGGAATAAAGCAGATGAACGTCCGAATTGACGACACAGACCGGAAAATCCTGGCCGAGCTGCAGCGCGACGCCAGCCAGTCTCTTGACGATATCGCGCGGCAGGTGGGCTCTTCCAAGACGCCGGTCTGGAACCGGATTCGCAAGCTGCGCGAGGCCGGGGTGATCGGCCAGCAGACCGTGATGCTGGATGCCGAGGCGCTGGGGTTCGAGGCCTGTTTCTTTGTCCTCATTCGCACCTCAGAGCACGAGGCGGAATGGCAGCGCAAGTTCCTCAAGGCCCTGCAGGACCGCCCGGAAGTACAGGAGGCGCACCGCCTGGCGGGGGATATCGATTATATTCTGAAGGTGCGGGTCAGGAACGCGCGGGCCTATGACGCCTTCTACCAGGCGCTGATTTCCGAGGTGCGGGTGCACAACGTCACGGCGCTTTTGTCGATGGAAGAGATCAAGTCGACGGTGGCTTTGCCCTTGTAAGGGTGATCCCGCGGACGCGCTTGCGCGCGACGACATTCCTGGCGGCGGCTGCACCGTGAGCCCCGGAGCCCGGCCTTGCCCTTGCCGTGAGGTGTTTTGAATGTGCTGAGAAGGTGTTCAGGGCGCTTTGCGTCCTGAACGACCTCTTTCCATGGTCTTCACGATTCGGTGCGGCCTCAAGGACAAGCCGCGCGAAGCGTGGTCGCTGCGCGATCCTTGACCCCGCGCCGAATCGCGGGTGTCAGGGCGTGATCATCAGGCGATCGAGCTTGTGGAAATGGTAGCTGTCGGCATAGCGCGGCGGCTCGGACAGGCGCATGTCGGGCAGGGCGGCAAAAAGCGCGGGCAGGGCGATCTGCAGTTCCAGCCGTGCCAGCGGGGCGCCCACGCAGAAATGCAGTCCCCCGCCAAAGGCCGCGTGGGCCTTGGACGGACGCGCCGGATCGAAGCGGGCCGGGTCATGCCAGACGGCGGGATCGCGGCCCGCCGCGCCAAGCACCAGGGCAACCTGTTGATCCTTTCTGAGACAGGTCCCGCCCAGGTCGATGTCCGCGTAGGCATAGCGGGTGAAGACGTGCAGCGGCGGATCGAAGCGCAGCAGTTCCTCGACCGTGCCCTCGATGGCACCGGGTGCCAGGGCCGCTGGCGGGGTGCCTGTCTCCAGCAACGCCTTCACCGCGTTGCCGATGCTGTGCACCGTGGCTTCGTGGCCCGCGTTCAACAGCAAAACGCAAGTGCCGATCAGCTCTGCTGGCGAGAGCCGGTCGCCGTCCGCCTCGGCGGCGATCAATTTGGTGATGAGGTCGTCGCGCGGGTCGCTGCGGCGCGCGGCGATGTATTCGGTCAGAAACTCCGTGAATGCGCGGCTGGCGCGCTCCGCCGCGTCCTCGGTCGCGCGGCTGCGCCCCGCCTGGTACATCGCGACCATCGCCGTGGACCAGCGCAGCAGCTCCGGTGCCATCTCCTCCGGCACACCCAGCAGCCGTGCGATCACCCGCACGGGCAGCTGCGTGCAATAGGCCGGGATCAGATCGAAGGCCCCGTCGCGGGGCAGCGCGGCCAAGAGGTCATCGGCAATCGCTTCGATCTCGGGCCGCAGCCCGGCGATCCGGCGCGAGGTGAAGGCCCGCAGAACCAGCGCGCGCAGCCGCGTATGGCGTGGCGGCTCCATGTCGAGCAGCGAGGCATCCTCGAGCGCCTGCCAGGCGCGCAGGTGGTCCGGCGCGGGGGCGACCAGATGTGCGGGCCGCGCGCGCCCCAGCCGCCGGTCGCGCAGCAGTGCCTGCACTGTTGCCGCGTCGAAGGCGGCGGCCATGCCGTAATCCTCCCAGAACACCACGGGGCCCGCGGCGTGGGCGCGGTCGTAGAACGCATAGGGGTTCTGGACGAAATCGGGGTCCAGCGGCGATTGGTGCAACACTTTCATAAGCCCAGAGAAACCGGGCAGGGCTGGTCATTGCAAGGGGGCTGGGGCAATCTTGCGCAATGACGGATGGATTGCGCCAGAGAGCCCTCTTCGTGCTCGCCTTTCTCGGTGTCGTTCTGCTGCTGGCAGGCGGGGTCTGGCGCTATGCCTATCAGCAGGGGCTCGACCAGCTTGCCGCGCGCGGGCAGGCGGACCTTGCCCTCGCGGGCGACCGGCTGGTCGGGCAACTGCAGCGCTACCGCGACCTCGCGGTGCTGATGGCCGATCACCCGGGCATCGACCGTGCCCTGCGCGCGGGACCGTCGGAGGATACGACCGACCTGCTTCTGGAAGTGGCGGACAAATCCGCCGCCCTCGACGTGCTGGTGCTCGGCCCGGAGGGCCGCGTCGTGATCTCCGCATCGGGGAGACCGCCCGTCGATCTAAGCCGCTACGCCCACGTCCGGCGTGCCCTGCGCGGCGCGCTTGGCTGGGGGCACGGCCCGGCGGAACCGCTGACCCAGCGCGCCTTCTTTCACGCCGCGCCGATCTTTGACGCTGCCGGCAAGGTGCAGGGCGCCCTTGTCGTCATCACCGATCTGAACGGGATCGACTACAACTGGCGCGGCACCAACCCGGCCGCTTTCTTCACCGATGCGCAGGGCGAGGTCTATATCTCCAACCGCTCCGAATTGCTCTTCTGGACCCGTCCCGAAGGGAGCCCGGGCCTGATTCCACCCACCGGCGATGCGCCACCCTTCTCGGCGCGGATGTTCGGGCCGCACGAGCTCTGGCAGCTGGGCTGGGGCCCCTACCTGCCGGGCGAGGCGTTGCACCTGACGCAGGCGCTGCCGGTGATCGGGATGACGGGCGAGGTGCTGCTCGACGTCGGCCAGACCCGCGCGCTGGCGCTGGCGCAGGCGGCGGCGGTGGCGGCGCTGTGCCTTGCTTTCGGATCGCTGCTCTTTCTTGCGTCGGAACGGCGGCGCACGCTTGCCGCCGCGAACCGCCAGCTCGAGGCGCGGGTGGCCGAGCGCACGACGGCGCTGCGCGAGACGAACGAGATGCTGCTGGCCGAGGCGGCGGAGCGGGAGGAGGCACAGGCCGCGCTGCGCCAGGCGCAGGACGATCTGGTGCAGGCGGGCAAGCTCAGCGCGCTGGGGCAGATGTCCGCCGGCATCAGCCATGAGCTGAACCAGCCGCTGATGGCGATCCGGTCCTTCGCCGACAACGCGGTGCAGTTCCTGTCCCGCGGCAAGCCCGAGCGCGCCCAGGACAATCTGCGCCGTATCTCCGACATGACTGGGCGGATGGGGCGCATCATTCAGAACCTGCGCGCCTTCGCGCGGCAGGAGAACCTGTCTCAGGGCCGGGTCGACGTGAACGCGGTGCTTGAATCCGCGCTCGAGCTGACGCGCGGACACCGGGAAGGGGCGGGTGTCGAGATCATTCATCGCCCCGCAGAGGGCGAGATCTGGGTGCGCGGCGGCGAGGTGCGGCTGGGACAGGTCTTTGTCAATCTCATCACCAATGCGGTCGATGCCATGGAAGGCCAGCCCGACAAGACGCTCACCATCGAGGTCACCTCGGGCGAGGCGGTGACCGTGCAGTTCCGCGACACCGGACCGGGGATCGAAATGCCCGACAAGGTCTTCGATCCGTTCTACACGACAAAACAGGTGGGAGAGACCGGGGGCATGGGTCTGGGCCTGTCGATAAGCTACGGCATTGTCCAGAGCTTCGGTGGCCAGATCAAGGGCAGCAACCTGCAGGACGGCGGTGCGGTCTTTACCGTCACGCTTGACCCTGCCTCTGACGCGGCGGCGGCGGCATGAGCGGACAGGTCCTTCTGGTCGATGACGATGCGGCGGTGCGCGAGGCGCTTGCGCAGACACTGGAACTGGCCGACCTGCACCCGATCGCCGCAGGCTCCTTCGTTGCCGCCAAGGACCGGATCACGCCGGCCTTCGAAGGGGTGATCCTCTCGGACATCCGCATGCCGGGGCGCGACGGGTTTCACCTGCTGGACTACGCCCAGGGGCAGGACCCCGATCTGCCCGTGATCCTGCTGACGGGCGAGGGCGATATTCCCATGGCGGTCTCGGCCATGGGCAAGGGGGCTTTCGGTTTTCTGGAGAAACCCTGCGCCCCCGCCGAACTGATCAGCACGCTGGAGCGGGCGCTGAAAACCCGTGCGCTGGTTCTGGAAAACCGCCGCCTGCGCCATCTTGTCGAGACCGGCGACCCGGCCGCCCGGATGCTTTTCGGGACGTCCGAACTGGCCGAGCGGTTGCGCGCGCAGGTGCGCATCGTTGCGCAGGCCGAGGGGGATGCGCTGGTCACCGGCGCCCCCGGTTCCGGCATTTCAAAGGTGGCGGAGGTGATCCACCTCAGCTCCGTGCGGTCAAAGGCGCCTTTCGTCAAGCGCGCCGCGGCGGCACTCACCCCGGATGAGCTGAACGCCGCTTTGAGGGAAGCGGAAAGCGGCAGCCTCTTCATCGACGAGGTTTCTCACCTGCCGCCTCAGGCGCAGCTGGCGCTGAGCGAGGCGGACAGCGCGCTCAACGGCGTCTGCCTGATTGCCGGGAATACCCGCGACCTAGCGGCTGAAATGCAGGCCGGGCGCTTCAACGCCGATCTCTATTACCGCCTCGAGGCGCTCAGTGTCCGCATTCCCTCGCTTGCCGAACGGCCCGAGGACATCCCGGTGATGTTCCGCCGCTACGTGGCGCAGGCTGCCGAACAGGCGGGGCTGCAGGCCCCCGAGGTGACGCCCGGAGTGATCGCGGGGTTGATGGCGCGGGATTGGCCGGGCAATGCGCGGGCGCTGATGTCGGCAGCGATGCGTTTCGTCATGGGCCTTCCCGAGGGGATCACGCCCGATGCGACCATGGGGCTTACCGAACAGATGTCAATGATCGAGCAATCCCTGCTCGAGACCGCCTTGCGCCGGGCCAAGGGTCAGGCCAGCGCCGCCGCAGAGGCGCTCAAGCTGCCGCGCAAGACATTCTACGACAAACTCGCTCGCTACGGTCTGCGCGCGGAGGATTTCCGCCAATAGCCTGTGCGGATTTCCGCACAGGTCGGATTTTGGCTGTGCGGAAATTCGCACAAGGTATTTCCCGCGCTAGCGCTACCATCCACCGGATGCTTTTCAAGCATCTGATTTATCGTCCAAAAGTTTGAACAGGGATCACCCGATCCAGCGGACTTGTGAGCCGGTCCCAGGGCGCGTCTTATGAGATCAGCGCAGGTGTATCCCTGCCAAAACCTGATTCGAAATCTCTGGGAGGAGACCTCAATGAAATTTCTGACTGCTGCCGCACTGGCACTTTCCGTATCCGCAGGCGCTGTTGCTGCGGCCTGCGACGATGGCGAGATCGTCATCAAGTTCAGCCACGTGACCAACACCGACAAACACCCCAAGGGCATCGCCGCCTCTCTCCTGATGGAGCGGGTGAACGAGGAGATGAACGGCAAGGCCTGCATGGAAGTCTTCCCGAACTCCACGCTCTACGATGACGACAAGGTGCTCGAAGCGATGCTGCAGGGCGACGTGCAGATGGCCGCGCCCTCGCTGTCGAAGTTCGAGCAGTTCACCAAGGTGTTCCGCATCTTCGACCTGCCCTTCATGTTCAAGAACATCGAAGCCGTCGATGCCTTCCAGAACTCCGAGACCGGCCAGGCCATGAAAGCCTCGATGGAGCGTCGCGGCCTGCTGGGCCTGCAGTTCTGGCACAACGGTATGAAGCAGATGTCTGCGAACAAGCCGCTGGTCCTGCCGTCGGATGCCGCCGGGCTGAAGTTCCGCGTGCAGCCCTCCGAGGTGATCAAGGCGCAGATGGAAGCCATCGGCGTGAGCCCGCAGCCCATGGCCTTCTCCGAAGTCTACGGCGCGCTGCAGACCGGGGTTGTGGACGGGCAGGAGAACACCTGGTCCAACATCTACGGCCAGAAGTTCTTTGAAGTGCAGGACGGCATCACCGAGACCAACCACGGCATCATCGACTACATGGTCGTGACTTCCGTGGACTGGTGGGAAAGCCTGGATGCCGACGTGCGCGACCAGCTTGCCACGATCCTCGAGGAAGTGACGGTCGAGCGTAACGCGGCGGTGGGCCAGGTCGATGCCGAGGCGCGCCAGGCGGTGCTGGACGCAGGTTCCAAGATCGTGGAACTGACACCGGATCAGCGCCAGGCCTGGGTCGATGCGATGAAACCCGTCTGGGACCAGTTCATCGATGACGTGGGCCAGGAGAACGTGGACGCCGCACAGGCGATCAACGCCGGCTTCTGATAGCTGAACAAGACACTGGCGAAGGCCCGGCTCCGGATCGGGGCCGGGCCTTCGCGCAGGCTGACTGACAGACGGGGGGAGCCGATGTCGACTTATGAACCGAAAGGTGCCCTGGGCCGGTTCGTGCACGAGTTCGAGGAGACGGCGATTGCCATCATTCTCGGACTGATGACGATCCTGACCTTCATCAACGTGGTGCTGCGCTACGGCTTCAACACCGGGATCATCTGGGGGCTGGAGGCGGTAACCTTCCTCTTTGCCTGGCTGGTGCTCTTCGGCGTCTCCTACGCGGTCAAGGTCACCGCGCATCTCGGGGTGGATGCGGTGATCAACCTCTTTTCCGGCGGCGCGCGCAAGGTGCTGACGGTGATCGCGGCGGCGATCTGCGTGATCTACGCGATGATGCTGCTGAAAGGCGCCTGGGACTACTGGGCGCCCTTTGCCGGGATGGACGTCACATCGGGGCGCTGGTTCCCCACCGGCTTCACGCCGACGCGGGATCAGGCCTGGTACGAGACCATCGACATGCCCATGCCCGAGTGGCTGCGGTTCATCGAGCCCATCATGAACGAGGGCGAGGAATACGAGAAACTGCCGCGCTTCATTCCTTACGCGATGCTGCCCTTCGGCATGGCCTTGCTTCTGTTTCGCTTCATCCAGGTCTTTATCGCCGTCGTGAAGGGCCAGAAGGACAGTCTGATCGTCAGCCACGAGGTCGAAGAGCAGATCGAAGACGTCAAACATATGAACGCGGGGAACTGAGACCATGGAAGTCGTTGTCCTTTTTGCCATGGTGATCGGCCTGATGCTGATCGGGGTGCCGATCGCGGTGGCCCTTGGCATGTCCTCCATCATGTTCCTGCTGGTGCTGTCGGATACCTCGATGGCCTCCATCGCGCAGACGCTGTTCCAGGCGATGGCAGGGCATTACACGCTCCTGGCCATTCCCTTCTTCATCCTCGCTTCGTCCTTCATGTCGACGGGCGGCGTGGCGCGGCGGATCATCCGGTTTTCCATCGCGCTGGTGGGGCATCTGCCGGGCGGTCTGGCGATTGCGGGGGTCTTTGCCTGCATGCTCTTCGCCGCGCTCAGCGGCTCCTCGCCCGCAACGGTGGTTGCGATTGGCTCCATCGTGATCGTGGGGATGCGCGAGGTGGGCTACACCAAGGATTTCGCCGCCGGGGTCATCGCCGTGGCGGGTACGCTCGGCATTCTCATTCCGCCCTCCATCGTGATGGTGGTCTATGCCTCAGCAACGGACGTCTCCGTGGGACGGATGTTCCTTGCCGGTGTCATTCCCGGCCTCCTCGCGGGGCTGATGCTGATGGTGACGATCTACATCATCGCGCGGGTGCGCAACCTGCCCAAGGGGGAGTGGCTCGGCTGGGGCGAGGTGCTGACCTCAGGGCGCGAGGCGGGCTGGGGGCTTTTCCTGATCGTCATCATCCTCGGTGGCATCTACGGCGGCATCTTCACGCCGACCGAGGCGGCCGCCGTCGCGGCGGTCTATGCCTTCTTCATCGCGTCCTTCGTCTACCGCGACATGGGGCCGCTGCATGTGGACGGCGAGGGGCGCAACCTGTCGCTGATCCAGAAGCCGATGTCGCTGATCACCGTGTTCTTTCACCGCGACACCAAGAACACGCTGTTCGAGGCGGGCAAGCTGACGATCACGCTGATGTTCATCATCGCCAACGCGCTGATTCTCAAGCACGTGCTGACCGACGAGCAGATCCCGCAGCAGATCTCCGCAGCGATGCTCGACGCGGGTTTCGGGCCGGTGATGTTCCTTGTGATCGTGAACGTGATCCTGCTGATCGGCGGGCAATTCATGGAACCCTCGGGGCTGCTGGTGATCGTCGCACCGCTGGTCTTTCCCATCGCCATCGAGCTGGGGATCGACCCCATTCACCTTGGCATCATCATGGTGGTGAACATGGAAATCGGGATGATCACGCCGCCTGTGGGTCTGAACCTTTTCGTGACCTCGGGTGTCGCCAACATGCCGATGATGAACGTGGTCCGCGCGGCCCTTCCGTTCCTTGCGGTGCTCTTCCTCTTCCTGATCATGGTGACCTATATCCCGATCCTCAGCACATGGCTGCCGACGCTGATGATGGGGCCGGAGATCATCACTAAGTAACAAGAGGCTGGCCGATGTCGCGATAGCTGCGACGGCGGTGCAGGAGTTGTATTGGAAAGATGAAGCGAGGGGGCGCGCCCGGGGTGGCGCGCCTTTCGCCTTTTCGCGGGTTAGCTGTTCGCGAGGGCCGCGATGATGGGGAGGAAGTCCCCGGCCTTGAGGGAGGCACCGCCGACGAGCGCGCCATCGACGTTGTCGACCTCGAAGATCGCGGCGGCATTGTCCGGTTTCACCGATCCGCCGTAAAGCAGCGAGACGGCAGCGCCGACATCGGGCCCGTATCGGTTTTCAAGTTCCGCCCGGATGAAATCATGCACCTCGGCGATCTGCGCGACGCTCGGCACCTTGCCGGTGCCGATGGCCCAGATCGGTTCGTAGGCGACAACGGTATTCTCTGCCGAGATCGTCTCGGGGAGCGACGCCGCGAGCTGCGCGCCGATCACGTGAAGCGTCTCGCCCGTCTCGCGCTGGGACAGGCTTTCGCCGATGCAGACGATGGGGCAAAGGCCCGCGGCCTGCGCCGCTTCGGCCTTGGCGCGGACGGCCGCGTCGGTCTCGCCATGATCTTCGCGCCGTTCCGAATGGCCGACGATGACAAAGCTGGCACCGGTATCGGCGATCATCGGCGCCGAGATGTCGCCGGTATGGGCGCCTGATGGCGCCGTATGGCAGTCCTGCGCCCCGATTGCGATGCCGCTTGCGCGGTCCACGGCCGGGATCAGAAGCGGCGCGGGGGGGCAGACGATCACCAGGGGCGGGGTGGCGGGCAGGCCTGCGGCCAGGGCGTCCAACTCGGTGAGGGCCGGGGCGGTGCCGTTCATCTTCCAGTTGCCGGCGGCGATCTTCTGGCGCATGGGCTCTCCTCTTTGCGGTATCGGCAAGGTGGTAGCATCCGGCCCCGGCCAAGGCAACGCGCGGGCTTCCGCCGGAGGGCCGCGCAGGGTAGACATGAGAGGCATCACGGAGGGAGCGCCCATGATTCCGCGCATCGATCTTGAGGCCCTGAGCGCAGGCAGGCCGGAGGCGCGCGCCGCGATGGCCGAAGCGGCGACGGAAATCGGCTTTGCCACCGTTCACAATACAGCCCTGTCCGCAGACCGGGTGTCGGAGGTGATCGAGACCTACCGCGCCCTTTTCAAGCTGCCCGAAGACAGGAAGGCCGCCTATGACATGGCGCGGACCGGATCGAACCGGGGATGGGGCGCGCCGGGGTCCGAGCAGGTGGACCCGGATGCCAACCCCGACTACAAGCAGGTCTTCGACTGCGGGCTCACGCTGCCCGAAGGTGATCCGAGGCTTTCCAATCCCTTTTTCGCCCCGAACCTCTGGCCCGAGGAGCCTGCGGATTTCGAGCGGGTGATCCGCGCCTATTACACCGACGCCTGCGCGGTTGCGATGGAAGTGCTGCGCGGCGTGGCGGCTTCTGTCGATATTCCTGCGGATGTCTTCGAAGGGGCCTTCGATGCGCCGATGGCGCTTTTAGGGGGTAATTTCTATCCGTCGCGTCCCGCCTGGGCCGGGGCGAAGGACTTCGGGATTGCCACCCATACCGACTATGGCTGCCTGACGCTGCTGGCGACGGACGGCTCGCCGGGGCTGGAGGTGCGCAAGCGGGGCGGGGGCTGGATACCGGTGAGCGCGCCGCCGGGGGAATTCGTGATCAATTTCGGCGAGATGATGGAGATGTGGTCGGACGGGGTGATCCGCGCGACGCCCCACCGGGTTCAGGGGGGCATGAGCGAGCGCATCTCGGTGCCGCTGTTCTTCAACCCGGCCCATGAGACCAATGTTGCACCCGCCGGATCGGAAAAGGTCATCCTCGCGGGCGATCACCTTTCGGCGCGCTACAACGAGACCTACCTGCACCTGAAGAAGGCCTAGAGCGCCGCGAGCGCCTCGCGCGCCAGTTGCGCGGCCTTGTCCGGATCGTCCAGCGCATCCTGCGGCACTGTCCAGTAGGGCATGGCCGAGGCTTTGCCGTCCTTGCGAACATAGGTCCAGCGGTAGCACCCCATGGCGGCCAGCCTGTCGGCGAACGGGCCCTCCTGCGCCTTGATCAGCAGCACGCCGTCGGAGCGCATGATTGCAAAGATCACGCCTTGGGAGTAGATGCCCATGCCGCCGAACATCTTGCGGGCACTCAGATCTGGCAGATCAGAAAACAATTCGCGGGCGAAGGCCGTGTCCGCCGCGCCGAGGGTCATTTGGCGAAGAGCGCGTCGTCGAACTTGATCGATTCACCGCAGCCGCAGGCCTCGGTCACGTTGGGGTTGTTGAACCTGAAGCCCGATTCCAGCAGCGTGGTTTCGTAGTCGATCTCGGTGCCGAAGAGGAACATCTGCGCCATCGGCGCGATGATCACGCGCGCGCCGTCCTGTTCGACGACCTCGTCGTTGGTGTCGGCCTCGTCCACGTATTGCATGGTGTATTCCATGCCCGCGCAGCCGCCTTTCTTGACGCCGATGCGCAGGCCGGCGTGGCCCTTGGCGTCCATCAACTTGACGATCTGCGCCACGGCGCGGGGCGTCATGGTCACGGCCTGTTTTCCGGGGATCGCGAACATCGGAAGTCTCCTTTGGCCTCAAGATAAGTAGGTGCCGCGCTTTTCTCAACTGCTCCGACACACGCGCGACGAACGAGATTTGTTTCGCGCGCGAAACATTTGTCTTAACAAGGGCTTAACGGGCGAAGATCGCCTTACATGAAGCCCAGTTCCAGCCGCGCCTCGTCCGACATCATGTCCATGCCCCAGGGCGGCTCCCAGACAAGCTGAACATCCACCTGTTTCACGCCGGGCAGCGGTTCGACGGCATCGGCGACCCAGCCCGGCATCTCGCCCGCGACGGGGCAGCCGGGGGCGGTCAGCGACATCTTGATGTTGACCGCGTTGTCGTCCGAGATGTCGATCGTGTAGATCAGGCCCAATTCGTAGATATTCACCGGGATTTCAGGGTCATAGACCGTGCGGCAGGCATCGACGACCTGCTCGTAGAGGGGGTGATCCGTGGAGGACGGCGCAATCAGCGGCGTGCCTTCCATGGGTGGGGACTGATCTGTCATCGGGGCCTCACGTCTTTTCCGACTGTTTATATAGGATAAGGGGCATCGGGGGTAAAGGGGCGGCCGTCGCGCGGTGACGCGCGCCGATGACGCAGGCGGCGACCGTTTGCGGTGGAGATCGGCGCGTGGAAGCGCCTAGAGCGATGTCACCAGCGCGCGAAATTTCTCGAGCGTGAGCGGCTTCGGCAAGTAGTCGCGAACCATCACGTAGCATTACGCGCGCGCCCTGTCCCGGGGGTTCAGCGACGTTGTGAGAAAGACCACCGGCGTCGCGGCGAAGGGCGCGCCGAATTCGGCAAGCGCGGTTTCCAGCAACTCGAAACCGTCCATGCGCGGCATGTTGATGTCCAAGAGGATCAGTTCGGCGGGCAGGGCGCCGGGGCTGCGGAAATGGTTCAGCGCCCGCTCGGCCATGGCAAAGCAGAGCACCTCGTCCACGAGGCCGGAGCGGTCGATCATGCGTTGGTGCAGACGGTTCTCGAGGATACCGTCGTCGATCAGGACAACGCGCTCAAGCCGCTTGGGCGACATGCAGGGCCTCCTGGTCGAAGACGACGCGCATCTCGGTGCCCGAGCCCGGCACGGAGTTCAGCTCGATCCGGCCGCCGTGCATCACCGCGATCCGGCGGCACAGCGACAGCCCCAGGCCGGTCCCCTCGAACAGGGTGTGATGATGCAAACGCTTGAACAGGCTGAACACACGCTCGTGGTGCACCGGGTCGATCCCGATGCCGTTGTCCCTGACCAAGATCGTCGCCCGTGAGCCGTCCAGTCGCGCGCTGATCTCGACCCTGCAGGGGCGATTCTTGTGGCGGAACTTGATCGCGTTGCCGATCAGGTTGTGAAACAGGACCGAAAGCATGGCCGGATGGCCGCGGACCGTCACCAGTGGCCCGGCGACGATCTCCGCTTCGGCGGCCTCGATCTCGGGTGCGAGGTCGGCCAGGGTATCCGCCACGATCCGGGCGGTATCGCAGGCCTGCGGCGCGGCCGCCTCGTCGCTGAGAAGGCGCGCGCAGCTCAGGACGTCGTCCACCAGCATGCGCATCCGCGCAAGGATGCGCTGTGCTTCTTCCGCGTCCTTGCGTTCCTCCGGCGACAGCCGCTCGGCGCAATCCTCCATGAAGTTCTCAAGCCAGAGGGAGAGCGTATTGGCGGGCGACTTCAGGTCATGCGACGCGGCATAGGCGAATTCGCGCAGTTCGAGGTTCGCCGCCTCCAACTGCTCGATCTTGATGTTCAGCAGCCGCTCCGTCGCCTGCATCGCTTCTTCGCTCACCCGGTGCTGGGAAATCTCGGCGTCCCTGTCCGAGATGGCCTGCATCAGCTCCTGCTGTGCCGGTGTCCGCAGAGCGTTTGGCAGCTGGCGCCAGAGGGCCAGCGCGGCCAGTGCGGAGACGATTCCCGTGATGAGCTTGATCAGCCCCTCGAACCCGAAAAGGGGCAGGAACATTGCCAGAAGGCCGATCAGGTGCGTGACGCCGCTTGCGGTGATGAAGATGACGACAAGCATCACTGTCCAGTGCAGCCGACCGTCCGGTCGGTGCCGCAGGAAGAGGAGGATCGCGGCGGAAATGGCAAAGCAGGAAAGGGCGATCAGCAGATCGGCCGCGATATGGGAATAGAGCACCGGCAGGGTCGAGGCGATGGCGTCGTCCTGCGGGGAAAGCCCGCCGTCCGGAAAAAGATTATCGCCCAGCCAACCCATGCGCCCGGTCCTCCTGCGCGTCTGTTGCGCGCGGCGGATGATGCGTCTGCAAGATTGATGAAGGGTTAATGGCCCCGGTCAGCCCGCCTTGCGGCGCCGCACCGGCTGCGGTTTCACGCGCGCCTCGATCTCATCGTAGAGCTTGCCGACGATGTCCTTGCCGGTGGCCGCCTCGATGCCTTCGAAACCGGGGGAGGAGTTGACCTCGAGCACCTTGGGTCCGCTGTCGGAGCGCAAGAGATCGACGCCTGCCATGCCGAGGCCGAAGGCCCGTGCGGCACGGACGGCCGTGTCGCGTTCGGCCTTGGAGATGCGCACCACCTTTGCCGATCCGCCCCGGTGCAGATTGGAGCGGAAATCGCCCTCCGCCCCGGTGCGCTTCATCGAGGCCACGACCTTGCCCGCGATCACGAGGCAGCGAATGTCCTCGCCCGCCGCTTCCTTGACGAAGTCCTGCACGAGGAAATTCGCCTTGAGGCCCCGGAAGGCGTCGATCACGGATTCGGCGGCTTTCTTGGTTTCGGCCAGCACGACGCCCTTGCCCTGGGTCGATTCGAGCAGTTTCACGATCAGCGGTGCGGTGCCCACAAGCGCCATGAGGTTCGAGGTGTCCTTGGGCGAGGCGGCAAAGGCGGTGGTCGGCATGCCGATGCGCTTGGAGGCGAGCACCTGGTGGGCGTGCAGCTTGTCGCGGCTGGCCGTGATGCCCGCGGAGCCGTTCACGCAATAGGTGCCGATGGTTTCGAACTGGCGGATCACCGCGGTGCCGTAGGGCGTAATCGATGCGCCGATGCGCGGGATAACCGCGTCGTAGCGGGGCAGGCGCTTGCCGTCGTAGTGCACCTCCGGGGCCATGGCGTTGATCGCCATGTAACAACGGGTTGTGTCGATGACTTCAACCGTGTGGCCGCGCGCCTCGCCGACTTCGACGAGACGGCGGGTGGAGTAATTGTCCTCGCGGCTCAGGACCGCGATGCGGAGCGCGCGCTTGGGGGCGACGCGGCGCACGCGGGCGTCGTGGTAGAAGTCGTAGCTGAGTTCGGGCTGCAGGCGGCGTTCGGTGGCGGAGATTGTGATGTGATCGGCGAGCGCCTGACGGCCCAGCAGCATGCGGCTGGCCATGCCCGCGCGGTTGGTCAGTGTGACCTCGATCGGCCAGCTTTGCCCGGCGACCGCGAGCGTGGTTTCGATCACGTAGCGCTGTTCGCTCTCGCCGTTGGAGGAGGTGACTTCGCGGCGGTCCCTGATCGGGGCGGAGCAAGTGATCGCGATATCCTCGCGACCGGGGATGGGGTGCACGTTGAAGCGCACCTTGGGCTTGGCGGTCGAGCCGAAGGTCTCGATGTCGTGGGCATGCAGCGCCGAGGTGCGCGCGCCGGTATCGACCTTGGCCCGGATCGCGGGCAGGCCCAGATCGGGCAGGGCGATCCATTCTTCCCAGCCGAATGTCAGTTCATCCATGCGCTCTACCTCTTGGTTGGAAGAGATGGCCTAGCAGGGCGGCAAGGCAAGCTCAACAGGCCACGTGACGGCATCTTGCGGGACGAAGGCCAGTGGGTGTTTGCAGGGCTTGACGTTGGCGTTGGGGCCGGGGGCCGTTGTAGCGTGAAGTCTCGGATTCCGGGTCGTTCCCGGCAGGTTTGCTGGCGGGAAGAGGCACGATATCAGTGCCTTATCCATCGCGATTGCATCTTGCGCCTCACTGCATTACGCCCGGTGCAAATCGGCAAAGGATGCCCCGGATGGCCCGCATCACCTTCGAGAAGACCGCGCAGGACGGCAAGGCACGCACGGGCGTCATCCGCACGCCGCGCGGGGACATCCGCACGCCCGCCTTCATGCCCGTAGGCACCGCCGCCACCGTCAAGGCGATGCTGCCCGAAAGCGTGGCAGCCACCGGCGCGGATGTGCTTTTGGGCAATACCTATCACCTGATGCTGCGCCCCACCGCCGAGCGGGTGGACCGTCTGGGCGGGCTGCACCGGTTCATGAACTGGGAAAAGCCGATCCTGACCGACTCGGGTGGTTTCCAGGTGATGAGCCTTGCCGCGCTGCGCAAGCTCACTGAGAGGGGGGTGACCTTCAAGAGCCATATCGACGGGTCGAAACACGAGATCACGCCGGAGCGGTCGATGGAGATACAGCGGCTGCTGGGCTCTGACATCGTGATGTGTTTCGACGAATGTCCCGCCTTGCCCGCGGACCGCGACCGGATCGCGGAGAGCATGGAATTGTCGATGAGGTGGGCGAAGCGGTCGAAGGAGGCATTCGGCGACCGGCCGGGACATGCGCTTTTCGGCATCCAGCAGGGTGGGCTGGAGGAGGATTTGCGACAGGCCAGCGCGGAGGCTCTGCGCGAGATCGGCTTTGATGGCTATGCGGTGGGCGGGCTGGCCGTGGGCGAGGGGCAGGAGGCGATGTTCGACTGTCTCGATTATGCGCCGGATCAGCTGCCGCAGGACAAGCCGCGTTACCTGATGGGCGTGGGCAAACCCGACGATATCGTGGGGGCCGTGGCGCGGGGGATCGACATGATGGACTGCGTGCTGCCCTCACGCTCGGGCCGGACGGGGCAGGTGTTCACGCGACACGGTGTGCTCAACATCAAGAACGCGCGGCACATGGACGATCCGAGGCCGTTGGATGAAGCGTGTCGTTGCCCAGCCTGCCGGAGCTACAGCCGCGCCTATCTGCACCATGTGTTCCGGAGCCAGGAGATCATCAGCGCGATGCTGCTGACCTGGCATAACCTGCAGTATTATCAGGATATCATGGCGGGCATGCGCGCGGCCATCACCGGGGGGCGTTTCGCGGCATGGCAGGCGGAGTTCCACGCGGGACGGGCGCAGGGGGATATCGAGCCGCTGTAATGCTCGTGTGACGGGGGTGGCGCGCGTGCTGCGCACGACGCCCCACCCGCCGTCCCGTATCCCAAGCTTCTGGCTCACCAAAACCAGCGGGTCAGGCGAACTGGCCGACCTTGCGCCGGTAGCGCCCGGTCTGGGACCAGTCGGCGCGGCCCATGTGACGGGCGCGCAGGTGATCGGCCTGGTCGCCCAGATGGTCGTCGAACCACATCGCCAGCGCCTGCCGGTGCAGCATCAGGTTGCGGCGGGTCAGGAAGGTCACCGTGCTGCCGCCGCCCTCGCGCGGTGTGATCCGCACCTCGTAGATGCCCTCGACCAGGCTGCGGTTCTTCGGATCGACTTCGCCCACGTGGTGGTAGCGGGCTATGTGCGGCGCCTCTTTTTCGAGGAACGTCATGGTCTGGTGCTCGTAGCAGGAGCCGCCGTGGGTATATTGCGCCTGAAGGGTATCGGCATCCTCCGGGTCGGGCTCGAGCCTATAGAGCAGGCTGTCCCAATGGCCCTCGACCGGGGCCTCGCACGGGACCAGCTCTGCCCAGAGCTCCTCGGGTGCCTTCGGCGAGACGAAGCTGCGCGTGGCATCGTAGTCCACCCAGAGGCGGAAGCGGTCCAGCGCCTCGCCGTAGACCAGCGAGAAGATCGCGATTGTCAGGAACAGCGGCATGAAGCCACCGAAATAGGGGATGTCGTAGACCGAAGGTGCCAGAATGCCGAGCACCGCGTTGACGAAGAAGATCAGCGCAAAAAGCTCGATCATGCTGCGCCAGTTGGGCATGAGCAGGATGATCAGGATGCCTGTCAACAAGACCCCGAGCGCCACCAGAAGCGAGGTCAGCCCGACCGCGGTCAGCATGATCCAGGTGGGATAGGGCCCGATGATCTCGGCACCACCGAAATCCAGTGCCATGAGGATCAGTGCCATGGTCACGAAAAAGGTACCGAAAAGAAGCCTGCGGCGCTGGCGGTAGATCAGTCTGAACATCGCAATCCTCTGGGTTGTGCGCTGGCCTGTCTGAGCGGGGATTCTGGCGCCAATATGGTCCCGGCGCGCCGATTCTGAGCAAATCCGCCGCGGCACCCCCAAACGACTGCCCTCACTGCTGCCCCTGCGCCGGTTTTCGCGGCGGTAGGGACATTTTCATTCAAAGCGCGGCAAGAGTCCGGTTGCCTCTCGCGCTGCGTCAAGCGATGATGCCGCCCGAACCCGTAAAAGGGATTGAAACAGGCGGGGATGGTGCACATATCAGCCCCTGAACAGGAGACGCCGTTGGTTGCCGCATGAGGGACCGGAGACGTCTTGCTAATACAAGGATAAGAGCATGTTAGAACCTCTGAACGCGTCCTACCCGGTCCTGCCGCTGCGCGACATCGTGGTCTTCCCCCACATGATCGTGCCGCTGTTCGTCGGACGCGCCAAGTCTGTCCGCGCCCTCGAAGAGGTGATGGCGGACGACAAGCAGATACTGCTGTCCAGCCAGATCGACCCCGGTGAGGACGAACCCTCGACCGACGGTATCTTCAAGGCCGGGGTGCTGGCCAACGTGCTGCAGCTGCTGAAACTGCCCGATGGCACGGTCAAGGTTCTGGTCGAAGGCCAGGCGCGGGTGCGCATCACCGAGTACCTGGAAAACGAGAATTTCTTCGAGGCCCGCGCCGAGTATCTGACCGAGATGCCGGGCGATGCCGCCACGACCAAGGCGCTGCTGCGGTCGGTCGCGGATGAATTCGAGCGTTACGCAAAGGTCAAGAAAAACGTCCCCGACGAGGCGCTGACAGCCGTCAGCGAAACCACCGAGCCCGCGCGGCTTGCCGACCTTGTGGCCGGTCACCTTGGCATCGAGGTCGACCAGAAGCAGGACCTGCTGGAGACGCTCAGCGTGAGCGAGCGGCTGGAGAAGGTCTATGGCCTGATGCAGGGCGAGTTGTCTGTCCTGCAGGTCGAGAAGAAGATCAAGACGCGCGTGAAGTCCCAGATGGAGCGGACCCAGCGCGAGTATTATCTCAACGAACAGATGAAGGCGATCCAGCAGGAGCTGGGCGACGGCGAGGACGGGAAGAACGAGGTTGCCGAGCTTGAAGCCAAGATCGCCGAGACCAAGCTCAGCAAGGAAGCCAAGGAAAAGGCCGAGGCGGAGCTGAAGAAGCTCAAGAACATGAGCCCGATGTCCGCCGAGGCGACCGTCGTGCGCAACTATCTCGACTGGATGCTGTCGATCCCGTGGGGCAAGAAATCCCGCGTGAAGAAGGACCTGGGCAAGGCCCAGCAGATCCTCGACGACGATCATTACGGTCTGGAAAAAGTCAAGGAGCGCATCGTCGAATACCTTGCCGTGCAGCAGCGGTCCTCCAAGCTGAAGGGCCCGATCATGTGCCTTGTCGGTCCGCCGGGTGTCGGTAAGACATCGCTCGGCAAATCCGTGGCCAAGGCGACGGGGCGCGAGTTCATCCGCATCTCGCTGGGTGGCGTGCGCGACGAGAGCGAAATTCGGGGCCACCGCCGGACCTACATCGGCTCCATGCCCGGCAAGATCATCCAGGCGCTGAAGAAGGCCAAGACCACGAACCCGCTCATCCTGCTCGACGAGATCGACAAGATGGGGCAGGACTTCCGTGGCGACCCGGCGTCGGCCATGCTGGAAGTGCTGGATCCGGAACAGAACTCGACCTTCGTGGACCACTATCTCGAAGTGGAATACGACCTGTCGAACGTGATGTTCCTGACCACCTCGAACAGCTACAACATGCCCGGGCCGCTTCTGGACCGGATGGAGATCATTCCGCTGTCGGGCTACACCGAGGACGAGAAGCTCGAGATCGCCAAGCAGCACCTGGTGCCCAAGCAGATCAAGAACCACGGCCTGAAGAAGAAGGAATTCGAGATCGAGGATTCCGCGCTTCTGGGCATGATCCGCTACTACACGCGCGAGGCGGGTGTGCGGAACCTTGAGCGCGAGATCGCCAAGGTGGCGCGCAAATCGCTGACCAAGATCGTCAAGAAAGAGGTCGAGCACGTCACCGTGACCGAGGACAACCTCGATGACTTCCTGGGTGTGCGCAAGCATCGCTACGGCCTGGCCGAGAAGGAGGATCAGATCGGTGTCGTGACCGGGCTGGCCTATACCTCGGTCGGTGGCGAGTTGTTGCAGATCGAAGCGCTGCGCCTGCCGGGCAAGGGCCGGATGAAGACGACGGGTAAGCTGGGCGATGTGATGAAGGAATCCATCGACGCGGCAAGCTCTTACGTGCGGTCCATCAGCCCCAAGATCGGTATCAAGCCGCCGAAGTTCGACACGCTGGACATCCACGTGCACGTGCCCGATGGCGCGACGCCCAAGGACGGGCCGTCTGCCGGTCTGGCGATGGTGACATCCATCGTGTCGGTGCTGACGCAGATCCCCGTCCGCAAGGACATCGCCATGACGGGCGAGGTCAGCTTGCGGGGTAATGCGATGCCCATCGGCGGGCTCAAGGAGAAGCTGCTGGCGGCATTGCGCGGTGGCATCACCACGGTGCTGATCCCGCAGGAGAACGAGAAGGACCTGCCGGACATCCCGGACAACGTGAAAGAGGGGCTGACCATCATCCCGGTCAATCACGTCTCCGAGGTGCTGGAACACGCGCTGGTCAGCAAACCCGAGGCCATCGAGTGGGATCAGGAGGCCGAGGACGCAGCTGCCGCCGCGGCGCTGGCCGAAAAGTCGGCCGGGACGGACGCGACGACCACGCATTAAGCCGCGACGACCGGTTTGAGAAACAGGAGCGCCCCGCATCATGCGGGGCGCTTTCTGTTTGCAGGGACGTGCTCGATTGCGCGAAAGCAGGCGTCCAAATGTACGTCTCACCGTCGCAGAACGACCGGGCCGGTACCTATGCGCAACATGCGTTGGCGAACAAGAACACCACATTTTGTAGCAAATTTCGCCCTTCCAACAAGCAAAGCTAGATATTTTGGCCATTTGCCGCTACGCTGAAAACAGGCAAGAAACTACAACAAGTGAGAACAGTGTGAGCACCACGACCACGAAGGCGCGCAAGTCAACTGCGGCCACGAAAACCGCGAAGGCATCGAAAACCTCCACGAAACCAACCGTTTCACCCGCATCCAAGGCCGCCGTGGCTGCAAAGACACCGGCTTCCGCGCCCACCGTCGTTGAGGCCCCACAGGCCGTGATCATGGGTCCGGTGATGCGCAAGAAGGAATTGGTGGAAGAGGTCGTCACACGCTCTGGCAAGAAGAAGAAAGACGTCAAGCCGGTCGTGGAGATGATGCTCAGCGTGCTGGGTGAGGCGATCGCCGACAATCGCGAGCTGAACCTGCAGCCTTTCGGCAAGCTGAAGGTGCGCAAGGAAAAGAAATTGTCGAACGGCAGGATCATCGTCACCAAGATTCGCCAGAACGAGCCGGTCGCTGCTGCCGACGGGCCGAAGAAAGCGGAAAGCGGCACGTAACGGCGTTTCTTTGGCTAAAGAATGTGACGCCGGTCTTGCACAGTCTGGCGCAAGACGCTAATTCCCCATCCAACGGGTGATTAGCTCAGTGGTAGAGCGCTTCGTTCACATCGAAGATGTCAGGAGTTCAAATCTCTTATCACCCACCACTTTCCTCTGTTTCCATGTTGCCAGAGCGCTCCGCGTCTTGATGGCCTGACCGACGCCCGTCCGCTGCGCGGCCAATCTGGGTCAGGCGTTCAAATCTCTTATCACTCACCATTCTCTTTTTTGGTGCAGCACTCTTTTGATGCATGAGGCCGAAAGGCTGAGTGCCGCTTCGTCTCAGGGCAGACGCCGCACTTGCAAAGATTGAAGACAGCCGCTTCATAATCCGGACTTTTGGAGATATCCCGACCGAAACGGGACGAAGGGCGGCAAGGTGTCTGACTATCCGAAAATCTGGTTCCTGCGCCACGGCCAGACCGAATGGAACAGGGAATATCGCCTGCAGGGTCAGCTTGATTCCCCGCTTACCGCGCAGGGCCTCGCCGACGCGCGGCGTCAGGCGCGGTTGATGCACGCGGTTCTGGCCGATACCCCCGCGCTTTTCGCCTCCCCGCTGGGCCGCGCGCGGCAGACGGCGGATATCGCGCTGCATGGCAGGGCCTATCGAACCGATCCGCGCCTCATGGAAATCCACGCCGGCGGCTGGCAGGGCCGCACCCGCGCTGACATTCTGGCCGAACGGCCCGATCTTGTCGCAAGCGGGGCTACGCCGCTCGACATCTACGAAGCGGCCGAAGGGGGTGAGGGGATTGTTGCCTTTCACGCGCGCATTCGCAGTTTCCTGCGCGATCTGGACGGGCCCAGTGTGCTGGTGGCGCACGGCCTTCTGGGGCAGGTTCTGCGCGCCGAGGTGCGCGGTATCCCCATTCCCGAAGCGGGCGCGCTGTCGAACCGGCAGGGCTGTGTTTACCTGCTGGAAAACGGCACGGAGACGGTGCTGGAGGCACCAGAGTGAACAGCTTTCCTCCGGTGTATGTCCTGCGCCATGGCGAGACGGAGTGGAACCTGACGGGCCGTCTGCAGGGGCGCTTCGATTCCGCGCTGACCCCCGAAGGGATCGTGCAATCCCGGATGCAGCGCGACATCCTGCGCAGGCACGAGCTTGCGGGATTTGCCGCGATCAGCAGCCCGCAGGGCCGTGCGCTGGAGACGGCGCGGATCGCGCTGGAGGGCGTCATCGACCCGATTGCCACCGACCCGGCGCTGAGCGAGATCGGGCTGGGCGACTGGGCGGGGGAGGATCGGGCCGCGCTGATCGCCCGCACCGGCGCGTGCGACGGCTTTGCGCTTTATGAACTGGCACCGGGAGGTGAAGGCTTTGCGGCGTTGCGCAGCCGCTGCGAGCGGTTCCTGCGCGGGCTCGAAGGACCGTCCGTGCTGATCACCCACGGCATCACATCCCGCATGATCCGCCTGATCCTGACCGGCCGTCCGACGGCAGAGCTGCGCCGGATCGACGGCGGGCAGGGGGTGGTTTTCCGCGTTGCGGGTGGCCGTCAGGAGCGGCTGACAATAGGGGGTTGAAGCGGGGGGCACGCTTGGGCTAAGACACCGCACGGCGGGTCGTTAGCTCAGTTGGTAGAGCGCTTCGTTTACACCGAAGATGTCGGGAGTTCGAGCCTCTCACGACCCACCATAGCTTTCCTGTCAGGCCAGATAGATGAGACGCTTCTGAGCGGCTGGCCCGACCAACGTGCTTCAGTTATGCGCACAAAAGTAGCCATGATGCACCTGCTCTGCGCAATCATGCACATATCCCCTCGTTGCACCGGGGAGCGAACGACATACGTTGAGGGCATCCACAGCAAAGGAGCCGCGACATGAGTTGGAACCCCGCCCTCGATCCCGATTGTCCGATCGGTGACGCCGTCGACGCCATCGAAACCGTGATCGTGCCCCGCGCGCGTGACCTCGGCGGCTTCGAGGTGCGCCGTGCGCTGCCTGCGCCCAAGCGCCAGATGGTCGGCCCTTTCATCTTTTTCGACCAGATGGGCCCGGCGGAGTTCCTGACGGGCAAGGGGATCGACGTGCGGCCGCATCCGCATATCGGGCTGGCGACGGTCACGTACCTCTACAAGGGCAAGATCCACCACCGGGACAGTCTGGGCACCGATCAGTGGATCGAACCGGGGGCGGTGAACTGGATGGTCGCGGGCCATGGCATCACCCATTCGGAACGGGCGGACGGGGATTACGTCAAGCAGCCGCATAGTCTGTTCGGTCTGCAGACCTGGGTCGCGCTGCCGCAGAAATACGAGGACGAAGGGGCGGCATTTGAACATGCGCCCAAGGAGACGCTGCCGATGCTGGAGGGCGAGGGGAAGCAGGTGCGCCTGATCCTTGGCACCGCCTACGGCGAGGAAGCACCGGTCAAAGTGTTCTCCGAGACCTTCTATGCCGATGCGCTGCTGGAGGCCGGGGCGTCGATCCCGATGCCGGACGATCACGAGGACCGGGGGCTTTATGTCGTCTCGGGCTCGGTCACCGTTGCGGGGCAGGATTTCGAGGCCGGGCAGATGCTGGTCTTTCGGCCCGGTGACCGGATTTCGGCAAGGGCAGGAGAAGAAGGCGCGCGGATCATGCTGCTGGGCGGTGCCACCATGGACGGGCCGCGCCATATCTGGTGGAATTTCGTGGCTTCCAGCAAGGAGCGGATTGACGCGGCCAAGGAAGCCTGGCGCGCGGGCGACTGGGCGCACGGGCGCTTCAAGCTGCCGCCGGGGGATGACCAGGAATTCATTCCGGCGCCTGCGCGGTGAGGAGCAAAATTTTCTGGCTCATTGTCAGGTTTGCGTCTTGACGCCTCAGCATACCCCCCATATTAGGACCAGACACTTCGGAGCGTGCTTCGAAGCCTGCAGCGGGCGGTTGTAGCTCAGTTGGTTAGAGTACCGGCCTGTCACGCCGGGGGTCGCGGGTTCGAGCCCCGTCAACCGCGCCACCGCTGTCCTGAAAAGGCTCCCTTCGGGGAGCCTTTTTCGTTTTCATGTGCGCTTTCCACGCCGTCCCCGCGGGACATGTCAGGGTTTCGGAGCGAAATCATGGCTTTGGATGAACATTCACACTCAAGTAGGGGTTTCATTCGATGCCCTGCTGCTGATGACCTGTCCGCTAAAGGGGAGCCTGTGCGCTGAAAAAGCTCATCAAAGCCTCGGCGGTCTTCTCCGGATACTCATCCACGAAGAAATGCCCTCCGGGCATGGAGACACTTTCCATCTTTTTCAGCCGATCCGACCATGTGGCCGGGACGTCGAAAACGCGCCCCATGATCCCGTCGGCCCCGTACATCACCAACGCGGGACAGGTGACGCGTTTGTCCAGATCAGCGGCGTCGAGGTCGAAATCCACGTCGAGCGCCGCACGGTAGTCGTCGCACATGGCGCGGATGGTCTCGGGGTCGCGCCAGGCTTGGCGGTAGGCGGCGAGCGCGTCGGGATCGAAATCCGACAGCTGCGCGGCCCCCCAGCCGAGAAGGCAGGATTCGTAGAAGGCATCCGGGTCGTGGCCGATCATCCGCTCGGGGAAAGGTGTTGGCTGGGCGAGGAAGAACCAGTGGTAATAGGCCCGCGCCACCTGCCGGGTCAGGTCATCGAGCAGCAGATGTGTGGGCACGATGTCCTTCAGCGTGAGCGACGCCACCGCCTGCGGGTGATCGAGCGCCAAGCGGTGCGCCGTCCGCGCGCCCCGGTCGTGACCGACGAGATGGAAACGGTCGACGCCAAGGTGCCGCATCAGCGCCACCTGATCCGCTGCCATGTGGCGGAAGGAGTAGTTTTCGGCCCCCGCAGGTTTGGAGCTGGCCCCGTAGCCGCGCAGGTCGGCGGCCACGACAGTGAAATCCTTCGCCAAAGCAGGCCCGACGGCGTGCCACATGGCGTGGGTCTGGGGGAAGCCGTGCAGGAGCAGCACCGGCGGCCCGTCCCCGCCCCTGGCATAGGCGATACGCTGGCCGTTGACCGGGGCCAGCCCCGCTTTGAAGCCTGCAAGAAGTGTCATTTCCGGTGTCCCCTTCGTGCATTTACGGCCTGACAATCACGCCGGGCCCCGTGTAAGGGGAGGGATGAGCATCGCATCTGTCAACACCGGCCGTTGGGGCATCGCCTGCATGATCGTCGGGATGTTCCTCATCTCGCTCAACGACATGCTGATCAAGAGCATGTCCGGGGCCTATCCGCTGCACCAGCTGGTCTTTCTGCGCAGCGTCATCGGTATCTTCTTTGCGGTGGGCATCCTGCACGTCGAGGGCGGCTGGGGGCTGCTGAACACAGGGCGTTGGCGGCTGCATATCCTGCGTGGTGTGCTGATCGTCTTTGCCAATTCCGCGATCTACGCCGCAATCGTCGCGATGCCGCTTGCGACGGCGAACGCGCTTTACTTCGTTGCCCCGCTTTTCGTGACGCTGTTGTCGGTCCCGATGCTGGGTGAACACGTGGGCGTGCGCCGGTTTGCCGCAATCGGCGTGGGCTTCGGCGGTGTGCTCCTGATGATGCTGCCGCAGTTGAGCGGGGGATCGGGGAGCCACGGTTGGGTGGCGGTCTTGCCGGTGCTGGCGGCGGCGGGCTATGCGATGATGTCGGTGCTGACGCGCAAGCTGGGGGCGACCAGCCGCGCCTCGGCGCTGGCGATCCATATCCAGCTGGCTTTCATCATCATCAGTGCCATTATGTACGTTGCGGTGGGCGACGGGCGTTTCGTGGACGACACGACGAACGACAGTCTGCGCTTTCTGCTGCGGCCCTGGGTGTGGCCGGCACGGGAGGATTACGCGGCCATCATCGGGCTGGGCGTGCTGTCCGGCGTGGTCGGCTACCTGATGAGCCAGGCCTACCGTCTCAGCCGCGCGTCGGTGGTCGCACCTTTCGAGTATATCCTTCTGATCTTTGCGCTGTTCTGGGGCTGGACGGTCTTTGGCGAATGGCCTGAGCCGGTGGTCTTTGCCGGTGCGGCCATTGTGATCGGGTCGGGGATGTACGTGTTCTTCCGAGAGGGGCAAGAGCGGCGCGGGGCGGTTTCGTGAAGGGTTCAGTCCGAAGCCACATCGCCCTAAGGTCATCGCATGGACCGTAGAGAGCGAGGAAGGACCAGAAGGCTTTGAGCGCGCGTTTTCCAATCTTGCTTTTCCTGCTGCTCGGGCTTCAGGGACTTGACGTGCTGGTGCATGTCGCGACCGGGCAGTTTGAACCGCTGCGGGTTGCTTCCAACAGCGTGATCGCTATCGGCGCGATACTGTTCACATCCGCCACGCGCGGACGGACCACCGTCGCTCTGGGTGCTGGATTGGCTTACATTGCCCTGAACGCGCTGTTCCTTGTTCAGCACGGTATCGTCAACCCGGACACTGGGGCGGTACGTCTGCCTTTGTTCGGTTTCGTTCTTGGGAGTCTGGTGCTGCTGGTATGGCTTGTCCAGCGGCTTAAAGCGCAAGGTATCAAGGACGGATAGGCGGTCTTTCCGCGAGCTGGGCCCAAGACTGCTCGGCCTGGGAAGAGGAGGCGTTCAAGCCTCCTCCGTTTGCTCTCAGGTCAGTGCATCGAGCACCCTTGCCCACGACCGAATGCCCTTGTGAAAGCTTTCCATGTCGTACTTCTCGTTCGGGGAATGGAGCTGGTCGTCGTCCTTGCCGAAGCCGATCAGCATGGGCTCGGTGCCGAGGATCTTCTGGAAATGTCCGGCGATAGGGATCGAGCCGCCGCAGCCGATGTAGGCGGCGGGGATTTGCCATTCGTCCGACAGGGCCTTCCGGGCCTTTTCGAACATCGGGTCCGACGTATCCGCACCGGAGGCCTTGCTGGCCCCATGGGGGGAGAATTCGACCTCGCAGTCGGGGGGCAGCATGTCGGTGACCATCTTGCGGAAGCTCTCGCGGATCGCCAACGGATCCTGATCGCCGACGAGGCGGAAGCTGATCTTGGCATGGGCCTTTGACGGGAGCACCGTCTTGAAGCCGTCGCCGGTGTAGCCGCCCCAGATGCCGTTCACCTCGCAGGTGGGGCGCGACCAGATCATTTCGAGCGGGGTGCGGTCCTGTTCGCCTGCGGGCTCGGAAAGGCCGACGTCTTCGAGAAACGCCTGGTGGTTGAAGGCGAGGCCCTGCCATTGGGCTTCGAGTTCATCGGGGAGTTCCGGCACGCCGTCGTAAAAGCCGGGGACGGTGATGCGGCCGGTCTCGTCATGGAGCGAGGCGACGATGCGGGAGAGGACGCGGATCGGGTTCATCGCGATGCCGCCGTACATGCCGGAGTGCAGGTCCTTGGAGGGGGCGGTGATCGTCAGTTCCTCGCCCAGAAGGCCGCGCAGCATGGTGACGATGGCGGGGGTGCGCGATTCGAAGAGCCCGGTGTCGCAGATGAGTGCGATGTCGGTTTTCAGCTCATCGGCGTTTTCTTTCATGAAAGGGACGAGGGAAGGGGAGCCCGATTCCTCTTCGCCTTCGAGGAAGAAGGTGATCTTGCAGGGCCAGTCGCCCTTCACGGCCTTCCAGGCGCGCAGGGCCTCGACGAATGTCATCAGCTGGCCCTTGTCGTCGGACGAGCCGCGGCCGCGGATGACCTTGCCCTTGGGCGTGTCCTCGATTTGCGGATCGAAGGGGTCATTGTCCCAGAGGTTCAGCGGATCGACGGGCTGCACGTCGTAGTGACCGTAGAACAGCAGGTGCGGGCCACCGTTGCCCAGGTGGCCCACCACCATCGGGTGGCCGGGCGTGGGACGCTTGGAGGCGTCGATACCCATGTCCTGCAGGTCTTTCACAAGCCAGTCGGCGGCGCGGTCGCAGTCGGCCTTGAAGGCGGGATCGGTCGAGATCGAGGGAATGCGCAGCAGGTCGAGCAGGCGGTCGGTGGCCGCGGGCAGGTCTTGGTCGATACGGGCAAGGACGGCGTCGAGGGACATGGCGTTCTCCGGTCTTTCGAGGAATTTGGCGCGACCGTATCAGGCGGGAGGGCGGTGTCCAGTGGCCAGCGTGTAACCCATCGGAAACAGGGTTTCCCGCAAGCCGTTGATTCAGATCAAAGCTGCGACAAGACGTGCGGCCTAAAGCCGTTGAAGCTTGGGATATGTTTCTATATTCGTTCTAAAAGCTCGCCACGGCGGTCACCCGATAGACTGCCCAAACTGCCGGATTGGAGACGCGCATGGATTATACCGCGAAACTGGACGAGGCGATTGCGCGCCTGCACGAGGAAGGCCGTTACCGGACCTTCATCGACATCGAGCGGCGCAAGGGCCAGTTCCCGCACGCGGTCTGGACCAGGCCCGACGGGACCGAGAAGGACATCACCGTCTGGTGCGGCAACGACTATCTGGGCATGGGGCAGAACCCGGTTGTTCTGGAGGCGATGGAAGAAGCGCTGCGCGCCACCGGCGCGGGCTCCGGCGGGACGCGCAACATCTCGGGCACGACGGTCTATCACAAGCGGCTCGAGGCTGAGCTGGCCGATCTGCATGGCAAGGAAGCAGCGCTCCTGTTCACCTCGGCCTATATCGCTAATGACGCGACGCTTTCGACGCTGCCCAAGCTTTTTCCAGGCCTCATCATCTACTCAGATGAATTGAACCACGCTTCCATGATCGAGGGCGTGCGCCGCAATGGCGGGGCCAAGCGGATTTTCCGTCACAACGACGTGGCGCATCTGCGCGAATTGCTCGAAGCCGACGATCCGGCGGCACCGAAGGTGATTGCCTTTGAATCGATCTATTCAATGGACGGCGATTTCGGGCCCATCGAGGCGATCTGCGATCTGGCCGACGAATTCGGCGCACTGACCTATATCGACGAGGTGCATGCCGTGGGCATGTACGGGCCCCGCGGGGCCGGTGTGGCGGAGAGTGACGGGCTGATGCACCGTCTCGACATCATAAACGGGACACTTGCCAAGGCCTATGGCGTGATGGGCGGCTATATCGCGGCTTCGGCAAAAATGTGTGATGCGATCCGGTCTTATGCGCCGGGCTTCATCTTTACCACCTCGCTGCCGCCGGCGGTAGCGGCGGGTGCCGCGGCATCGGTGAAGTACCTCAAGACCGCGCAGGAGCTGCGCGACAAGCACCAGCAGCAGGCGAAGGTTCTGAAGCTGCGGCTGAAGGGGCTGGGGCTTCCGATCATCGACCACGGAAGCCATATCGTCCCGGTGATCGTGGGCAATCCGGTGCATACCAAGATGCTCTCGGACATGCTGCTGGAAGATCACGGCATCTATGTCCAGCCGATCAACTTCCCCACCGTACCGCGCGGTACGGAGCGGCTGCGGTTCACCCCCTCGCCGGTGCATGATTTCAAGGAGATCGACGCGCTGGTGAAGGCGATGGACGGTCTCTGGGCGCATTGTGCGCTGAATCGCGCCGAGGCAGCTGGGTAGCCACGTTAGGTTCGTATTTCGCGTTGCACTGTGCTACGGTCTCCGAAACATAAGGCCAAATCCGAATCGTCTGCTGGTTCGGCAATTGGTTGCAGGTAGGTCAACGACGGGGCGATGGGATGATCGGGCGCTGGTCCTCACAGGTCGATGAAGAAGAGTACGTGGAACCCAAGGGGTTCGACGATTTCGAATTACGACTTGGGGACGTGATGCGCGGCGAACGCGCCACGATGGGCAAGAGCCTGCTGGACGTACAGCGCGAGCTGCGGATCAAGGCATCCTACATCGCCGCCATCGAGAACTCCGATCCTGACGCCTTCGACACACCGGGCTTTATCGCGGGCTACGTGCGGTCATATGCGCGCTACCTGGGCATGAACCCCGACGAGGCCTTTTCGACCTTCTGCAAGGAAAGCGGTTTCCAGGTCGCCCACGGCATGTCCGCCGAGGCGTCGGTCATCAAGAAGCCGAATTTCGAGGAGCGCCGCAAGCGACCCGCCGAGGCGGACCTGTTCACGCGTCCGAACCTTCCCTTTACGCCCGCCGGTGAAAGCCTGCTCAGCCGGATCGAGCCAAGCGCGATCGGCTCCATGCTGGTGCTGGTCGGCCTAATCGGGGCCATCGGTTTCGGCGGCTGGACCGTGCTGCAGGAGGTGCAGAAGGTGCAGGTCGCGCCGGTCGATCAGACGCCGGTTGTCCTGTCCGATCTCGATCCGCTTGACGGGGCGCTGGGTGTCACCTCGGAGGACAGCAGCGATATTTCCGCGACACGGATGATGGAGGCCCCGCGGGCCGAGGCGCTGGACAGGCTATACCGCCCGCAGGCGCTAGATGTGCCGGTGCTGGTGGCGCGCGATGCGCCGATTGCGACGATTGACCCACGCTCGCTGGGCAATTTCGCGACGCCCGATCCGGTGTCGCCTGCGTTGAACATCCAGACCGCCAGCGTCGGTGCCGACACGGACGCCGCTGTCGCGCAGGCGCTCGGGGGGCTGCCGGGTGTGCCGCAGGTCGTGGAGGGCCCCGCAGCGCCGCTGCGCATGGTTGCCGCCTATCCCTCATGGGTGCGGGTGCGTGCTGCGGACGGGACGGTGATCTTCGAGAAGGTAATGAACAAGGGCGAGGTCTTCGAGGTGCCGGTCACCGAGGAACCGGCGACCCTGCGCACAGGCGAGTCCGGTGCGCTCTATTTCGCCATGGCGGACGGTTGTTTCGGCCCGGTGGGCGAGCGGGGGGCGATCACCTCGAACCTGCCGCTGAACGAACAGGCGCTGGCCGAGCTTTACGATCCGGTCGATCCGACAGCCGATCAGTCGCTGAGCCGGATGTTTGCCGATCTCGCCAGCACCGACATTGACCCGGCGGCCCTTGCCGCGATCCCCTGTCAGACGAACTAGGCACCATTGCGCGAACCCGGTGCTTTGACTAGGTATTGAGCAACCGCTCCATGCCCCGAGGCTTTCCATGTCGCTGAACCACGTGCGCCCCTGGCGCAACATCTACCGTCGCAAGTCGCGCCAGATCATGGTGGGCAACGTGCCCGTGGGCGGCGATGCCCCGATCAGCGTGCAGACGATGACGAACACGCTGACCACGGACGTGAAGGCGACCATCGCGCAGGTGCATGCGGCGGCGGAGGCGGGTGCGGATATCGTGCGTATTTCGGTGCCGGACGAGGCATCGTCAAAGGCGTTGAAAGAGATCATTCCAGAAGTGTCCGTGCCCATCGTCGCGGACATCCATTTCCACTACAAGCGCGGGATCGAGGCGGCGGAGGCGGGGGCGGCCTGTCTTCGGATCAATCCGGGCAATATCGGCGATGAAAAGCGTGTGCGCGAGGTGATCAAGGCCGCGCGTGACCACAATTGCTCGATCCGGATAGGTGTGAACGCTGGTTCTCTCGAAAAGCATCTGCTCGACAAATACGGCGAGCCTTGCCCGGACGCGATGGTGGAAAGCGGTCTCGATCATATCAAGATACTGCAGGACAACGATTTTCACGAGTTCAAGATCAGCTGCAAGGCGTCGGATGTCTTTATGGCGGCGGCGGCCTATCAGCAGCTGGCTGAGGCGACGGATGCGCCCATTCACCTTGGCATCACCGAGGCCGGGGGGCTGATGTCCGGCACGATCAAGTCGGCCATAGGGCTGGGCAACCTGCTGTGGATGGGCATCGGCGATACGATCCGCGTGTCGCTGTCGGCGGATCCCGTGGAAGAGGTGAAGGTTGGCTACGAGATACTGAAATCGCTGGGCCTGCGGCACCGGGGCGTGAACATCATCTCCTGTCCCTCCTGCGCGCGGCAGGGGTTCGACGTGATCAAGACGGTTGAAATCCTCGAAAAACGGCTGGAGCACATCAAGACGCCGATGAGCCTGTCGATCATCGGCTGCGTGGTGAACGGGCCGGGTGAGGCGCTGATGACCGACGTCGGTTTCACCGGCGGCGGTGCGGGGTCGGGGATGGTGTATCTTGCGGGCAAGCAGAGCCACAAGCAGGACAACGCCAGCATGATCGACCACATCGTCGAGCAGGTCGAGAAGAAGGCGGCGGAGATCGAAGCGGCTGAGGTGAAGGCCGCGGAATAGCGAAGCTATTTCAGCAGCCTGGCAATTTCGTCGAAGCTTGCGGTTGTGTCAGGATAGTCGAAGCGTCCCTCGACAAGTGCCGTCCGCATCATCGCGACAATCCCGCCGTAGGCCACGCGGGCAAGGCCCGAGCCCACACTGATCCGCGCCACGCCGAGCGAGGCAAGGTGTTCAACGGTCATTTCAGGGGCGTTCGCGCCGACCAGCACACTGACAGGGGTCGTGCCCGCAGCATCCATCACAGCTTGCACATCTTCCGTCGTCTTGAGGCCCGGAGCAAAGACCACATCAGCGCCCGCGCGGGCGAAGGCCGTGATGCGCTCGCAAACCTCCGACAGGGAAAGCGTGCCGGTGAGCAACCCCTCGCTTCGCGCGGTCAGCACGATGCCGGTGCTGCGCGCGGCGTCGATGGCGGCCTCTACGCGTTCAAGCGTCAGATCGAAAGGATAGATGCCGTCTGACCCGAGATCTTCTGTGGAAGCACCGGCGAGCCCGGCTGCCGCGGCGCGGCGAATGGCGGTGGCGGCATCCTCGGGCCTGTCTCCGCCACCGTTCTCAAGATCGGCGGAGACCGGCACCGATACGGCCGCTGCCACCTCACGGGCTGCGTCGATCATCTCGTCGAGGGTGAGATCACCGTCCTGCTTGGCCTGGGCGAAGGCGGCACCTGCGCTTGTCGACGCCAGTGCCTTGAAACCGAGATTTTCCAGTATCCGCGCGCTGCCTGCGTCCCAAGGGTTCGGCATCAGAAGCGGCGTGCCGGGGACGTGCAGGTCGCGGAAGAGGCTCATCCCCGCTTGTCTTCAACTATCAACTGCATCTGATCGTAGGGCACGTAGCCGCGCAGCATTTCGTCCTGCAACACGAAGGTCGGCGTGCCCGTGATGTTCAGCCGCTGCGCGAGCGCGCGGCTCTCGGCGATTTCGCGGGTGACCTCGTCGCTGTCCATGCGTGCCTCGATGGCGTCGGCATCAAGCCCGAAGGTGGTGGCCATACGGCGCAGGGCGGGCAGGGTGACGTCGCCGTTGAATTCCATCAGCGCGTCATGCAGTGCCTTGTAGCTGTCGCCGCCCGCGATCTGCTTGGTTGCCACGGCAAAGCGGGAGGCGAGCATGGATTGCTCCCCTAGGATCGGGAACTCCTTGATGATGAAGCGGATGTTGCCGTCGGTCTCGATCAGCTTGGCGACCTCGTCATGGGCGCGCTTGCAGTAGCCGCAGCGGTAGTCAAGGAACTCGACCAGCGTGATGTCGCCCTCGGGGTTGCCGCCGACCCAGGAGAACCCGTCGTTGAAGATCGCCTCAGCATTGTCAGATACGAGGTCAACATCTGCCTGCGCCTGTGCCTCGGCCTCGCGGTTTTGCAGCACCTCGATGGCTTCCATGATCACTTCGGGGTTTTCCAGCAGGTAGGCGCGCACCTCGGCGCGCAACTGGGCGCGCTCCTCGTCGGACAATTCCTTGAGGTCCATCGCGGCGAGCGGCAGGGCGAGGACGGCGGCAAGAGATGTCGCGGCGAGACGGGCAAACATGGGCGGACCTTTCGGGTTTTGGGCGGTTGACGCTGACAGCGAAACGCAGTGATACACGGGCCAGTCATAGGAGCAAGCCCATGCGACATTCAACCCGATCCGAGGTCGATCCCTTTATTGTGATGGACGTGATGCAGGCGGCGGCGGCGGCCGAGGCGGCGGGGCAGCACATCATCCACATGGAGGTGGGGCAGCCCGGCACGGGCGCGCCGAGGGACGCGGTTGAGGCGTTGACGGCGGCCATGGGTCAGGGGGCGCTTGGCTATACGGTGGCGCTGGGACTGCCCGCGCTGCGCGAACGGATCGCGCGGATGTATGGGGAATGGTACAACGTCGATCTCGATCCGGGGCGGGTGGTGATCACGCCTGGGTCATCGGGCGGCTTCATCCTTGCCTTCACGGCGCTTTTCGACACGGGCGACCGGGTGGGCATCGGTGCACCGGGGTATCCGAGTTACCGGCAGATACTGAAGGCGCTGGCGTTGCAGCCCGTGGACCTGCCGACCGCGCCCGAGAACCGGTTTCAGCCGGTGCCGGCGGATTTCGCGGGCATGGACCTTGCCGGGCTGATGGTCGCCTCGCCCGCGAACCCGACGGGCACGATGCTGGACCGCGAGGCCATGGGCGCGCTGATCGGGGCTTGCGCGGAGAACGGGGCGTCCTTCATCTCGGACGAGATTTACCACGGCATCGAGTACGAGAAGAAGGCGGTGACGGCGCTCGAGCTGACGGATGAGAGCTATGTGATCAATTCGTTCTCCAAGTATTTCTCGATGACCGGCTGGCGCGTGGGCTGGATGGTGGTGCCGGAGGACCACGTGCGGACCGTTGAGCGGATCGCGCAGAACATGTTCATCTGTGCGCCGCACGCCAGCCAGATCGCGGCGCTGGCGGCGATGGACTGCGAGGACGAGTTACAGGCCAACATGGATGTCTACCGCGCCAACCGACAGTTGATGATCGACGGATTGGCGGATGCGGGTTTTGCCAGTTTCGCGCCGCCGGACGGGGCGTTTTATGTTTATGCCGATGTGTCGGACCTGACGGATGACAGCCGGGCGTTTGCGGCGGAAATCCTTCAAAAGGCGCGAGTTGCGGTCACGCCGGGGCTGGATTTCGATCCGGTACGCGGGGGCGGGACGATCCGGTTTTCCTATGCGCGGAGCACGGCGGACATCGTGGAGGGCCTGCGGCGGCTGAAAGCCTTCCTGCAGGACCGCTGAGCGGTCGGAAAAGAGTTCAAATCGCGCGACCGTCGCGCTAGGGTGCATCCCAAGAACAAGCGCAAAGCGGTGACATGATACGGGCAATCCTCAGGCTGGTGGCAGCGGTGCTGTGCATTGCGCAGATGGCGGGCGCGCAGGAGATGAGCGCGCTTGCACGCGTCGATGCGGCGCGCAGCGGGATCAGCGACACATGGTTTGGACGGACCGAGATCACCATCGGGCTGAGCCAGGGGGTGCCTTTCCGGGTGTTCCTGCTGGACGATCCGGCGCGGCTGGTGGTGGATTTCCGCGAGGCGGACTGGTCTGGAGTACGGCCCGAGATGATCCTGCCCGAACCGGGGCGCATAGCGGCGGTGCGCTTTGGCGCGTTCCGGCCTGGCTGGACGCGGCTGGTGGCCGATCTGGCGGAACCCATGATGCCCCGGGAAATCGGGATGCCGGTCGAGACCGGCAGCGGCGCCGCCAGCCTGCAGATCGTGCTTGAGGCGGCGGATGCTGAGGTCTTTGCCGCCGCGACGGGTGCGCCCGTCGATCCGTCATGGGCCGTGGCTTCGACGCAGCCTGCCGCGCCGGAGGCCAGCGGAGAGGACCGGTTTGTCGTGGCCATCGATCCGGGCCATGGGGGCATCGATCCGGGGGCGGAGCGGGAGGGGGTGGCCGAGAAGGACCTCATGCTGAGTTTCGCGCGAGGCCTGCGCGAGGCGTTGATCCGCAATGGTGTCGACGTGGTACTGACCCGCGACGACGATGTTTTCGTCGCTTTGGAGACCCGCGTGGCGATTGCCCATCAGGCGGAGGCGGACCTGTTTCTGTCGCTCCATGCCGATATCCTGAGCCAGGGGGGTGCGAAGGGGGCGACGGTCTATACGCTCTCGGACGAGGCAAGCGACGCGGCGACCGCGCATCTGGCGGCGCGGCATAACCGGGCGGATATCATCGCGGGAGCTGACCTGACCGGGTCTGATGATCAGGTGGCAGGCATCCTGCTGGACCTTGCCCGGCAGGAGACAGAGCCGCGTTCGGCCGATCTGGCGCAGGCGCTGGTCGACGGCATGGCGGCAGCGGGCGGGCCGATGAACCGGCGGCCATTGCGCCGCGCGGGATTCTCGGTGCTGAAATCGGCGGACATTCCCTCGGTGCTGGTCGAAGTGGGTTTTCTCAGCTCGGACCGGGACCTCAAGAACCTGCGCGATCCGGTCTGGCGGTCTGTGATGATCAACGCCATCGCGGATGCGATCCTGGTCTGGCGCGATCAGGATGCAGCGCGGGCACCGCTGGTGCGGCAGTGATCACGGAAAATTGGGCAAAGACTGGCCGAGTTGACGCGGTGCGATGTTTTGACCATATGCGCGGTCTGGCCTATACTCAGGCCAAATGATTGCCACGTAGAAGGCAGGAAGCGGTGTTCAGATTTATCCTTTCTTTTCTGGGCGGTATCTTTACCACCCTGACCATGGGGATCGCCATGGTCGCGCTGAGCATCGGTGCGGTGTTCTGGATGTACGGCCGCGACCTGCCCAGCCACGAGAGCCTTGCGCAATACACGCCGCCCACGATCAGCCGGATCTACTCGGGCCAGGGCAAGCTGATCGACGAATTCGCCAAGGAGCGTCGGCTTTTTGCGCCCGCAGATACGATCCCGCCGCTGATCAAGCAGGCGTTCATCTCGGCCGAGGACAAGAATTTCTATCAGCATGACGGCTATGACCTGCGCGGGATTGCGGCGGCGGGGATCGACGCGGTGCGGTCGGGCGGACGCGACCTGCGCGGGGCCTCGACCATCACGCAGCAGGTGATGAAGAACTTCCTTCTGTCGGGCGACCGGCGGGCGGAGCGCAAGATCAAGGAAATCATTCTCGCGGCCCGGGTCGAGGAAGCGCTGAGCAAGGAAAAGATCCTTGAACTCTACCTCAACGAAATTTTTCTGGGCCAGAATTCCTATGGCGTCGCCGCAGCCTCGCAGACGTACTTCAATAAGACGCTGAGCGAGCTTGCGCCGCATGAGGCGGCCTTCCTTGCGTCGCTGCCCAAGGCACCGTCGGACTACCACCCGGTGCGCCGCAAGGACCGTCTTCTGGCACGGCGCAACTTCGTGCTGCGGGAGATGTACGAGAACGGCTACATCACCAAGGACGTCTACGAGAGCGAAAAGGCGCAGCCGCTGCGCTCGGTTCAGAACGGGGATTTCCAGAGCTTCAGCGCGGAATTGCCGCCGCGCGATTACTTCACCGACGAGATTCGCCGCCAGTTGTCCCGTGATTTCGGCGAGGGGGAGTTCTTTACCGGCGGTCTGTCGGTCCGGGCCACCATCGACAACGAGATGCAGCCGATTGCCGCCAATGCGCTGCGCGCGCAGTTGGAGCAGTACGACCGCAACCGGGGTGTCTGGCGTGGGACGGGCGAGAAGATAGCAGCCGACCAGCTGAAGGACGAGGAAAGCTGGCGCGCGGCGCTGGCGGAGCTGCGGGTGCCGCGCGACATCGACCTTGAGAGCCAGTGGTATCCGGCGGTTGTGCTCGAGATTGGCGCGAATGATGCGCGGATCGGCATCGAAGGTATCGAAGACGACGGCGACGGGCACTTTATCCCGGCCACGGACGTGCAATGGGCACGCAAGCTTTTGGAGAACGGTGATCTTGGGCGCAAGGCGCAGGTTGCCGGTGATCTTCTCGAAGTGGGTGACGTGGTGCTGGTGCGCCGGATGACCGCCGACAGTGACGGGAGCTTCATCCGCTGGACGCTGCGGCAGGTGCCGGAAGTGCAGGGGGCATTCGTCGCGATGGACGTGGACACGGGCCGGGTGATCGCCATGCAGGGCGGGTTTTCCTATCAGGATTCGGTCTTCAACCGCGCGACACAGGCGCAGCGGCAGCCGGGGTCCAGCTTCAAGCCCTTCGTCTATGCCTCGGCGCTGGACAGCGGCTATTCGCCAGCGACCATCGTCGTGGATGCGCCGATCGAGATCAACACGCCGCAGGGTGTCTGGCGGCCCAAGAACGCGTCGAACAAGTTCTACGGTCCGACGCCCCTGCGCACGGGGATCGAACAGTCCCGGAACCTGATGACGATCCGTCTGGCACAGGAGGTCGGCATGGACGTTGTCGGCAGCTATGCCGAGCGGTTTGGTGTCTATGACGACCTGTCGCCGGTGCTGGCCAACGCACTGGGCTCTCAGGAGACGACACTTTACCAGATGGTCAGCGCCTACGCGATGTTCGCGAACGGCGGCGAACGCGTTCAGCCGACGCTGGTCGACCGGGTGCAGGACCGCTATGGCCGCACGGTCTACAAGCATGACGACCGCATCTGTAACGACTGCCAGTTGGCCAGCCTCGATCCCGGTGTCGCGCCGCGCGTGATCTCGAACCGCGAGCGGGTGATGAACGCGGTGACGGCCTACCAGCTGACCTCGATGATGACCGGCGTGGTGGAGCGCGGCACGGCGCGCAAGGCGGTGAACCTGCCGGTGCCGACGGCGGGCAAGACGGGGACCACGAACGATGCCAAGGACGTTTGGTTCATCGGCTTCACCTCGAACATCGTGGCGGGCTGTTATATCGGATATGACCAGCCACGCTCGCTGGGCCGAGGGGCGTCGGGCGGGGGCATGTGCGGCCCGGTTTTCCAGAATTTCATGACTGCAGCCACCCAGAAATACGGCGGCGGGCCGTTCACCGTGCCTGAGGCCTGCCAGTTCATCAACATCGACCGCTTTACCGGTGCACGCCTCAGCGATGAGGCTTCCGGGCCGAACGTTGTCTCGGAGTGTTTCCGCGAGGGCGAGGAGCCGATCTTTGGCATCATGTTCGACGGCGGCTTTGCCATGGGCGCCGATCTGCCGCTGGTCGAGGAAGTGGGCCAGTCGGCACGGCAGGTGACCACGTCGACCGGCAAGAAGGCGGTCGTGGGTCCGAAGGCGAGCTTTGGCTCGCTGTCCTCGGGCGGGCTTTACTGACAGGGTAAGGTGGGGTCAAACCCCACCCTACGGCTTGCTGAGCGGACATGGCTGGTCTATGTCCCTCGGGGCAGACAACGAAGGCATTTCCCATGCGCGCAGAGGCACAGAACACGGTAGAGCAGATTTCCAAGTCCTTGGAATTGCTGGGACAACGGCTTGGCGTTGAGACCGCTCAGCACCGGCTCGAGGAATTCAACGCGCGCGTCGAGGACCCGAACCTCTGGGACGATGCGGAGGCTGCGCAGAAGCTGATGCGCGACCGCCAGACCCTTGTGGATGCCATCGACACCTACGAGGGGATCAAGCAGGAGCTGAACGACAACGTCGAACTGATCGAGCTGGGCGAGATGGAGGATGACGCCGAGGTCGTTTCCGACGCGGAGAAGGCACTGAAGGTGCTGGCCGAGAAGGCCGCGCAGAAGGAGCTGGAGGCGCTGCTGGACGGTGAGGCCGATGGCAACGACACCTTCCTGGAGATCAACGCGGGCGCAGGTGGGACGGAAAGCTGTGACTGGGCCGCGATGCTGGCGCGGATGTACGTTCGCTGGGCGGAGAAGAAAGGCTACAAGGTCGAGCTGCAGGCCGAGAGCGCCGGCGATGAGGCGGGGATCAAATCCGCGACCTACAAGATTTCCGGGCATAACGCCTATGGCTGGCTGAAATCGGAATCGGGCGTGCACCGGCTGGTGCGCATCTCGCCCTTCGATTCCGCGGCCAAGCGGCATACCTCCTTTACCTCGGTCAAGGTCTATCCGGTGGTGGATGACAACATCGAGATCGAGGTGAACCCGGCCGACATCCGTATCGACACCTACCGGTCCTCGGGCGCGGGCGGGCAGCACGTGAACACGACCGATTCCGCCGTCCGGATCACGCACCATCCGACGGGGATCGTGGTGACGTCCTCCGAGAAATCGCAGCACCAGAACCGCGATATCGCGATGAAGGCGCTCAAGAGCCGTCTTTACCAGCTTGAGCTCGACAAGCGGTCGGCGCTGGTGAACGAGGCCCACGAAAGCGCGGGGGACGCAGGCTGGGGGAACCAGATCCGGTCCTACGTGCTGCAGCCCTACCAGATGGTGAAGGATCTTCGCACCAACTACGAGACTTCGGATACGAAGGGTGTGCTGGATGGCGACCTCGACGGTCTGATGGCGGCGACGCTGGCGCTCTCGGCAAGCGGCAAGAGCCGGGCCGAGGCGCAGGGGAGCTGAGCCGCCAGCACGGCGCTGTCGTGCGAAATATTTTGCTTTTTTCGCGTTTAGTTGATCTTGTCCAACAATGGACCTTCATGCACAAGACGCGCTGACCCTTTCCGCTTTGCTTGAGCGGCGCGAGATCAGTGCGGTCGACGTGATGCAGGCAACCCTCGACCGGATCGATGCCGTGAATGGCGAGATCAACGCCATCGTCGCGCTGAGGGACCGGGATGCGTTGCTGGATGAGGCACGGGCGGCGGATGAAAGCCCTCGCAAGGGCTGGCTCCACGGTATTCCGATGGCGATCAAGGACCTTGCCAATGCCAAGGGCCTGCCGACCTCGATGGGCTCTCCCATCTTTGCCGGTCAGGTCGCAGAGGACGATGACCTGCTGGTCGCGCGCCTGCGCAAAGCGGGCGCGCTGATTATCGGCAAGACCAATACGCCGGAGTTCGGGCTGGGCAGCCACACGTTCAATCCCGTCTACGGAGCGACCCGAAACCCCTATGACACCACCAAATCCGCGGGCGGGTCGTCAGGGGGCGCGGCAGCGGCGCTGGCGGCACGCATGGTCAGCGTGGCGGATGGGTCGGACATGATGGGTTCCCTGCGCAATCCTGCGGGGTGGAACAACGTCTACGGGTTCCGGCCCACCTGGGGCAGCGTTCCGGCGGAGCCCACCGGTGACGTCTTCCTGCACCAGCTTGCCACCTCCGGGCCGATGGCACGCAGCCCCGCCGATCTTGCGGCGCTGACCGACACGATGACCGGGCCGGACGAGCGGCAGCCCCTTGCGCGCGCCGCCGGGCGGACGAGTCCGCTGCTTGATCTCGAGTTGCCGCACCAGCGGATCGGATGGCTGGGTGACTGGGGCGGTGCCTTCCCCTACGAGGACGGGATCGCCGCGCTGACCGAAGCGGCGGTGAAACAGCTTGAAGATATGGGGCACAGCGTGACGCCGGTGCCGCCCCCCTTTGACGCGGATGAGATGTGGGATAGCTGGATCACGCTGCGCTCATTCTCGGTCGCTTCGGGGAACCACGTGCTGTTCACCGACCCCGACACCCGCCCGTTGCTGAAACCCAGCGCCGCCTTGGAGATCGAGCGCGGCATGAACCTGTCGGCGATGGATCTGCACCAGGCCAGCATGATCCGGTCGAACTGGTTCCGTGCCGCGTCGGAGCTCTTCCAGTCATTTGACGTGCTTGTGCTGCCGTCGGCTCAGTGCTGGCCCTTTGACGTTGACATCGTGCATCCGACCGAAATCGCGGGGGTCGCCATGGATACATACCACCGCTGGATGCAGGTGGTGATCCCGGCAAGTCTTATCGGCTTGCCGGTGGTGAACGTTCCGGCCGGTTTCGGAGAGAACGGATTGCCCGGCGGCATGCAGTTGATCGGACCGCGCGCCGGCGGCGGACGTCTGATGCAGCTGGCGCATGCGTGGCACAAGGCGACCGACTGGCCGAACCGGCGTCCGCCTCAGCTCGGTTAGGTTATCTCTTGGGTTCGCGGGCCGGGGGCAGGGGTTCCTCGCGCCCCATCCCGATCAGTTCTGCGCGCAGGTCAGCGGTGTCCGGATGCGCCGTCTCGAGCGCGAAGACATGCGCATGGGTGAGATAAAAGGCGCGGCTTTCCTCGGTTTCGGCACTTTCCGCCGCCCGACGGTAGAGATCTACTAGCGCAGGGTGGTCCTCCCGCGCGTGCGCCGCCAGCAGCGCCGCTTCCAGATCGCTCATTCCGCGGCTTGTGACATCGCGCGGCTGCGCTGGACCTGCGCGGCGACCCAGTCATGGAAGAGGTGCGTCGGCCCGTCCATCGCGGGAGAGAAGCGCCCGCCGTCGAAATGGACCGCGTGTCGTCCCTTCTGCATGCCCTCGACGACAAAGACATCCTCGGCGAAAACGCCTTTCCACTGTTCGGTGTTCTTGGCCCGCAGGTCCGGTGACGTGTCGGGGCTGGCGTAGTAGATGTGCACATGTTCGACCGTTTGTTCGGGGCCTTGCGGGACGAGGATGATCGCGAAGGTATGGTCGCGGTGCACGCCCAACAGCACGTTGGGATAAACGGTGACATATTCCGCCGCCGTGTCCCATTTGGCTGAGAGGTTTTCGAAATCGGGAAAGACGGTGCCGTCGGCGTCGGCAAGCTGGCGGTAGACCAGGGTACCCTGGCCGGAGTAGAGGCCCGGCGCCTCGATGTGGTAGTGGTCCTCGAGGCGGGAATAGCTGTTCAGACCGGGATGCACCCAGGGGAGGTGGTAGCTTTCGCAGTAGTTCTCGACCGCGAGTTTCCAGTTGCAGGCCACGTCGAGCTGAAACCGGCTGTCCGCGCCCCCGTGAAAGAGCGGCTTGTCGTATTCCGCCCAGCGGGCGATGAGGTCGGCATTGGCCTCCTCGAAAGGCGGGGCGTTGCCAGAGACATTCACGAAGACGACGTCCATCCAGACGTGGCTGCGTATCTCGACGAGGCCCAGCAGGGCGCGGTCGATGCCCGCATGGGTGTTCTGGCCCGGGCCGCCCACATGCGGGGTGCTAACCAGCCGCCCGTCGGTGGCATAGCACCAGCTGTGATAGGCGCAGCGGATCGCCCCTTCGATCTTGCGGGGTTCCTCGACAAGGATCATGCCGCGATGGCGGCAGGTGTTCTGGAATACACGCACCTCGCCGGATTTGTCCCGGATCAGGAGGAGCGGCATGCCGAGAAAGCTGATCGGCACGGCATCGCCCGGCTCGGGCACATCGGCGGTAACCGCGAGGCCCGCCCAGTTGTCGAAGAGCACCGCCTGGCGTTCTTCCGCGAAGACGGTCGGATCAATGTAATGCGCGTTGGGAAGGCCGTGCGCGGATTCGATAGGCTGGCGTACTGTGCCCAGATCGGTGGATGAGACGGTCATGCTGCCCTCCTGTAGCTTGGGCAACTATATCCCGCGCCGGGGGCGCGCTGGATGCCGCCAGCGACCGGACTTTGCCACGGGCGACACCGTGGCGTCAGGAGAAGGGGACATCCGGCATCAGAAGCCGCCGGTGGAAGGCCGGCAGATCATCCACTGAGTGAAACCCTGTGGCACGGGCCGCCGCGAGCACATCACGTGGCCTGTTGCCAAGCAGTTCAAAGACCATGCGTGTTGCGCGCAGGCCGCCCACATTCTCGGGCACGGTGCGGGTGACGTAACCCTGCCAGAAGTTGTTCTCGAAAGAGGCGACACGGCTGAGATAGTTGAAGGTCGATGTCATCGTGTTCCTGCGCGAGGCGATCATCACGATCCCATCCTCCTGCTGCATGACGATGCCCCGGAATTCACGAGCAAGGCTGGAGGTGGGCAAGTTCTGAACCTTCATCGCCGCGCGGGTTTCGAACCCGCGTATGAAGGTGTTCTTATCGGATCGGCGGACATGAACGATGCCGAGAATGAAGACGTCCATCTTCAGAAAGCTGCGCCGCGAGAAACGGTAGAAACCAGAAGGGAACACTTCTTCGGGGACATTGGCGACACCTGCGCCAACGTAATCGTGCAGGAAGGGATTGGCGATCGGGTCCTGCTCTGACCCGGCGCTTCCAACCGGTTCAAGCAGGATGCGCGCATCGACATCGAAGAACCGGCAGATGCGGGCAAGGACGTCGGGCCGGGGAAAGCTTTCCCCGGACAGGTAGCGGTTGTATTGCGTGCGGTTGATCCCGAGCTGTCGTGAAAGTTCCGAAATGGAGGGATAGCCTTGCGAAAGTTTTTCCAGATTCGCTCCGAAGACTGCGCGGATTTCGGCGGGGGAGAGGGAATCTTTTGACAAAGGCTTGACTCAACCAGAGCACGATTTATATGCGTTTAGCATATATTCAGAGATGTTAACTTCAACACATTTGACGCTAATTAGCAACAGCCCTGACGCGGGTCCGCGTCATTCCTACCCATTGCCGACACAAATGCAATCGTGCGTGGAAAATCCAAACATATCATAATGGTAAACAGAAGTTTGGAATGGAAACAAACCGAAGGGTATGACGAAGTTTATGATTGGTGTTGTGCTTTGGAGCGACGCAGCGGAACAGAAGGCAGTGTTTTGGTGCGAGGACCACGGTGACCTCGCGTATTACGATGCGTCACGCGATGAGGGTAAAGGTAAATCGGCGTTTTGTGCTGGAGACATGGTCGAATTCGACCTGTCGTTGGAACGCCAGGTACGCCGGGCTCATAATGCCAGTCTGATCAGGCCCAAGGTATGCCACGGGCTCCAGGATCACCTGCGCGCGAACGCCAAGAGGCAGCGCGCAAAGAACGCCGCGCAGGAGCGCGGCGGTGAGGTCATCGCCTTTTCGAGAAAGACGGCGAACGGGTCCCGGATGGGCAGCGTAATGCGCTGATGCCTCAGTCGCCGCGCGACAGCGCGGCGACACCGGTTCGGGCGACCTCGACCAAACCGAGGGGGCGCATGAGATCGGCAAAGGCGTCAATCTTGTCCGGCGCGCCGGTGATCTCGAACACGAAGCTTTCCAGCGTGCTGTCCACGACATTGGCGCGGAAGATATCGGCAAGGCGCAGCGCCTCGACACGGGCATCGCCTTTGCCCGCCACCTTGAACATCGCCAGTTCGCGCTCGACGCTGGGTCCTTCGACGGTCAGGTCGTGCACGTCATGGACCGAGACGATCCGGCCCAGCTGCGCCTTGATCTGTTCGATCACCTGAGGCGTACCGGAGGTGACGATGGTGATGCGGCTCAGGTGGCCGGTGTGGTCCACCTCGGCCACGGTCAGGCTGTCGATGTTGTAGCCCCGACCCGAAAAAAGGCCGATCACACGGGCCAGCACGCCGGGTTCATTTTCCACCAGAACCGCCAGTGTGTGCCGCTCTTCGATGTCCGAAAAGTTGGGGCGTAGGTTGTAGGCGGAGTGGGAAGTCGCGCCCTTTTTGATTTTCAGTGCAGACATGTCATTCAATCCTTATCGCGGGGGGCTGGCGCCGGAGTTTTCGAAAACTCCGGACCGATTTCTTCGATGAAATCGGGCTACACCAGCACCGAGCCTTTCGCGTCGATCACACCTTGGGTTTCCGCCTCGCCCAGCAGCATCTCGTTATGCGCCTTGCCCGACGGGATCATGGGGAAGCAGTTCTCGTGCTTTTCCACCACGCAGTCGAAGATGACCGGGCCGTCGTAATTCAGCATCTCCATGATCGCGTCGTCCAGATCGGCGGGATCGGAGCAGAGGATGCCCTTGGCCCCGAAGGCGTCGGCCAGTTTCACGAAATCGGGCAGGGCCTCGGACCAAGACTGCGAGTAACGCTCGCCGTGCAGCAACTCCTGCCACTGGCGCACCATGCCAAGGCGTTCGTTGTTCAGGATGAACTGCTTCACCGGCAGGTTGTACTGCACCGCCGTGCCCATCTCCTGCATGTTCATCAGCCACGACGCCTCGCCCGCGACGTTGATCACAAGCGCGTCGGGGTGTGCCATCTGCACGCCGATGGACGCGGGAAAGCCGTAGCCCATGGTGCCAAGGCCACCGGAGGTCATCCAGCGGTTGGGGTCTTCGAATCCCATGTATTGTGCGGCCCACATCTGGTGCTGCCCCACCTCGGTGCAGACATAGCGGTCGGGGTGATCCTTGGTCAGGGCCTCAAGCCGGGCAAGGGCGTGTTGCGGTTTGATCGTTTTGCCCTTCTGCGTGAATTTCAGGCAATCGACGGCCCGCCATTCCTGGATCTGTTCCCACCACTTTGCGACGGCCTCGGAGTTGGTCTTGCGGCCGCGGGATTTCCAGATCTTCAGAAGGTCTTCAAGCACGTGGCCCACGTCGCCCATGATCGGGATATCGACGCGGATGACCTTGTTGATCGACGAGGGGTCGATGTCGATATGCGCCTTCTTGGATTTCGGGCTGAAGGCATCGACAACCCCCGTGATCCGGTCGTCGAAACGCGCGCCGACGTTGATCAACAGATCGCAGCCGTGCATCGCCATGTTGGCCTCGTAAAGGCCGTGCATGCCGAGCATTCCGAGCCAGGATTTGCCCGAGGCGGGGTAGGCGCCGAGGCCCATGAGCGTCGAGGTGATCGGGAAACCGGTCGCATCCACCAGCTCACGCAGAAGCTGGGAGGCACCGGGGCCGGAGTTGATGACCCCGCCGCCGGTATAGAAAACCGGGCGCTTGGCCTTCTCGATGGCCGCAACCAGTTCGGTGATCTCTTCGAGGTTGCCCTTGAGCTGCGGCTGGTAGTGCGAGGTCGAGGGCGCCTTGGGCGTATAGGTGCCGGTGGCGAACTGCACGTCCTTGGGGATGTCGACCAGGACCGGACCGGGGCGGCCCGAGGTCGCCACGTGGAAGGCTTCGTGCAACACGCCCGACAGCTTGTCGGTCTCTTTCACGAGCCAGTTATGCTTGGTGCAGGGGCGGGTGATGCCTACCGTGTCGGCCTCCTGGAAAGCGTCCGAGCCGATCATGAAGGTGGGTACCTGGCCGGTCAAAACGACAATCGGGATCGAGTCCATCAGCGCATCCGTCAGGCCCGTCACCGCGTTCGTGGCACCGGGGCCGGAGGTCACCAGCACCACGCCGGGTTTCCCGGTGGAGCGCGCATAGCCTTCGGCGGCGTGCACCGCGCCCTGTTCGTGGCGCACGAGGATGTGCTTGATCGAGTTCTGCTGAAAGACCTCGTCATAGATCGGTAGAACAGCGCCGCCGGGATATCCGAATACGGTGTCCACGCCCTGATCAATAAGGGCTTGGACGATCATTTTGGCTCCGGTCATTTGGCGTGTCATTGTCTTGCTCCGTAAGGCAATCGGTTTTCTAGGCGCATAAAAAAGCCCCCGAGGCTGTCGGGGGCGCATGGGTCAGAGTATGGTCTACCGTTACCGGCCCATGCGCGTGTGTCCTACGATGACGACTAGGGGTGTCATTGGGTGAGGCTCCTTCAAGCGTGCGGGGACATTATGGGCGGTTGACGGGGGCGTCAACAGGCAAAGCGGCGGAAATAATGTCGCAAGGGCGGTTTTTTGCGACATAAAATTTCGCCTATTGGGTGCGTTGCGCAGTTAATGAAAATTCTCGCCCCTCTTCGGCAATGTGCTGAGAGCGGGGAAATCCGGGTTCAGCCACTTGCGAGAAAATTTATGGGAACCCGTGGCAACCTTCTTCCGTTGATTAGGCAACACAGCGGCGACTTGCCGCATCTCAGATAAAGCGGCCAATGGTCGTGAAACGAAAGGAAGGTTCAAAATGAACACCGCAACCAAAATCGTCGGCGCCGTTGCCGTTGTCGCCCTTGCAGCAGTCGCATTTTACATGGTCGATATCGATCAGACGCAGGAAGCCCGCCTGCCTGACGTAGACGTGAGCGTCGAAGGCGGCCAGATGCCCGAGTTTAACGCCGAAGTGGGCTCCGTAGAGATGACCGAAGAAGAAGTCACGGTTGAGGTGCCGGATGTTGAGATCACCATGGAAGAAGAAACGGTGACGGTCCCCGGTATCTCGGTTACGCCGCCGAATAACGGCGGCTAAATCGCCTGACAAAGAAAACCAGATAAGCTCCCGCCATGTAGCGGGAGCTTTTTTTATTTTCAGAGCCGCGCGCCTGTGCCCTGAAGCACGCCATGTTCAAGCGCGTATCGCGTCAGGCCCGCCGTGCTCGATATCCCCAGCTTGCGCTTGATGTTCTTGCGGTGCGTCTCGACCGTACGAACCGAGATATCGAGGGTGTTGGCGACTTCCTTGTTCGACTTGCCGGAGGCGAGTTGCAGCAGGATCGTCTGTTCCCTTTCGGTAAGGGCTTCGCGTGCGCCGGAACGTGCGGGCGCGATGGAGCCTTGTGCGCCGGTGCAAAGGTAGGTCTCGCCTTGCATGACCGTGTCAATGGCCGTCTTGATCTCGTCCGTGGGCACGTCCTTCAAAAGATACCCCATCGCCCCGTGACTGAGGGCGGAAGAGATGTATTCGGGGTTATCGTGCATGGACAGGATGACGATCCGCGTGCCTGGGCGGCGCTCGAGCACGATCTCGGTTGCTGTCAGACCTCCCATTTCGGGCATGTTGAGGTCCATCAACACGACATCCGGGTTCAGCGTTTCAAGCCGGTTGATCGCTTCGCGGCCGTTCGACAACGTCGCCAGCACCTCGATATCCTCGTAGCTTTCGAGGATGGACTGGATCCCCTCGGCAACCATGGGGTGGTCGTCCACGATGACAATGCGGGTGGGACTGGTCATTCAGCTGCGACCTTTCGGCGTTCCGTCTGTTCGGGCGGCAGCATATGGCTGAAGGGGACGGAAGCTTCAATAGTTGTGCCGTGCCCCTTCGCATCGCGGATTGTCAGCATGCCTCCGAGCTGCTCCATGCGTTCCTGCATGTTGCGCAGACCGAGACCGGATGATCGGGCGGAGCGTCCGGCATTCAGACCCCGGCCATTGTCGCTGATGCGCAATGTCGCGCCGCGGCGGTGGCCGCGCAGATCGATCTGTACTTCGGTTGCGCCGGAATGGCGTTCGACGTTCGTGAGAGCCTCTTGGGCGATGCGGTAAAGGGCGATCTTTGCCTCGTCGTCGAGGCGATTGCGGAAGACCACGGTATCGAAGCTGCAGGTCACGCCTGTGCGCGTCTCGAAATCCTCGGCCAGCGTCTTGATCGCGGGACCAAGACCCAGGTCATCAAGCACGCCGGGGCGCAGGTCGCGGCTGATGCGGCGGACCTCGCTGATGGCCTGTCCCAGACTTTCGATGCCCTTGCCCAGCGGTTCGGATGCCGAAGGGTCGCCCCGTTCCAGCCTGCGGCGAGCGTTGTCGAGGGCGTAGCGGACACCCACGAGGATCTGGCTGATGCCATCGTGCAACTCGCGCGCCACCCGGCTGCGTTCCTCTTCCTGCGCGTCAAAGACCCGTTGGGTCAGTTTCTTGAGCTTGGCATCGGCAAGGCGGCGTTCGCGCAGGTTGATGAGCATACCGGTGCCGAAGACCACCAGAAGGGCGGCCAAGGTGATCGCGCCTATGTAGACGAAGGTGCGTTGTACGCGGGTTTCCACGTCGGCCCGCGCCGAGGCCACGGATGCCAGCACGTCGTCGATATAGACACCGGTGCCCACCGCCCACCGCCACGAGGGAAAGGAGGTGACATAGGTGATCATCCGCGCCTCTTGTCCGGTGGTGGGTTTTGGCCAGAGGTAGCTGTGATAGCCGGCCCCGGAACGGGCGATGCGGATCAGCTCGTCAACGATGGCGGTCCCCTCGCTGTCGGCCTGGCCCGACCAGTTCTGGTTGATCCGTTCGGTCTGGCGCGGGCTGACAAGCTGGTTGCCGTCGTAGTCGTAGACGAAGAACTGTCCCTCTTCGCCGTAGATCATCGCCGATAGGATCTGTGCGACGCGCTGCTTGGCCGCCTCGTCGTCCGGGGCGGCGTTGCCGTAGACGAAATAGAAACCGTTGCGCGCCTGCGTGACGTAATTGCGCAGCTCGGCCTTTTTGGCCTCGATAAGCTGATCCTCGAGGGTCGAGATTTCCCGTTCCGCCAGCGCACGCGCCTGCAGCGCCACCAGCACCGCGATGGCGGCCACCGCAAGGATCAGAGGCACGGCTGCCAGAAGGGTGAGTTTCTGGGCGTAGGAGGGCCGGGGAAGGGCGAAACGGCGGGCCATGGGCGATTCGATACGCCGAATCGCCGACAAATCAAAGGGGACTGCCCGCATGACGGGCATCAGCAGGCGTCAACAGAGGGCGATGAGGCTATTTTTCGTATGGTTTTCAAGTGTATAGAGCGGAAACTGCGGATAACTACGTAGTTGTCGGTATTTCACTTTCCGCAGACGACTGTAGTTTACGCGCACTTGAAACGACCCGCGCGCGGAAAACCGCGCAGACGGGCATCCTACTCGGGAGGAGTATACCTATGGATCGTCGTTCATTTCTGAAGACATCTGCGCTGGGTGGCACCGCCGCCGCAGCATCCACACTCGCCGCACCCGCCATCGCGCAGGGCAACCGCACGCTGACCATGGTCACATCCTGGCCCCGCGGTTTCGCCGTGCTCGACGACGCGGCCACGTATCTCAACAACATGGTCAACGAGATGTCCGACGGCACCCTGACCATCGACAAGAAAGCGCCGGGCGAACTGGTGGGCGCGTTTGAAGTGTTCGACGCCGTGTCCTCGGGCCAGGCTGACATGTACCACTCTGCTGACTACTACTTCATCGGTCAGCACCCGGCATATGCCTACTACACCGCCGTGCCCTTCGGCGGCACCGCGCAGGAGGTCACCAACTGGTACCACCATGGCGGCGGCCACGAGCTGCACAACGAGCTGGGCGAGATCTTCAACCTGAAGTCCTTCATCGCCGGCAACTCCGGTTCGCAGTCCGGTGGCTGGTTCCGCAAGGAAATCAACTCCGCTGCCGACTTCAACGGTCTGAAGTTCCGGATGCCCGGCCTTGGCGGCAAGGTGCTGGGCGAGCTGGGCGCGTCGGTTCAGAACATCCCCGGCGGCGAACTCTACCAGGCGCTGTCCTCCGGTGCTCTTGACGGTCTGGAGTGGGTCGGTCCCTTCGCGGACGAGCGCGCGGGCTTCCAGGAAGTCGCCAAGGTCTACTACACCGCCGGTTTCCACGAGCCGGGCTCGGCTCTGGCCTGTGCCGTCAACCTCGACGTCTTCAATGACCTGTCGCCGGCGCACCAGAAGATCATCGAGTATGCCTGCATGGCGACGACCCACGTCCAGCTGGCCGAAACGCTGGCGAACAACGGTGCGGCCCTCGCGCGTCTGCAGCAGCAGGGCGTGAAGACCATGCAGTTCTCCGACGATGTCTGGGACGCATTCGGTCGCGCATCCGCCAAGGTCATGGACGAGAACATGGGCGACGAGCTTTTCGCCAAGACCCGCGAGAGCTTCGAAGCGTCGCTCACGGCTTCCGCCGAGTGGCTGTCCAAGTCCGACGCCTTCTACGTCGAGCAGCGCGAGCGCGTCCGCGCCAGCATGTAAGCTGCTTCAGCTTGAAACGCTCAAGGGCCGCAGCTGTTGCGGCCCTTGACGCACATCTAGGTTCGGTGGGCGCTATGCGCGTCTGACACGCATGAGACAGGGACAATCCCGCCATGCGATCCGGGAGGGGACATCATGGAAAACGACGTGGAATGCGAGGGATTTTTCCGCGCAGCTGAAGGCGCCAAGATCAGCTGCCTCGACAAATTCCAGGACAGTGGCATCGTCCAGTTCGTACTGGGGAATATGCTGGAGGCCTTCTACAACTTCTTCGCGGCGATCTTTCAGCCGATGCTCTGGCTGAACTGGTCCGATCCGCAGGCGCTGATGCGTTTCATATATTACGGCGGATCGGTCGAGTTCTTCTTTGTCTGTTTTGTCGGCCTGATCATCCTGACCATCGTCGGCATGATGCGTCGCCAGGTCATGTGGGCGGTGGTCCGCGGGCTGGAATGGTTCGGGAACGGCATGGGGCGGCTTTTCGCCTGGGCGGGCCTGATCATGGTGATCCAGCAGATCATCATCGTGTTCATGCAGCGGATTTTCACCCGGCCGGACATCTCGGTCGGCTTCGGCATACCACTGCAGTTCGACATCAGCTGGTTTGCCGAGGAACTGAAACTTTTCAACGCCTTGGTCGTCTGTCTTTGCGTCAGCTACACCTTCATCCAGGGCGGCCACGTCCGGGTGGACCTTTTCTACGCGGGGGCCAAGTTCCGCACCAAGAAGATCATCGACATGTTCGGCGCGCTGTTCTTCATGATCCCCTTTGCCGTGGTGACATGGCTTTATGGCTGGTTCTTCATGTGGCGGCACCTTGTGACGCCGAACCCCTCGGCTTCGGACGCGCTGGACCTGCTGCTGCGCAAGGCGCGCGTGCTCAAGTGGAACGTGGAAACCATCGGGTTCTCGCCCAACGGGTTCAACGGATATTTCATCTTCAAGGTCCTGCTTTGCATGTTCTGCGTCATGGTGATTTTGCAGGCCATCGCCACCTTCTACCGCAGCTACTGCGAATTCATGGAAGGTGAGGAATCGGAAAACAAGTACCTCGACAAGGACACCCTTGGCGAAGGTGAAGAAGCCTACGAAGGGACACACTGATGCTTTTCGGTCTCGATGGGGTCGAAATCGGCCTGATTATCGTATTCGTCTGCCTTTTCGGCGGTATTCTGTCCGGCTTTCCCGTGGCCTTTGCCATCGGTGGTGCGGCGATTATCTCGTTCGGCATCATCGCGGCACTCGATAGCGCGGGGCTGCTGATCCACCAGGCAATCGACACATCGTCCGACGCCTATCGCGCGCTGATCAATTCAGGTGTGCGGGAGGATGCGGTGTCGATCTTCCGATATCCAGATCTGCCGCGCATCGGTGAGCCCGTGTTCCCCTCCGGCTGGGAAGTGGCGCTGGACCGTAACGTCTCTTTCATCGTGAACCGCATGAACGAGCGGGTGCTGGCGGGTCAGTCCATCGAGACGCTGCTCGCGGTGCTGATGTTCGTGTTGATGGGCATTACGCTGGAGCGGTCCAAGATCGCCAACGACCTGCTGACCACCATGGCGCGCGTCTTCGGCCCGCTGCCGGGCGGTCTGGCGGTGTCGATTGTCGTCGTGGGTGCCTTCCTGGCGGCGTCGACCGGGATCGTGGGGGCGACGGTGGTCACCATGGGGCTGCTGGCCCTGCCGACCATGTTGCGCAACAATTATTCGCCCGAGATCGCGACGGGGGTCATCGCCGCGTCCGGGACGCTGGGGCAGATCATCCCGCCGTCCATCGTGATCGTTCTTCTGGGCACGCTGGCGGGGGATCTCTATTCCGCCGCGCAGGAGGCGCGCGCCATGCAGGCGGGCTGTACCGACGCGCTGACGTTCCTGGGCGAGCCGGCGGTGGTCTCTGTGGGGACGCTCTTTCAGGCGGCGCTCTTACCGGGCATCATGCTGGCGTTGCTCTACGCGCTCTACGCCTTCGGTTTCGCCCTTCTGAACCCCGACAAGGCCCCCGCCGTCGAGATGGGATCGACCAATGCCGAACCGGTCACACGGGGCGAGGCGTTCACCTGGTTCCTCGGCGCGCCCGCGCTGCTGATCGTGGGCACCATCCTGCTGGGCAACCTCAACATCGTCGGCAGCCAGTCGACCACGGTCTCGACCTTCTCGGACATCGGTCAGGCGGCCAGTCTGCGCACCAACGTGGGCGAGCAGTGCCAGGCGTCGATGATCGAACTGCACGGCCAGGAAGCCTGGGACCGCGCGGTAGAGGAGCAGAAGGCCATCGACGATGCGGGCGGTCTTGCCCAGTCCGAGCGCCTGAGCCCGGAAGAGATCGAACAGGCCCGCGCCGACAAGGTCGCCAATGCCGCCCCGATCGGGACCGGCGTTGCCATCCTGCTGGTCATCCTGTCGCTGATCATGACAACCGGGCGGGGCGTTTCGCCCTCCGCGGATAGTCGTCCGCTGATCGTGGGTGGTATCGGGATCGTTCTTGCGGTGCTGGTGGACATCATCTTTGTCGGACCGCTGACATCTTCCGGGGCGACCATCGCATTGCTGTTCATCCCCTTTGTGCTGGCCCTCTACGGCGTCGTCTACGCGACCAAGCTTTGCGCGGGGAACGAGCTTATCCGCGTGGTCTTCCCGCCGCTGATCCTGATCGTGGCCGTTCTGGGCTCGATCCTTGGCGGCATCACCAACCCGACACCGGCGGCGGCTCTGGGTGCGGGCGGTGCGATCATGCTGGCAGCCTACCGCAAGCTCAAGGATCAGGACCGGTCACCCAAGATCATCATCTGGTCGACGCTGGCGATCATCATCTGCATCCTCGTGGGTGTGAACTTCGACCTGCGCATCAACCAGGAAGAGGTGAGTGCAGAAAGCTGGTTCGCCTTCTTCGTGGCCTACGGTGCGTATCTTTACGCGGTCTTCGGTCTGCTGTTCTCCTGCTTGGTACTCTACACTTCTGGTGTCCTGTCGCCGGTGGTGCGGGAGACGGCGAAGGTGACCTCGATGGTCTTTACCATCCTGATCGGCTCGCAGCTTCTGAACCTCGTGGTCATCAGCTTCGGCGGTGAGCATTACATCCAGCAGTTCCTGAAGTCTTTCGACAATGAGTTGACGGTCTTCCTCATCGTGATGCTGGTGCTCTTCGTGCTGGGCTTCGTGCTCGACTTCCTCGAGATCATCTACATTGTGGTGCCGATCGTGGGGCCGGTGATCTACGGCGGCACCTTTGATCCGAAGTGGGTGACGATCATGATCGCCGTGAACCTGCAGACCTCGTTCCTGACGCCGCCTTTCGGCTTCGCGCTTTTCTACCTGAGGGGCGTGGCGCCTAGTTCGGTCACGACGCAGCACATCTATCGGGGCATCATTCCCTTCGTGCTGATCCAGGTGCTGGGGCTGGCGATTCTGTGGTTCTTCCCGTCGATCGTGACCATCGTACCGGACCTGATCCCGAACTGATCGGTAAAAGGAAAGCTAGGTCAGGACCGCCCTTCGGGGCGGTCCTTGCATTTCGAATTCCCATTTTCAGTCTTAGTTTTGCCCGGAAGGGTTGTTTTCCTGCGCGAAAATGCAGGAGGACTGAATGGGACAGAGTTCTTTCGAAGACCGGTTGGCGCGCCTGAGGGAGAAGGAGGCGCAGGCCACGCCACAGCAACCCAACGCGCGCAAGGCGCCGGAAGTGCCGCATGGGAAACCGGCAAGCAATCGGCGCGAACGGTTGATTCTGGCACTCGCGCATCTTGAGCGCGGCGGTGTGACGGGCGCCTATGCCTATGCGCCTGCGTTCCGGGCACTGGCGCGCGCGGGGATCATTGTCAAACCGCTGCACTACCGGTCATGGATCGGGCTGGTGATCTTCTTCCTTTTCCTGTTCAGCGCCGTAACGGTGCTGGCGGTTGTTATTGGGGTGTTGATGGGGCATCTGCCCCGGCCTATCCGCAGTTTGATCGAGGCCGGGCCGGTGGTCTACCTGATGCTGACACTGACCTTCGGGATCGGATTTGCTGCGGTGCACAAGATCAAGGCCGCGCAGATCGGATTGCCACGCTGGCGCGATCTCTGATCAGCGCTTGCTGCGCGCCATGTCGGGCAGGGCGATGTTCGCCACCTGCTCGGCAATCGGATCGTTGCTGAGGGGGTGTTGTTCGGGGCGGAAGCTTTCGGGATCCTTCAGCTTCTGCCACTTGCCGCCAAGGTAGACCTCAAGCCCCGAGAACTTGGCCTTGTATCCCATCTTCTGGCTGCCGGGGACCCAGTAGCCGAGATAGACGTAAGGCAGCCCGGCGGAGCGGGCGATCTCGACATGATCGAGGATCATGTAATTGCCAAGACCATCCTTGGGCCGGTCGGGGGCGTAGAAGGAATAGACCATGCTGACCCCGTCGCCCAGAACGTCGGTGAGGCAGACGCCCACCAGCTCGCGCTTGTCGCGGTCCATGTATTCGATCACGCGGCTGCGGATCGGCGTTTCCTCGATCATCGCGGCGAACTCGAAAACGTCCATGTCGGCCATGCCGCCATCGGCGTGGCGGCTGTCGAGATAGCGGCGGAAAAGCTCGTATTGGTCCTCCGTCGCCCAGGGCGACGTTGCCCGGCGTTCCAGCCGCCTGTTCCGCTTGATGATGCGGCGCTGGCTGCGGCTGGGTTCGAAGGCGGCAACGTCGATGCGGGCCGAAAGGCACGAGGCGCATTCGGCGCAGGACGGGCGGTATAGCACGTTCTGCGACCTGCGGAAGCCTTGGGCGGACAGGCTGTCGTTCAGCTCTGTCGCGTTTTCCCCCTGTAATGCTGTGAACAGTTTCCGCTCAAGCCGGCCCTCGAGATAGGGGCAGGGTTGCGGTGCCGTCACGTAGAATTGCGGCGTCAGGGGCAGGGTGTGGCGCATGGTGATCGTGTCTCCGAAAGTGAGACTAGCGCTGAGATCATCACCCGCCAAGGGCAGTTTTAGTAAAATTTGTCAGGAAATCCGAAGGCGGTTAACGGCGCCGGTTCATCGGCACCGTGCCAAGGATCATATCCGTCAGACCCTGCCGCTTTTCGGAGGTCAGCATCAGAACGATCGAGATCACCTGCAGGATCGGAAAGGCGACCGAGACCGAGTAGCCCAGCGTGTGCACAAGGGCCGTGCCGCCGTCGAAAAGGCGGTCGTCACTGCGCCGCAACTCCATCGCCATCAGGCGCATGCCCCAAGTGGCAGAGCCGCCCGCAAGCGTGGCCCAGCGATAAACAAATCCTACAACCAGCATCAGCAGCGGAAAGAAGAAGATGCCGGTAAAGGCCGTAAAGGGCACGATCAGCAGGCAGATCAGGGCTATCAGGACAGAGTCGACCACCCAAGCCAGAAGGCGCTTGAGCGCGATACCTTCGTAGAACTGCGGTTGGGTATGGGGGTCGGGCGTCATTTGTAGTTCTCTCAAAGGAGTTTCGGGAATGCCCCCCGAGCAAGTCGGGGGGCAAAGGGCCTTAGGCTTCGGCGGCGTCGCCGCTGTTGCGTTTGGCGCGTTCGTCCATGAACTGGTCGAACTCGGCCTTGTCCTTGGCCTCGCGCAGGCGCTCCAGGAAGGCCTCGAAGTTGTGCTGTTCCTCCTCGAGTCGGCGCAGCGTGTCGGCCTTGTAGGCGTCGAACGCCGAGTTGCCGGTGCTGCGGGTCGTCATCATGCGGCGGCTGCCGCGGCGGGCACAGGATTTGCCAGAAAACATACGTTTGCTCCAGATTATGTAGGCCAGAAGGGCGAGGCCGACGGGCCAGAAGAAGATAAAACCAAGGACCATCGCGGCGATCCACGCGCCTTTGCCTTTCTCGTCCAGCCAGTTTTCCGTGCGGGCAAACCAGCTTGGCTGGGGGGCGTAGGTTTGCTCAGAAGTGATCGTCGTCATCGTGTCGAGCCTTTCGTGCGATGTAGGCCTGACTGCGGCCTCTCTTTTCTAAAAGGTCTTATGTGAATGCCTTTTACATCACTCAAGATGGAGATTGTTTCGCGTCGCGCAAGAGCAAATGTGAAAGGTTTTTACATTTTCTGAAGTTACAGAATGAAATCAGATACTTCCGCGCCGGAAATTCTTGCCATATCGGCCGGATTCATGCCGAATACGTGGTGCGGTGTGCCTGCAGCGGCCCAAATCATATTGAATTTCAGCAAGGTGCTGTCGAACCACTTGCTTGCTTCGGTCACGTGTCCGACGGGCGACACGCCGCCGATGGCAAAGCCCGTCTGTGCCCGGATCAGCGCGGCATCCGCCTTGCCCAGCGGTTCTCCGGCGAGTTTGGCAGCGGCCTCCAGATCGACCTGCTGACCGCCTGCGGTCACAAAGAGCAGCGCCTTGCCCGAGGTCTCTCCGCGCAGGATGATCGACTTGGCGATCTGGTCCACTGTGCAGCCGATGGCGGCCGCTGCGTCCGCAGCGGTGCGGGAGAGGGCGGTTTCGCGGATGTCGGCGGGAACACCGGCGGCATCGAGGGCGGCGCGGACGCGTTTCAGGCTCTTGCTCATGGGCGGACACTGGCGCAAAGGTGAGGGCATGACAAGCAGCCTCGCCTCCCAGATCACCCGGACGCCACGTGTCTTCGACACCACCCGCGCCGAGGATGCCAAGGCACGGGCCACGGATGCGCCGCCTGAGGTGCGTGCGCTGATCGTCGGGGCCGCGTCCTGCGCGCCCTACCTCATGGCGCTCTTGGAAAAAGAAAGCGATTGGTTGATGGGGGCGATTGCCGATCCCATGGGCGCAGTCCAAGCCGAGATCGCGGCGGCCCGGGCGCTGGAGCTTGATGACGTGGGCACTGCGCTGCGCCGTGGCAAGCGGCGGGTGGCGCTGATGACCGCGCTGGCTGATCTTGGCGGTGCCTGGAGCCTTGAGCAGGTGACGGGAGCGCTGACGGATTTCGCGGATGCGGCCTGCGATGCCGCCTTGCGCGCGGGGCTCGCGCCGCAGATCAGGCGCGGCAAGTTGCCCGGCATGGACATGGACGATCTGGCCGATGCGGGGGGCATGACCGTTCTGGCGATGGGCAAGATGGGTGCGCATGAGCTGAACTATTCCTCGGATATCGACCTTATCTGCCTCTTCGACGAGACCCGCTTCGAGGTGGACGATTACCACGAGGCACGCATGGCCTTTGTCAAGGCAACCCGCGCGATGAGCGCGACCCTGAGCGATCTGACCGGTGAGGGCTATGTGTTTCGGACAGACCTGCGGCTGCGGCCCGATCCCGCGGTGACGCCGGTTTGCATGGCGATGGAGGCAGCCGAGCGCTACTACGAAAGCCTGGGGCGAACCTGGGAGCGTGCAGCCTATATCAAGGCGCGTCCCTGCGCGGGCGATCTGAAGGCGGGCGACCGTTTCATCCAGTCGCTCAGGCCCTTCGTCTGGCGCAGGCACCTTGACTTTGCCGCCATTCAGGACGCCCACGACATGCGCCTCGCCATCCGTGAGCACAAGGGGCTGCATGGGCCGATCACCCTGCCGGGGCACAACATGAAGCTGGGGCGGGGTGGTATCCGCGAGATTGAGTTCTTTACCCAGACCCGCCAGCTGATTGCCGGTGGGCGCGACAGCGACCTGCGCAAGCGGGGCACCTGCGACGGTCTCCGGGTGCTGGCAGAGAAGGGCTGGGTGCCGTCTGACGCCGCCGAGACGCTGACCGACCACTACCGCGCGCATCGCACGGTGGAACACCGCCTTCAGATGGTGCGCGATGCCCAGACCCACGATCTGCCGCAGACCAACGAGGGCTTTGCACGCCTTGCGGCGATGATGGACATGGAGGTAACGGATCTTCGGAAAGAACTGTTTGAGCGGCTTTCCGAGGTACACGAGATGACCGAGGGCTTCTTTGCCGCCTCCCGTGCCGGTGCCGAGGCCCCGAAAGAGGCCGCCCATGTCTTTGACACCTCCGTCCTTGACCGCTGGCTAAGTTATCCGGCCCTGCGGTCCGAACGCGGCGCGGAGCTTTTCGAGCGGCTGAAGCCCGATCTTTTGGCGCGGCTTGCCCGCGCGGCGAAGCCGGACGAGGCGCTGCTGGCCTTCGACGGCTTCCTTGCGGGGCTGCCTGCGGGTGTGCAGCTTTTCTCGCTCCTCAAGGCCAATCCGCAACTGGCCGATCTGCTGATCGACATCGTCAGCACATCCCCGGCGCTGGCCGCCCACCTGTCCCGCAACGCGGGCGTTTTCGACGCGGTGATCGGCGGTGACTTCTTCAGCGAATGGCCGGGAGAGGCGGGGCTGACAGAGATATTGAGCACGGTTCTGGCGGCCGAGCCGAGTTATGAGGCCAAGCTGGACGGCACGCGCCGCTGGGCGCGGGAATGGCATTTCCGGATCGGGGTGCACCTGCTGCGCGGGCTCATTGATGCGGACCGGGCGGGAAAGCAATACGCCCATCTGGCGCGCGCGGTGCTCGCAGCACTTTGGCCGGTGGTGACCGACCAATTTGCAACCCGGCATGGCCCGCCGCCAGGGCGCGGCGCGGCGATCCTCGGGATGGGATCGCTCGGGGCCGGGCGGCTGACCGCGACGTCGGACCTCGATCTGATGGTGATCTACGAACCGGCAGGTGTGGAAAGCTCGGAAGGCAAGCGTCCACTGGCCTCGCGCGCATACTACGCGCGACTGACGCAGGCGATGATCACGGCGATGACCGCCCCGATGGCGCAGGGCAAGCTTTACGAGATCGACATGCGGCTCAGGCCATCTGGCAATCAGGGGCCGGTGGCGACGAGCCTTGCGAGCTTTGAGAGCTACCAGAAGACCGAGGCCTGGACCTGGGAGCATCTGGCGTTGACGCGGGCAAGCGTCGTGGCGGGGCCGGCGGATGTCTCGGCGGATGTCACGGCGCTCTGTGCCGAGGTTCTGGCCCTGCCGAGCGCGAAGGCCGAAGTCCTGCAGGAAGTGACAGAGATGCGCGCGCGCATCGCGGCGGCCAAGGCCCCTGCGGGCCCTTGGGATGCCAAGATCGGGCCGGGGCGGTTGCAGGATATCGAACTCATGGCTCAGGCAGGCGGGCTTCTTGGCGGAAAGTCGGCCTGCAGCATTCCGGACGGCATCGCGGCGGGACTGGCGGAAGGGGTGCTCGACCCGGGGGGTGCCGAGACGCTCAACCTCGCCTACGACGCCTGCTGGCGGCTGCAATGCGCCGGGCGGCTCTTGTCCGCCCACCCCGTGGAGAGCGAGACGCTGGGCCAGGCTGGGGCGGATTTCCTTGCCCGGTCGCTGGGCTGTGACAACCTTGCGGCGCTTGAGGAGAAGATGACCGCGATCTATGGGGATGCGGACCGCGTGATCACGGCGGCGCTTCCTGAAAGGCAATCCGCATGAAGAAGGGCAGCGAAGACGATCCAAAGGGCCTGATCCATGAAAGCTACCGCATGGAGGGGATCACCAAGGCCGAATGTCGCTCGATTTTCCTCGACTGGGCGCTGAGCCTGCCGATGGAGCGCGATACCGGTCGGACGATCAGGGCGTTGCTTGAAACATACCGCCCCGCCAATCCGTCCCACCCCATGACGGAGGTGCTGAGCGAAGGGCTGACGTCGATGGCGGCGCCGCGCAGGCGCGGGGGCTGGCGGTCGCGCCCCCGCAACTGACGGGATGCGCAAAGGTCACATTCGCGGAAAACCTTCGAGAAAAGGCTCTTTCGTCTCAAACCTGCCCCATTTGCCGCCCAGAAAGCCGCCACTGGATATGGGAGGGCCGGCATGTAGGCCCAAGGAGTGGTTTGTGATGCAACCCCTGAAAATCATCGTGCCTGCCGTCTTTGTGCTGGCTCTTGCCGGCTGCGGCGGGATGCCGGACCTCGCAAGCCGCAGCGCACCTTTCGAGGCCGTTCCGCCCGCGCAGGCGGGCGCTGCGCCCGCCGGGGTCACACCCGTCGCACAGCCCGGCGGCGTCGCCACGGCCCCGCGTGCGGGTGCCCTGAGCGTCAGCCAGATCAATGTCACCGTACCCCGGACGCTCAGCGTCTCGGAGGCCAACAGCTACTATCCGCGTGCGGATATCGTCTGGCGCGGTGACCTGATCGGCGACCGGCATGCGCAGGTCCAGGCGATCCTGGAACAGGCCTTTGCCGAGGGGACCGCAAGCCTCAGCGGCCCGACGGCGGTGGTCGTCGATGTGCAGCTTGTGCGCTTTCACTCGCTGAGCGAAAAGGCGCGTTATTCGATCGGAGGGGTGCACAACATCATCTTCGATCTGACTGTGCGCCGCGCTTCGACCGGGCAACCCCTGGCACCGACGCGGCGGGTGGTCGCTGATCTTGAGGCCTTCGGTGGCAAGATGGCCATAGAGGCGGACCGCCGGGGCGAGACCCAGAAAGTGCGCGTGCTGGCCTTTCTGCGCCAGACCATCCGGAACGAGTTGGCGAAATTCGTCTCCGGTTGAGGTGCTGCACGCATTCGGCGCTTTTCCGGCGGTGTCGAAACGACTAAATGGGGCACATGACAGCGCCCCTTGATACACCTGGTCTCACAGACCGCCCGACCGTGCGGCTTTTGCCCAAGGCCAACGCCCGCGCGATCCGCTTTGGCGCGCCCTGGGTCTTTGCCAATGAACTTGTGACCGACCGGCGTACGCGAAAGCTGCTCCCCGGGACACTTGCGCGTCTGGAGGACGCAGACCGCCAGCCGATGGGGCTGGTTGCGGTCAATCCCAATTCGAAAATCATCGCGCGCATGCTGGACGACGACGGTGAGGCAAGCGTCGATCAGTCGTGGTTCGCAACACGGATCGAACGGGCGCTGCACCTGCGGGAGACGCTTTTCGATGCGCCCTATTACCGCCTGATCCACGCGGAGGCTGATGGGCTGCCTGGGGTGATCATCGACCGGTTCGGGGATACCTGCGTGATCCAACCCAATGCCGCCTGGGCCGAGGTGCTGATCGAACCGCTTTGCGCGGCTTTGGTGGCGGTGACCGGCGTGCGCCACGTTCTAAAGAATGCGAGTGGGCGGACACGCACGCTCGAGGGGCTCGACGATGTCTCGGGCGTGCTGCACGGTGAGGCGCCCGAAGGGCCGGTCGGGGTGCCGATGAACGGGGCAATCTACATGGCCGATCTGACCGAAGGGCAGAAAACCGGCCTCTTCTACGACCAGCGGCCCAACCACGCCTTTGCGGCTGGTCTTGCGCGGGGGGCACGGGTTCTGGACGTCTTTGCCCATGTGGGCGGCTTTTCTCTTGCCGCGCTGGCGTCAGGGGCCGAAAGCGCTCTGGCGGTGGATGCCTCGGCCCCCGCGCTGGCACTGGCGACTGAAGGGGCTGCGCGGATGGGCGTTGCATCGTCCTTCGAGACGCGCCAGGGAGATGCCTTCGACACGCTGGCGGCACTTGGCAAGGAAGGGGCGCAGTTCGACGTGGTGATCTGCGATCCGCCTGCCTTCGCACCCTCGCGCAATGCGCTGGATGCGGGGCTGCGCGCTTACGAGCGTATCGCGCGTCTTGCCGCGCCGCTGGTGGCCGACGGCGGTTTCCTCGTGCTTTGTTCCTGCTCTCACGCGGCGGACATCGCGCAGTTCCGGGGGGCCTGCGTGCGCGGCATCGGCCGGGCAGGGCGCAGGGCTATCCTGTTGCACACGGGCTTTGCCGGTCCCGATCACCCGCAACTGCCGCAGCTTGCCGAAAGCGGCTATCTGAAATCGCTTTTCTTCCGCCTGTGACGCCGCCGCGCATCCTGATCGACGCCTGCGTGCTCTATCCTACCGTCATGCGTGAGATGGTTCTGGGGGCTGCGGGGCAGGGCCTGTTCGAGCCGGTCTGGTCCGCGCGCATCCTGGAGGAATGGGCCCGTGCCGCCGTCAAACTGGGTGCCGGGGGCGAGGCACAGGCACGTTCGGAGATTGCCCTGGTGCAGGCCTCATGGCCCGGTGCACTTCGCCCCGCCGCGCCGCAGGTGGCGCAAAGGCTGTGGCTGCCGGATGAGAATGACATTCACGTGCTGGCCGTCGCCGTTGCATCCAGCGCCGACATGCTGATGACGCTGAACGCCAAGGATTTCCCGCGCGGGACCCTGGCCGAGGAAGGCCTGAGGCGCGTCGACCCCGACAGCTATCTGATGGACCTCTGGCTGGCCTCACCCCGGCAGATCGAAGACGTGGCACAGAACGTCCTTGCGACGGCACGGCAGCTGTCAGGGCGGGAGTGGGACATGCGCGGGCTGCTGAAGAAAGCACGCCTGCCGCGTCTGGCCAAGCACTTGCGCGAATTGGGTTAATCCGTTGTGTGCCAGCGCTTCTGCAACTTCTGCAGCGCCGCGATCCGCTCGTCGGTCTTGGGGTGGCTCAGGAGCCAGGCTGGCGCGGCACCCGCGTTCGACTGTGTGAGCGCTTCGAGCTTCTTGAAAAGCGATATCTGCGGCGCAACGCCGATCCCGGCCTTGGTCAGCAGCGCGGCGGCATAGGCATCCGCCTCGTATTCGTCGCCCCGCGACAGCCGCGCGGCCAGAAGCGTTGTCAACAGGCTCGCGATCCAGGGGCCGATGAACGGGATAAACCGGCTCAGCACCATGGCGAGCACGGTGCGCAGGGCATTCTGACCGGAGAAATCGATCATCCGGCGGCGGGAATGCCCCAGCGCCACGTGCCCCAGTTCATGCGCGATAACGCTGGCAAGCTCTTCTGCCGTCACGTCGCCCGCGCGGAACTTGTTGTAGAAACCGCGCGTGATGAAGATCCGCCCGTCCGGCGCGGCCAGCCCGTTCACCGGGTCGATTTCGTAGATATGGACCTTGATGCGCGGCAGATCGAGCGCCTTGGCCAGCCGGTCGCTGATGTCCTTGAGCGTCGGGTCCGCGAGCACGGTCGAGCGTGCATCCAACTCTTTCTTCGTCCGCCAGGCGGAGAAGTGGTACATCACCAGCCCGTAGGCAACGACAAGGAGGATGGGCAGGACGCGGATCATGCCCTCAATATGGGGAGCGCGGGCGCTTAGGCAAGCGACCAGCGCACGGGAACGCGGGTCGGTCCGCGAAACGCCCAGCCGCGAAACGGGGCCTCGCCGTCCAGCCGCAGGTTGGGTAGGGCATCGAAAAGCAGCGGCAGCGCGATCTCTGCAATCAGGCAACGCGAGGCGGCGGCCCCGGCGCAGAAATGCGGCCCCGCGCCGAAGGGGATCGCGGGGCCGGTGTCGCGGGTGATGTCAAAGGCATCGGGGGCGTCGAAATGCGCCTCGTCCCGGCCTGCCGAGGAAAACATCAGGAACACGCGGTCGCCCTTTTCGAAGCGCACGCCTTTGACGGTATCGGCCCGGGCCACCTCGCGCGGGGACATGCCGATTGGGCTGATCCAGCGGACGTACTCCGCAAAAGCATCGGCCCAGCCAGATTTTCCTTCGCGGATCAGCGCCATTTGGTCGGGATGGCTCAGCAGGGCCCAGGCGGCACCAGCAATCGCATCGCGCGGCTCATTCTGGCCGCCCGAGATCACCAGCTTGATGTTGGCACGGATGCTATCCATGGGCAGCCCGGCGTGCCTCATCACGGCAAGCGCGCTGCGCGGCGGGGGGCTATTGATCATCCGTTCGATATGGGCGTCGATCAGCGCGGTCGCGGCATGGCAGCGCGCCTCGATTGTCGGATCGCCGAGGTAGTTGGCGCAGCCGTCGATCATGTGCTGGCTGACGCGGTCCATCTCTGCGCATGTCATCTCCGCAAGGCCCGTGATGGCGATGAGCGCAGACGCCGAGACGGGCATCGCGTAATCCTTGACCAGGTCGCATTCCCCGCGCGGTTTCAGGTCCGCAATGACCTGCCGCGCGGCGGCCTCGAAGACCGGTTTCCAATGCTCGGCCACCGTGCGGGGACTGAGTGCTGGGAAAAGCGCGCGGCGTTCGGCCATATGCGCCTCGCCATCCTTGCGCATCAGGTTTTCGCCCATCAGCACGGTCATCAGCCCCTGCGGCTGGCGGGAAGAGAAAACGTCGATCCGCTTTTCCTCGCGGTGGATATCGTCGCGCCGGGTGATCAGCGTGGCACCGAGTTCGGGCAGATAGGTGATGGGCGCATCCCGGCGCATCTCCGCGAGTGCCGGATAGGGATCGGCCGCGAAGGCGGCGGGATCGATATGGGTGACGGTCGCGTCTGACATGGGGTGACGATAGGGGTCGGCATCGCGATGGCCAAGCCCTGTCGACAAGCGATTGGTCTAGCCGGGGGGGTCAGTCGATCAGCGCGTCGGACCGCTTTTTGGCCCGCGCGTGATGGATGGGCAAGGTCCGGCCATAAAGCTGCTGTGTCCGCTCGACGCTCCCCACCATCCCCGGCGCATCGACATAAGAAAAGATGGCGACATAGCGCGGCGTCGGCCCTTTCAGCGGCGCGACACGGTGCAGGGAGTAGCGCCCTTTGAACAGTTGCAGGTCGCCGGGTTGCAGGGCGAGCGAGATCACACGGGTCGACGTGCCATCGAGCACCTCGGCGACGTCCTCGAAATGCTCGTCCGTGCTGGTTCTGATCATCGGGGCGTACTCAAAGGCACCACCCTCATCGGCGTTTTGCAGCGCGAGGGTCACGGTGAAGTTGTTGGTGTCGAAGTGCCAGGGAAACCCGTTGCCCTCGGTCGCCGTGTTGACGATGACATCGGCGAGCGGGTCGGCGTAGCGGAAAAAGCGGTCTTTTGGCTCCCCGAGGCAGTCGCGGATGAAATCGTCGAAGCCCTCGCTGTCGAATATGGTCCGCAGCGCACCAGTGGGCGCGAAGTTGTCAGCGGGAACAAAGGCGTTGGAGCGGTCGTAGAAGCGGCGGCGCGGGTCCGCCTCCGGCAAGCTGGGGTCGTCCTTCGTGAAGTAGGGGTTCGTGCGGGAATAGCTGCGGTGCCCCTTGTCGGCGACGGCGGCGCCGACGCCCTCGGGCCTCAGGAAGCCCTTCAGTACCGCGCAGCCCTTCGCCTCAAGGTCTCCGCGAACCGTCTTGAGAATGGCGTCGCGGCGGGGACCCGGCTCCGAGATCGGGTAGGTCTCAAGGTCGATGAGGTCGCTCGCCTGAAGCGGCATCTCTTCACCCTCGCAGCATGTTCCTGCAAAGAAGCGAACAACGCGGGGGGCAGGGCATCTAACACCGGGACGACAGGGCGCGTCGGTTTTCGGCGGCGGGGGTCACATTGGCGCCCTCAGCGCGTCAGTTCCTTGATCCCGCGCGACAGCCCTTCCAGCGTCATGGGCACCATGGCCTGCGGCCCGAAAATCTCGCGGATCATGGCGATGGACTGGGTGTAGGGCCAGTATTTCTCGGGCACCGGGTTGATCCAGAGGTTCGACTGCCACTGGTCGCGCGCGCGCGACAGCCAGACGGAGCCCGCCTCGGGGTTCCAATGCTCATTTGCCCCACCGGGATAGGCGATCTCGTAGGGCGACATCGAGGCATCGCCGACGAAGATGCATTTGTAATCCGGCCCGTAGGTCCGCAGCACCTCGTGGGTGGGGATCTGCGCGTCCCAGCGGCGGCGGTTGTCCTTCCACACGCCCTCATAGAGGCAATTGTGAAAATAGAAGTATTCCAGATGCTTGAACTCCGCAGTTGCAGCGGAAAACAACTCCTCCACCACCTTCACATGCGGGTCCATCGATCCGCCCACGTCGAGAAACAGCAGCAACTTCACGGCATTGCGCCGCTCGGGGCGGGTTTTCACGTCGAGATAGCCGTGCTCTGCCGTGGCACGGATTGTGCCACTCAGATCAAGCTCCTCCTGCGCACCGTCACGCGCCCAGCGGCGCAGGCGCTTCAGCGCCACCTTGATGTTGCGCGTGCCCAGTTCAACCGTGTCGTCCAAGTTCTTGAATTCACGCTTGTCCCAGACCTTGACCGCGCGCTGGTGGCGGCTTTCCTTCTGGCCGATGCGCACGCCCTCGGGGTTGTAGCCATAGGCGCCGAAGGGCGAGGTCCCGGCCGTGCCGATCCACTTGTTGCCCCCTTGGTGGCGTTTTTTCTGTTCTTCGAGACGCTTCTTCAGCGTTTCCATCAGCTTGTCGAACCCGCCCGCCGCCTCGATCTCGGCCTTCTCGGCATCGGTCAGATGCTTCTCGGCCATCTTCTCAAGCCAGTCGCGGGGAATCTCAACCGCTTCAAGAACGTCGTTTAGCGTGATGTTCTCCAAGCCTTTGAAGGCAGCGGCGAAGGCCTGATCGAACTTGTCGATGTTGCGCTCGTCCTTCACCATCGCGATCCGGGCGAGGTAATAGAACGCCTCAACATCATAAGTGGCGATCCCGGCCGCCATCCCGTCGAGAAATGACAGGAATTCACGCATGGAAACGGGAACCTTGTGCGCGCGCAGCTGTTCGAAGAACGGCAGGAACATCAGCCCGCCCCGGAGATGAACCAGCGGTCGATGAGCACGGTCAGCACGAAGCCCAGCAGCGCAAAGGCGATCCCGTAGCTTGCCGCGTATTGGGCGATGTCCTTACGGTTGCCGCCACGCTTTCGCGCGGTCGTGCCGCCGATCACGGCGCCGATGATGCCAAGAACGATGTAGATCATGCGTTTGCACGCCCCGCGTTATCCTTTGAGCGGGTTCAGCGATGCAATCTCGCGCAGCTTCGCCCGCACAGCCCAGTCTGGGCCGAACCCGTACCGCGCCCAGCCGATACTGTCCAGTCTGACGCTGCGCGCCTCGGCTGAGCGGCCTTCAAGGTCAAGCGCTTCGGCGCGCAAAAGCATGAGGGTCGAAAGCAGGGCGGCGTTTTCGCTGCTGCGGGCATTCTCCATATGCGGGGCAATAAGCCGCAGGGCTTCGGCCCCGTCGCCGCGGGTTACGGCATAAGCCGAAAGCTGGGTCGCGACATAGGCGCGGTGCAGTGCGGTGCCTGGGCTGCGGGCGTAATAATTGTCGGCGGTCAGGTAGTGACGGTAGGCCGTTTCCGGCTCCTCTGTCTGCAGAACGCGGCCCATGGCGTAATGGGCAAAGGCGCGGCGGTGGTCCTCCCAGCCCATGGCGGTCGCGATGCGAACGGCATCTTGAGCAGCTGCACGCCGTCCCGAGAGCGAGATGGACCGCCCGAGTGCGGTCTGAATGGCAGTGGTCCAGGCGGGTGGGGTGCGTGTGGCGTATTGTGCGGGCCGTCCCACACCGGCCGGGTTTGTTCTGGCAAGGATGCCGGGCAGGGCGGCGGCGACCTGGCCACGGGTCATGCCCGAGCGGAGCGTGGGGTCGTAGTACGTCCGGAGGATCAGCATGTCGAAGCCGGTCAACACCGTGTGCACGTTGTCGTCGTTAAAGACCGAATCCGGCAGGCGGTAGAGATCGTTCAGGGGGCCGAGCGCCTGCGCCAGTTCCTCGTGCAGGCAGTCGCGAACCTCTTGCGGGCTCACGTCATTGGGCAGAAAGATCGCAAGTTTCTTGCGCTCTTTCAGGAGGGTCCAGTTAGTTGCTGGCTTGCGCCTGGCGGCACGGAATTCATTCAGCGTGCTGACATTCGGGGCCACGAAGCAGGCGGCCTGGGGCAGGACACGACGGATGTCGGCGCGGCTGACGGCGTTGATCGTGATGTTTGCGTTGGGGTCCGCGGTGTAGCTGATGTCGATCCGCGCCTCGCTGCGCAGGCGAGAGATCAGCCGCTTGAGATCGGAACCAAGTGTCGCGCTCGGGCGACCGGTGACGCGCACCGTGATCGGTGTTTCGAAGCGGGTGAGGACGGGCAGCTTCCGGCCGCTTTCCATCTGGAAAGACAGTTCGATGAAATCGAAGGCCAGATCATTGTTCGACCGGGTCGGGGCGACTGGTCGGCTTGCGCCGAAATTCTTCATCGGGGGCAGGTCGCTGGCCGCGATGCTGGCGCGGGTCGCGACCTCGGGCTGGGAGGCGGGGACACAGGCATTCAGCAGCATCACCAGAGGCAGAACGACGCGGCCTCTCATGCAGAAACCTCTGCCAAGCCATTGAAAAAAGGGTGAAATGGATAAGCCTTGCCCGCGCGAGATGCGCGCGCAGAACCTGCGGTCCGGGATGTCATAACTGCCTGCCTGCCCTTTTATGAGCTTTGGATTTCAGGTCTTGTCGCCGTCCATCCGGTCCACAGTAGGGAGCAATTAAGGCAAATTTGGGGCAATGGCCGCATAACTGGCAGTTGTACCGGGCGAAGGCCCGCTACCGGACCCCGTCATCACGAAAGCGTGTTCGACTTCAGGTGCTTAGCGCTGTCCGCGGGCCATGAAGGCAAGCCGCTCGAAGAGGTGCACGTCCTGTTCGTTCTTCAAAAGCGCCCCGTGCAGCTTGGGAAGGGCGCTGGCCCCGTCTTTCTTGAGATCGGCCGCGTCCAGGTCCTCGGCCAGCAACAGTTTCAGCCAGTCGAGCACTTCCGAGGTCGACGGCTTCTTCTTCAGGCCCTGCTGGTCTCGGATCTCGTAGAACTGCGTCAGCGCCGTTGTGAGCAACTGCTCCTTGATGCCCGGATGATGCACCTCGACGATCTGCTTGAGCGTTTCCATGTCGGGAAAGCGGATGTAGTGAAAGAAACAGCGGCGCAGGAAGGCGTCGGGCAGCTCTTTCTCGTTGTTGGAGGTGATGATGACGATGGGCCGCTGTTTCGCCTTGATGGTCTCGCCGGTCTCGTAGACAAAGAATTCCATCTTATCAAGCTCTTGCAAGAGGTCGTTGGGGAATTCAATGTCCGCCTTGTCGATCTCGTCGATCAGCAGAACGACCTTTTCGTCGGACTCGAACGCCTCCCAGAGCTTGCCCTTGCGGATGTAGTTCTTGACGTCGTGCACCCGCTCTTCACCCAGCTGGCTGTCGCGCAACCGGCTCACCGCATCGTACTCGTATAGCCCCTGCTGCGCGCGGGTCGTGGACTTGATGTTCCACTCGATCATCCGCAGCCCCAGCGCGTTCGACACCTGCTTGGCCAGCTCCGTCTTGCCGGTACCTGGCTCGCCCTTGACGAGCAGCGGCCGCTCAAGCGTCACGGCGGCGTTGACGGCGATGGTCAGGTCGTCGGTGGCGACGTAATCGGCGGTGCCTTGGAACTTCATCTGCGAATTTACCTTCTGTCACAACGGGGTGCGCGGGGATGCGCGTCGCCGCCTTTAACCAAAAATCAAAGGGATTGTGTAGTGACAATTCAAAGTCGCTAGGGTAGACGCAGCCGCAAGGGGCGGACTCGGGGAGAGGGGTCTCGAATGCCAGGACTGAAAACTGTTGAGGGACAAGAGATGAAGCAGGAAGTTTTCCTGCCGGACGATTATTCGCCGGCTGAGGACGAACCGTTCATGAACGACAGGCAACTGGAATACTTTCGCCGCAAGTTGTTGAACTGGAAAGCAGAACTGATCGAAGGCAGCCGCGATACCATCGAAGGGCTGCAGGACGGAACCCGGAACATTCCCGATGTAGCCGATCGGGCGTCCGAGGAAACCGACCGCGCGCTGGAGCTGCGCACCCGTGACCGCGCGCGCAAACTGGTCGCCAAGATCGACGCGGCGCTTCGTCGCATCGACGATGGCGAATTCGGCTATTGCTCGGTTACCGGCGAGCCGATTTCGCTCAAGCGGCTGGACGCGCGCCCGATTGCAACCATGAGCCTCGAAGCACAGGAAAAGCACGAGCGTCGCGAGAAGGTTCACCGCGACGACTGATCAATTCTGAGGCAGCAGATTTCGAGAAGCGCCAGAGAACGGTCTTTGGCGCTTTTCTTTTTGTTCAGGACAAGTCCAGGCGCCATAATCGGAGCGGGCACGGGGCGGGGCCGAAGCACCTGAAGTGCTGTCGCGTCACAGGCATGGAGCAGCCATGAATATCTCGAACGCTATTGTCGTCGGCGGCGGTATCGGCGGGTTGGCCGCTGCCACCGCCCTTGCGCGCAAGAGGGTCGCCGTGACCCTGATCGAACGCGCCCCCGCTTTCGAGGAGATCGGCGCGGGACTGCAGATCAGTCCCAATGGTCTAGCCGTGTTACGTACCCTTGGGCTCGAACATCGGTTGAAGGCAAAGGGCGCGGTGGCGGCGCGGGCGGTCGTGTTGCGCGATCACGCACAGGGCGCGCAGGTGGCGCGGCTCGACCTGCGTCGGTTACGGCCTGACCAGCATTACTATTTCATGCACCGTGCCGATCTGGTCGACGTTCTGGCCGAAGCGGCCAAGCGCGAGAACGTCACCATCGAGCTTGGTGCGCAGGTCGCGAGCATCCGTCCCGGTGCCGTGCCCCAAGTGCAGCTTGCCGATGGCGGAACACGGCGGGCCGAGCTTGTCGTCGCGGCAGACGGCATCCACTCCGTGGCCCGGCCGGTTCTGAATGGACCCGACAATGCCCGTTTCTCGGGACAGGTCGCCTGGCGTGCGGTGGTCCCGAACACCTTCGATCATCCGCCGGAGGCACATGTGCACATGGGGCCGGGTTGCCATCTGGTCAGCTATCCGCTGCGGGGCGGTGCCCTGGTCAATCTTGTTGGCGTGTCAGAGCGGGCTGAGTGGGCCGAGGAAGGTTGGCACCACGCGGACGACCCGGAGCACATGCGCGGGGCATTCGAAGGGTTCGGGGGGGTCGCCGGCGATATGATTGCGGCGGTAAGGAACGTCACGCTCTGGGGCTTGCACCTTCATCCGGTCGCGGGAACCTGGGTGCAGGATGGCGTTGCGCTGATGGGGGACGCTGCCCATCCCACCTTGCCCTTTCTCGCGCAGGGGGCGAACCTCGCGTTGGAGGACGCCTGGTGCCTCGCCGCGCTTGCCGCTGAAGGGGAGGGGGATTGGCTGACCGCCTACCAGGCGCGGCGGTTGCCACGTGCACGGCGGGTGATTGCAGCGGCGGCACGGAACGCCTGGCGCTACCATCTCCGTCCCGGACCGGCTCGTGCGGTGGCGCACCTTGGCCTGCGCACCCTTAGTCGCCTGGCGCCGGGCCGCTTGGTGGGGGCCTACGATTGGCTCTACGGTCATGATGTGACCCGAGACAAGGCGCATAAGGCGGGTCGTTAGACCGCGAAAGAGGAGACAGGTTTCGTGCAGACGGCGCGCGCGGGGATCGCTTGCAGTGCTCAGATATCCAGTTCGATCCAGACCGGCACGTGGTCCGAAGGCTTCTCCTTGCCGCGCACGTCCCTGTCGATCTGGCAGTCCTTGAGCCGGTCCGCACAGGCAGGGCTGAGCAGGAAGTGGTCGATGCGGATGCCGTCGTTCTTGTTCCAGGCGCCTGCCTGATAATCCCAGAAACTGTAGTGTCCTGGACCCTGCGTGCGGGCGCGAAAGGCGTCGGTCAGACCTAGGTTGACGATCCGCCTGAAAGCGGTGCGGGCCTCCATCCGGAAGAGAGCGTCGTCCCGCCAGGCATCGGGGCGGGCAGCGTCTTCGGCCTGCGGAATGATATTGTAGTCCCCTGTCATCAGGAAAGGTGTCTCCTCGTCCAACAGGGCCCGTGCACGTCCCTCCAACCGCGCCATCCAGTCCAGCTTGTAGTCGAACTTGGGCCCCGGCGCGGGATTGCCGTTGGGCAGGTAGAGACCGCAGATACGCAAGGCGTCCTTTTCTCCGGTCACGGTCGCTTCGATCCAGCGCGCCTGGTCGTCGTCGGGATCGCCCGGAAGACCGCGGCTGACATCTTCAAGCGGATACTTCGATAGCAAGGCAACGCCGTTGAAAGACTTCTGGCCGTGGGTTTCCACGTTATAGCCGCGTTCCTCGAAAATCTCCGACGGGAAATTCTCATCCATCGACTTGATTTCCTGCAGGACAACGACATCTGGCTCTGCATCTGCCATCCACGCTGGCAGGGCGTCTATCCGCGCCTTGATCCCGTTGATGTTGAAGGTTGCGATCTTCATGGTGTGCCCCCCGATCCTGCGCCCCCGGTATCGCCCAAATGGTCGGTCAGGGCAACCTGGCGACGCCTGAACTTAAAGGCGATTCGATCCACATTTAATCAATCTATAGTTGAATATCTCCACTATCGGGCAAGGATTTACCCGATATCTTATCCAGATCGGGCCTGTTTAAAAGAATTTTAGTCTTGTGTGGATATCCCCGTTTCCCATTTTTCCGCGCCGCATTGCTTCCCGACCCTCCTGTGGGCGGCTTTCTGGATAGCTTCAGGGGCCAAAAAATCCACTTGTGGGGACCCTTTCGGCGGGTAATCGTTTTCTGAATGCAACTTCAAATTGCACTGCCAACAAAACGAAAGGGAACTGAAATGACTGCACTTGCACGTATCGAGACGATTGAAACCGCAATGCCGACGGCTGATCATGACAGCATGGACGCGGGCGCGGGCACCGACCTGTTTATCTCGGGGTCGGCCCCGGCGGGTGCCGACATGATGGCCGGCGACAGCATCGGGCTGTTCATCTCCGGTTCCGCCCCGGCGGGTACTGATATGAAGGCCGGTGAAGGGGCCGGCATGTTCATGCAAAGCGTGCTCGAGCAGACCCGGAGCCAGTCGGACGGCGACCATACCGGGCTTTTCATGCAGAGCGTCTGAGCCGCCAAGTGACCGCCATTGGGTCCGGTGCTTTGGCCCGGACCTGATTTCAGCCAACTGAGGGGGAATTCCCGTGTCCAATGTCGTCGCATTTCCAAGAAGGGCTGCACCCGATCGGCAGCAGAACATCGCGGCCTTGCTCGAAAACGTCTGTCTCAACCGTCGTTCGCCGGACGATGTATTCTGGCTGAAGGAGAACGCAGAGCTTCTCAACCTGCTCGTCTCGATCAATGAGCCGGTCGCGCCTGCCGCCCTCTCACCTTTCGAAGGTTTCTACGAGGGGCTCGAGGAGCGTCTGAGGTTCTATCCGCAGTACTACCGTTTCTTCCTGTCGATCTGTCTTGATCTTGAGGACCTCGGCCTGAGGGGGGAGAAGGGCAAGAGCCTCTGCCTCTGGGCGGCCGCATCCGGCCTTGCGGGTGCGGAGCTGTCGGATTTGCAACGTGCCGAGGCGCGGCGTCTGCTGTCGCGGCGCGGCGAAGCTGAGCCGGTATCGGCAGGTGCCCTCGGAGAGCGGCTGCGGCGTTTCGTGGAACGCTCCCAGACCTTCGCGATCCCCAACAAGAAAGCCGCCTACGAGCTGACGCATATCGTCTATTACCTTTCGGAATACGGGCGAACCGATCCCGGCCTGAGTGAAGCCGCGCTGACCAGCCTTGAGTTCACCGGAATCCTTGCCTTTATCGACCAGAATTACGATCTGCTGGCCGAGATCTGCACCGCGATCGACTTTGCCGGCGGTACCCCCAGCCCGATCTGGCGAAAGGCCGTGGCCGACGCGCATGTCGCCATCCGCCCCGAAGCCGCCGAGCGCGGACCCGCGGCCCATGATGCCTATCACACCTACCTCGTCACCGGCTGGTCCCAGGCGGTTTCTGGCGGAGGTTGTTTCGATGCGGAAATTACCCCGGGGCCCTTTCGGTTCGTCGATGACACGCGCTCTTCGGGGGTCCTGCGTGCGTTGTCGGAATGCCTCTAAGATCTCAAGGGCGCGCGGAGAGGCGACTGGTCGGGTATGAAGGGCAGGGTGGTGCCCTATCTCGATGCCACAAGTCGCGCGATCCTGCAGGAGGCGGAAGCTTCATCGGAGAGGTTTGACAGCTTTTTCGCCGACTTCGCCCGCGCCTCGGGCGAATAGTTGCCCGGGGGCAAGCCTACATCGAGAAGGACGTGCCGCAGCCGCAGGAAGACGTGGCGTTCGGATTGTCGATGACAAAGCGCGCGCCGATCAGTTCCTCGGAGAAGTCGATGACGGCATTGGCGAGAAACGGCAATGACACGCTATCAACCACGACCTTCTCACCGCCGCCCTCAAGCACGAGGTCATCATCCTTTGGCTCATCGAGGTCGATCTCGTACTGAAACCCGGAACAGCCGCCGCCCTCGACCGCGACGCGCAGCGCTTTGCCCTGTCCGGCGGCGCCGATCTCGGCCAGCCGTTCAAAGGCGCGGGGGGTGACTTTGGGCGGGAGATTCATCCGTGGCTCCGGTCCTGCGGTTTCAATCGTTCGATGATCCTAATATAGAAAGCGGCGGGACAGGCCACAAGGACCAGCCGCGATGCGCGCACCTTATGCCTCGGATCCGGCCACCGCCATGGGACGGCGGGTGCCGGAAGAGGAAAGCACTTTCCGTTCCTGTTACCAGCGGGACCGGGACAGGATCATTCATGCCAGCGCCTTTCGGCGGCTCAAGCACAAGACGCAAGTCTTTGTGGAGCACGAAGGCGACTATTTCCGCACGCGGCTCACGCACTCAATCGAAGTCGCCCAAGTGGCGCGCACGATCGCGGGGGCGCTGGGACTGAATGGCGAACTGACCGAAGCGGTGGCACTGGCCCACGACCTTGGCCATACGCCTTTCGGACACACGGGCGAGGATGCGCTGCACGCGCTCATGGCCCCCTATGGCGGTTTCGATCACAACGCGCAGGCGATCAAGATCGTCACCTCTCTGGAACGGCATTACGCGGAATTCGACGGGCTGAACCTGACGTGGGACACGCTGGAGGGTATAGCCAAGCACAACGGGCCCGTGACGGGCGATCTCCCCTATGCCCTGGCGGAGTACAACGCGGTGCATGATCTGGAGTTGCACACCCATGCCAGCGCCGAGGCGCAGGTGGCGGCCCTTTCGGATGACATCGCATACAACAACCACGATCTGCATGACGGATTGCGCGCAGGGCTCTTCAGCGAGGACGAGATTGCCACGCTGCCACTGGTGCGGCCAGCCTATGCCGAGGTAGACCGGCTTTATCCCGAGACCGACAGCTACCGGCGCAGACACGAGGCGCTGCGACGGGTCTTCGGGATGATGGTGTCCGACGTGATCGAGACCTCGCGGGGACTGCTTGAAGGCTCCGGCGCGGCGTCGGCATCCGAGATCCGGCACCTGGGGCGGCCGGTGATCCGTTTCTCGGACCAGATGTGGCGGGACATCAGCGAAATCCGAAGTTTTCTCTTCAAACGCATGTACCGTGCGCCCTCGGTCATGGTGAAACGGGCCGAAGTCACCCGTATCGTCGAGGACCTCTTTCCGCTGTTTCTTGAGACGCCGGATCTTTTGCCGCGGCATTGGGCGAAACAGATTGCCGAAGCGGCCCAGGACCGCACGACGCTTGCGCGGATGGTGAGCGACTACATTGCCGGCATGACCGACCGTTTCGCCTATGCCGAGCACGCGCGCCTCATCGGTGGAGGCGCGTCCCTGTCCGCGTGACAGGTCGGCTACGCCGCCTGATTGACTGCCCCCCACCAGATGATACATGGGCAGCAACAAAGGAAGACACCATGAACATCTTTGCCGAAATCCGCGACCTGATCCTTGCCACGCTCGATGACATGGTGCGCGCGGGCGATTTGCCCGAGGGGCTGAACACCGACGCGATCACCACCGAACCGCCCCGCGATGCCGCCCACGGCGACATGGCGACCAACGCCGCGATGGTGCTGGCCAAGCCCGCAGCCATGAAACCCCGTGACATTGCCGACGCGCTGGCGGGACGGCTGGCCCAGGATGCGCGGATCACCTCCGCCGAAGTGGCGGGGCCGGGGTTCCTCAACGTGCGGCTTGCGCCATCTGTCTGGCAGGGGATCGTCGGAGCTGTGCTGGCACAAGGGACCGATTTCGGCCGGGCGACCCTGGGGCAGGGCAAGCGGGTGAACGTCGAATACGTCTCTGCCAACCCGACGGGCCCGCTGCACGTCGGTCACACGCGCGGCGCGGTCTTTGGCGACGCGCTGGCAAGTCTGCTGGACTTTGCGGGCTACGACGTGACCCGCGAATACTACATCAACGATGGCGGTGCGCAGGTCGATGTGCTCGCCCGCTCCGTCTACCTTCGCTACCAGGAGGCGCATGACCTCTCCGTCGACTGGCCCGAGGGCAGCTATCCGGGTGACTACCTGATCGAAGTGGGCGAGGCGCTGAAGGCCAAGGTGGGGGACAAGTATCTCGACAAGGGCGAGCAATATTGGCTTGAAGATATTCGTGAATTCGCAACGGATCGGATGATGGACCTCATCCGCGAAGACCTTGCGGCCCTCGGTGTCGAGATGGACGTGTTCTTCTCCGAAAAGTCCCTCTACGGCACCGGACGGATCGAGGCCGCACTTGATAACCTGCGCGGCAAGGGCCTGATCTACGAAGGCGTGCTGGAGCCGCCAAAGGGCAAGACCCCCGAGGATTGGGAACCGCGCGAGCAGACGCTTTTCAAATCCACCGCCCACGGTGACGACGTGGACCGTCCGGTCAAGAAGTCCGACGGCTCCTGGACCTATTTCGCCCCCGACATCGCCTACCACTACGACAAGGTGCAGCGCGGCTTCGATGCGCTGATCGACGTCTTCGGGGCCGATCACGGCGGCTATGTAAAGCGCATGAAGGCCGCCGTAAGCGCGCTGTCGGACGGCAAGGTGCCGCTCGACATCAAGCTGACGCAGCTGGTGAAGCTCTTCAAGAACGGCGAGCCCTTCAAGATGTCGAAGCGGGCAGGGACCTTCGTCACCCTGCGGGACGTGGTCGATCAGGTGGGCCCGGATGTCACCCGTTTTGTGATGCTCACCCGCAAGAACGACGCGATGCTCGATTTCGACTTCGACAAGGTGCTGGAGCAAAGCCGCGAGAACCCGGTGTTCTACGTGCAATACGCCCACGCCCGCGTGGCCTCCGTCCTGCGCAAGGCAGAGGAGGCGGGGATCACCGCAGATGACGCGACGCTGGCCAAGGCCGATCTCGGCCTGCTCGATCACGAGGCGGAACTGGCGCTGCTGCGCAAGCTTGCCGAATGGCCACGTCTGATCGAAACCGCCGCGCGCACGAACGAGCCGCACCGCGTGGCCTTCTACCTCTACGAACTGGCGGGCGACTTCCACGGCCTGTGGAACAAGGGCAACGAGGTCACCTCGCTGCGCTTCATCCAGGAGGGCGATGCAGCGACCTCTCAGGCAAAAATCGCGCTTGCGCGGGCCACGGCGATTGTAATTGCGGCGGGTCTTGGTATTCTCGGGGTCACTCCGGCGCAAGAGATGCGATAACGCACGGGCCGCGCCGCACACAGGCAACTCCGGACCAGACCCGCAGGGCAATGTACCCGGTGGGCGACGAGGCAACGATGGCAGACTTAACCTCTTCCCCCATGACGGGGACGCATTCCTATGATCCCGTCCCGACACGGCAACCGAATGCCGCGACCAACCAATTGGTAACATTGACGAATATTTCGGGTGCGCTGGTGTCGCTGGCACTTGTGATCGGGATCGGCATCTGGGGATACAAACTGCTGGTGCGGGACGTAAGCGGCATCCCAGTGGTGCGCGCGGCCAGCGGCGAGATGCGCGTGCGCCCCGAGGAGCCGGGCGGCGAACTGGCGCGCCATCAGGGCCTGTCGGTGAACGCCGTGGCTGCGGAGGGCGTTGCGGCGAAACCTGCCGACCGTCTGATCCTTGCTCCCAAGCCGCTCGATCTGACCGAGGACGACCATGTCACGCCCGCCGCGATGGTTGCCACAGCGCAACAGGACCAGGCTGCGCCCGCACCGGTGGACCAGACAGAGATCGCTGAGGCACTGGAGACCGGAAACGTCGAGGAGCTGGTCGCCCAGCTGACCGCCGGTGTCGCGCCCATCGCCGAGACCGAAGCGGAGGTGGAGAAGGTTGTCGCGACCGTGGCCGAGACCGTCGCGGCCGAAGTCAGTGCCGCTGAACGGCAGGTGGCCGCCCTTCTTGATGCGCCGGGGGTTCGTCATTCCGTCCGGCCCCGTATCCGTCCTGCCATCCCCGCGGAAGTGACACAGGCCGCGTTGACAGCCGAAACGCCGCAAAGCGTCGAGGTCGATCCGGCCAGCCTGCCTGCGGGCACGCGGCTGGCGCAGCTTGGCGCCTTTGACAGCCCCGAGGTGGCGCGGCAGCAGTGGGATCAGCTGATGACGCGGTTCGATGCCTATCTTGCCGACAAGAAGCGCATCGTGCAGGAGGCCCGCAGTGGCGGACGCACCTTCTACCGCCTGCGCGCCATGGGCTTTGAAGATATCGCCGATGCGCGCCGCTTCTGCTCTGCCTTGGTCGCCGAAAACCAGGATTGCATCCCGGTGGTCACCCGCTGATGACCTTTGGCGCCACGATCATCGATGCAGATGGTCTGAGGCTTACGCCCGAGGAAAAGAAGCTCTTTCGTGAGGCCGACCCTTTCGGTTTCATTCTCTTTGCCCGCAATATCGACACGCCCGAACAGGTGCATGCGCTGTGCAGCGAGATGCGTGACGCGGTGGGGCGCGAGGCGGTGATCACGATTGATCAGGAAGGCGGGCGCGTTCAGCGCCTGCGTGCGCCGCACTGGCGCGAATGGCTGCCGCCGCTTGATCTGGTGGCCCGCGCGGGAAAGGAGGCCTCCCGCGCGCTCTACCTGATGTACCGGATCATCGCCGACGAATTGCACCGCCTCGGCATCGACAGCAACTGTGCGCCGACGCTTGATCTGGCTTGCGCGCAAACTCATCCCTTTCTGCGCAACCGCTGCCTCGGCAGCGATCCCCGGACCGTCGCCGCCCTTGGCCGTGCGGTGGGCGAGGCCATGCTCGCAGGCGGTGTCCTGCCCGTGATCAAGCACATGCCCGGCCACGGACGCGCCACCCAGGACACCCATTTCGAGCTGCCGACCGTGGATGTCCCCCCGGCGGAACTGCACCAGACCGACTTCGCCCCCTTCAAGGCGCTGAGGGATATGCCCATGGGCATGACCGCGCATCTGGTCTTTTCCCAGATCGACGAGGCGCCCGCCACGCTGTCACCCAGGATGATGCGCCTCATTCGCGAGGACATAGGCTTTGACAACCTCATCATGACCGATGACACCTCGATGAAGGCGCTGTCGGGCAGCCCGGCTGAAAAGGCCAGTGCTGCCATCGCGGCAGGCTGTGACGTGGTCCTCTTCTGCAACGCCCCGCTAAAGGACCGCCGCGCGGTCACCGAGGCTGCAGGTCGCATGACACCCATGGCACAGGCACGTGCCGAGCGGGCTCTGGCGATGCGGCAGCCCCCCGATGACGTTGACATTCCCGCACTCGAGCGCGAATTTGAAGCGCTTTTGGGCGAGGCAGGACATGGCTGAAACCACATTCGAGGAAGACACCGTCTCGGTCGCCGAAAGGCTGGCCGCCGAGGCGCTGATCGTCGATGTGGACGGCTTCGAGGGGCCTTTGGACCTGCTGCTGACGCTGAGCCGTACGCAGAAGGTGGATCTGCGAAAGATATCGGTGCTGCAGCTTGCCCGCCAGTACCTTGCCTTTGTGGAGAAGGCCAAGGCGCTTCGCCTCGAACTGGCCGCCGATTACCTCGTGATGGCCGCTTGGCTCGCTTTCCTGAAATCCCGCCTTCTGCTGCCGCCTGACCCCGAGGAGGAGGGCCCCTCCGGTGAAGAACTGGCCGCGCATCTGGCCTTTCAACTTGAACGCCTGCAGGCCATGCGCGATGCGGCGGCGCGCCTGATGGCGCGTGACCAACTGGGCCGCGACTTCTTTGCCCGTGGCCAGACCCGGGAGGTCGAACGGGTTCGCCGCGTGACCTATACGGCGACGCTGCTGGACCTGATGCAGGGCTACGCGCGGATCAGGACGCGGGACGACTTCCGTCCCTTCGTGATGGACCGGGACGCGGTTTTTACCATGGAGCAGGCGCTGGAGCGGATGCGGGGGTTGATCGGTTTTGCGGGTGACTGGGGCGATCTGATGAGCTTCCTGCCCGAAGGATGGGAAGCCGATCCGGCCCGGCGCCGCTCGGCCACGGCATCGACCTTCGCGGCCTCGCTCGAACTGGTCAAGGAAGGGCATCTGGAAATCAGGCAGAGCGAGACCTTTGCACCGATCCAATTGCGGAAAAGGGATGAGCCGCGTGGCTGAAGATATTGAAGAAAAAGAAGAAAGCCTGTTCGAAGCTCCCCCGATGGCCGAGCAGGAGCGCATGGTCGAGGCGGTGCTCTTCGCGACTTCCGAACCGATTACGTTGAGGGATCTGGAAGCGCGCATGCCACACGGCTGTGATGCCGGCGAGGCGATCGTGCATCTTCGCAAGCGCTACGAAGGGCGCGGGGTGCAGGTGGTCAAGGTGGGTGACGGCTATGCCATGCGCACCGCACCTGACCTTGGATTTCTGATGCAGAAAGAGACGGTCGAGGTGCGCAAGCTGAGCCGCGCAGCGATCGAAACGCTGGCCATCATCGCCTACCACCAGCCGGTCACCCGGGCAGAGATCGAGGAAATCCGGGGGGTTTCCGTGTCGCGCGGAACCGTTGACCAACTGCTTGAGCTGGAATGGATCCGTTTCGGGCGCCGCAAGATGACCCCGGGCCGCCCGGTCACATTCGTTGTCACGCAGCCCTTCCTCGACCACTTCGGCCTGGAAAGCGCGCGCGACCTGCCGGGCCTCAAGGAATTGCGCGCAGCAGGCCTTCTCGAAAACCGGCCGCCGCCGGGGTCGCTGCCGATCTTGGGCGAAGGGGAGGAAGAGGAGGAAAGCACCGAGGGCCAGTCGGAGCTTTTCGAGGATTGATGCGGATGATCGCATCCGCCGCCTGAAAATCGCCTCAATTTTCGCTATGGTGCCGCGTGAGGCAAGAAGGATCAGTCAATGAACCAGATCATCAACATGATTATCCGGCAGGTGACGCGTCAGTTGATCAGTCGCGGCATCAATGCCGGTTTCGACAAGATGGGGCAGATGAATGCACAACGCCGAACGCTGGATCTTCCGCCCGATGCGTTGGACGAGAATGGCAATCCGGTGGAACCGCAGATAAGCCGCGAGGAGCGCCGTCAGCAGAAGCTCGCGCGCCAGCAGGCGAAGCGGGCGAAACAGTCGATGAAGGCGATGCGCAAGATTACCCGTTTCTGACAGGTTTGCTCAGCTCTTGAAATGCTTGGACAGCTTCAGGCCCTGTCCCTGGTAGTTCGATGCCAGTTCCGCACCGTAGAGCTGCGTGGGCTCTTCCAGCATGCGCTCGTAAACCAGCCGCCCGACGACCTGTCCGTGTTCAAGCACGAAAGGCGCCTCGTGACACCGCACCTCCAGAACCCCGCGCGAGCCTGAGCCGCCAGCAGCGGCGTGACCGAAGCCCGGATCGAAGAACCCGGCATAGTGCACGCGGAATTCGCCCACCATGGCAAGGTAGGGGGCCATCTCGGCGGCATAGCCGGGTGGGATCGTGACCGCCTCGCGGCTGACGAGGATGTAGAAGGCGCCGGGATCGAGGATGATCTGGCCGTTCGCCGTGTGCACTTCTTCCCAGTATTCGGCGGGTTCGTAGTGCCCGATATTGTCGAGGTCGATCACGCCGGTGTGCGGTTTGGCCCGGTAGCCCACGAGCGTCGTATCCGGCAGCCGCAAATCGACGGAAAAGCCGAGGCCCTCATCTATGACCGCTTCACCATCGACCAGTGGTATCTCCGCGTGAAGCGCCTTCAAGGCCGCATCGTCCAGCACGGCATTGCCCTTGCCAAAGCGGATCTGGTTGAGCCGCATGCCCGGTCGTACCAGCACCGAGAAAGAGCGTGGACAGATCTCGGCGTAGAGTGGCCCCTCGTAGCCTGCTGCGATCCGGTCGAATTCGGCCCCGCCATCGGTGATGGTGCGAGTCAGCAGATCGAGCCTGCCGGTGGAGCTCTTGGCGTTTGCCACTGCGGAGATATCGTCGGGAAGCGCGAGGCTTTCCATCAAAGGCACGACGTAGACGCAGCCTTTTTCCAGTACCGCACCGCCGGTCAGATCGACCCGGTGCATTTCGAACTCGCGTAGTCGGTCGGCGACCTTTGCACCGTGTCCGGCAAGGAAGGAGGCGCGCACGCGGTAGGCAACGGTGCCAAGACGCAGATCAAGGCTTGCGGGCTGAATTTGCTCAGCAATTACCGCCGGGTCTGCTGTGATCTCGCCGGTATCGATCATCTGCGAAATCAGTTGGTTGGGGATCACGCCCGGCATGATCGGCATCCTTTGCAAAAGCCAAACGCCCGCGTCCCATTTGGACGGCGGGCGTTTGTGGAATGTCGGTTGGTCGGGCTAGCAGGACTTGAACCTGCGACCTTCCGTCCCCCAGACGGACGCGCTACCAGGCTGCGCCATAGCCCGACATGAGCGGTTACATACCTGATCTTGTCAGGTGTGCAAGAGGGAAGTGCCCGGCCTTGCATGGGTTCAGTCAATTGGTCCCGGATGGGCGCCGGGCTTGCGGCGCGCGGCCATCTTGTCCCGCAAGGCTGTGAGCTTTTCGAGATGCGGGCCGATTTCCTCGGCCTGCGCCCGGGTCAATCCGCGGGTCCGCGCCGCGAAGGTCAATGCGCCGGGAGAGACCGCGATATCCGCGACGGGAGTGATCGGGGGCATGTCAATATTGCGCGGCCTGGGAGGCGCTGGGGCCTCGGGCTCCACCGGTTCCGCCTCCGCTGAAACCGGCTCCTCGGCCGCAGGGGGCGGCGGGTTGTCGGTCTCCGAGGGAGGTTCGGCCATGGGGCGACGCAGGAAGGCGGGCAGTTTCGCGGCGGTCGCGGGCGTATCTTCCGTATCCGGCGTGGCCTCGGTGCCAGCCCGTGCGGCGCTTTCATCGGCTTCGGTGGAGCCCGATGCTTCGGCCTGGGGTTCAGGAACGTCATCCGTTTCCGGGGTTTCCGGCTCTGGCTGCGCGGCTTTGGCGGCGGTTACGGATTGCGCCGCGCCTTCGTCCTCTTCTTCTTCCGTATCCGTTTGCGGCGCACCGCTGTCGAATCTCAGGACGACCCCTGTCTCCTCGGTGTCCTCGGGGACAACTTCGATGAAGGGCGTCTCATCTTGTTCCTCGACCTCCGTCTGGTCATCGAGCGGCGGTGACAGCGCGATCACATGGCTGATCCCTTCCTCGCGCAGGATCTTCTGGACACCCTTGATGGTCAGCCCATCCTCGTGCAGTAACTTCCTGATTCCGCCCAGTAAAAGCATGTCGTTCGGCCGATAGTACCGACGCCCGCCCGCGCGTTTCACCGGCTTTACCTGGCTGAACTTGCTTTCCCAGAAACGCAAGACATGCGCTTGGATACCGAGCCAGTCGGCGACTTCGGAAATGGTGCGGAAGGCGTCCGGCGATTTGGCCATCGGATCAGGACTTGTTGCCGTCGGCGACCCGGTCTTTCATCAGGTGCGACGGGCGGAAGGTGAGCACCCGGCGCGGGTTGATCGGCACTTCCTCTCCGGTCTTGGGGTTGCGGCCCACGCGGGCCGTCTTGTCCCGGACCGAGAACGTCCCGAAGGAGGATATCTTGACCTGTTCGCCTGCGACCAGGGCGTCGGACATATGTTCCAACACCGACTCGACCAGTTGTGCGCTTTCGTTGCGTGACAGGCCGACTTCGCGGAACACCGCTTCGCTCAGGTCCATGCGTGTGAGTGTCTTGTTCGCCATGCCGTCCCCCCGAAAACCTTTGCGACACCTTAGACGGCACGAATTTTCAGAGTCAATATCAATGACTTGGGCAGGCGTCTTTATGCACAGCCCGTGGGGGTCACCAGCGCAGGACCACAGCCCCCCAGGCAAGCCCGCCACCGATGGCTTCGGTTACGATCAGATCGCCCTTCTTGATCTGACCCCGATCCCGTCCGACCGAGAGTGCGAGCGGGATGGATGCCGCCGATGTATTGCCGTGATCCTGGACGGTGACGACCACCTTATCCATGGGCAGATCGAGCTTTTTCGCGGTGCCCTGGATGATGCGGATATTGGCCTGATGCGGCACGATCCAGTCGATGTCGGTCGGCTGAACGCCCGCCCGTTCCATCGCGCGGGTTGCCGTATCGGCCAGTTTGCCCACCGCGTGGCGGAACACCTGGTTGCCCTGCATCCGCAGATAGCCGGTCTGTCCCGTGCTGACGCCGCCGTCGACGTAAAGCAGATCGCGGTAGCGTCCGTCGGAATTGAGATCGGTCGAGAGGATGCCCCGATCCTCGGGCGTCCCCTTGCCGTCCTGCGCTTCGAGCAGGACCGCGCCCGCGCCATCGCCGAACAGCACGCAGGTCGTCCGGTCCGTCCAGTCCATGATCCGACTGAAGGTCTCTGCCCCGATGACCAGCACGCGCCTGGCCTGGCCCGAGACGATGAGCGCGTTGGCGTTGCTGAGGGCAAAGACGAAACCGGCGCAGACCGCCTGCACATCGAAGGCAAAGCCGCCGGACATGCCCAGTTGTGATTGCACCATGGTCGCGGCCGAAGGGAATGTCAGATCGGCGGTAGAGGTCGCGAGGATGATGGCATCCACGTCATCAACTGACACGCCCGCGTCTTCCAGCGCGGCCCGGGCGGCGGCGGTCGCCATGGACGAGGTGGTCTCCCCCTCGGCGGCGAAATGGCGGCGCTCGATGCCGGACCGGCTGCGGATCCACTCATCGTTTGTGTCCAGCGTTTTCTCGAACTCGGCGTTCTCGACCACGCGCGTGGGCAGGTAATGGCCGCAGCCTATGACGACGGCACGGATATTCATTCGGCCTTCTCCTCTGCCGGTAATGTGGCGGCGACACGGGCGGCCAGCTTGTCATTGAATTGGTTCTGCGACAACTGGGCGGCCAGCTTGATCGCGGCCGAAACCCCGGTTGCATCCGCCGACCCGTGTGATTTGACCACGGTGCCGTTGAGCCCGAGGAAAACCCCGCCGTTCACGCGGCGGGGGTCGATCTTGATCCGCAGGCGTTGCAGCGACGGATAAGCCAGCACCGACGCGATGCGTGACCAGAGCGAATAGCTGAAGGCCTCGCGCAGGCGGTGGCCCACCAGGCTTGCCGTGCCTTCGCCGGTCTTGATCGCGACGTTGCCGGTGAAACCGTCGGTGACGATCACATCCGCCACGTCGCCAGATATGTCACCGCCCTCGACGAATCCGACGAACTCGAAGGCGGCGTCGTCCTCATGCGCACGAATCAGGTCGTAGGCTTCTTTCAGCTCGGTCCGGCCCTTGTGTTCCTCCGTGCCCACGTTCAGCAGGCCGACGCGGGGGCGTTTGATGTCCATCCCGTTGCGCGCGTACGAAATGCCCATCAGGGCAAAGCGCATCAGGTCGTCGGCATCGGCGCGTACATCGGCACCCACGTCGAGCATCACGTTGAAACCCTGCGGATTGGACGATGGATAAAGCACCGCGATGGCGGGCCGGTTCACCCCTTCAAGCTTGCGCAGGCGTATCATCGACAGCGCCATGAGCGCGCCGGTATTCCCGCAGGAGACGGCGACGGCGGCCTCGCCGGTGCGCACGGATTCAATGGCGGACCACATGGAGGTGTCCCTGCCGGTGCGCACAACGTGGCTTGGCTTGTCGTCCATGGTGACGACATCCGTCGCATGACGGATTTCGCAGAGCCCGTTCAGCTCGGGCGTCTTGGCCACAAGCGGTTCGAGCTGCGCGGCGTCTCCATGCAGCACGAAAGCGATGTCAGGATTGACCTTGGCAGACAAAGAACACCCGGCAACCACGGCTGCCGGGCCCTTATCACCCCCCATGGCGTCCACGGATATCAGGGTGCGCCCTTCGCTTTGGGCGTTGGCCTTCGCTTTGTTATGATCGGTCAAAGCCGTCACTTGTGCGAATGCCCCATATGATCACTGCGAAAACCTGCGCCTAAATTAGGCTGCGTCGTCTTCCAGGTCGATTTCTTCCGTCAGCGCCACGACCTCGTTGTCGTCGTAGTGGCCGCAGGCCGCACAGATGTGGTGCGGGCGCTTCAGCTCCCCACAGTTGGAGCATTCGTTTGGGTTCGCAGCGCTCAGCGAATCGTGCGCGCGGCGGTTGTTGCGGCGCGACTTGGAAACTTTGTTCTGCTGGACAGCCATGTCTGGTGCCTTCGTGGTTCGGGGGGCAAGGGCCGCAAGGCCATCAAACCCCATGTTTCGTTCTACCCCGGTCGGGTGTCCCGCCGCTTTAGGCAAAGCCGCGTGCCTTGTCCAACCTTAATTGGGATGAGGGCGGCAAAATACTGTGAAAAACGCGAACCGCAAGCGGTTATTTCAACCTGGTTCGGATGGTTCAGTCGTTGTCCTTTTCCAGCTTGTCCTTAAAGGCTGCGAGGCCCGCGAAAGGCTTTGCATCCTCGCCTGTCATCGGCGCCTCGCCCGGCTTGGTATAGACCATCTGCCCCAGTTCAGCCGCGTCCTTGCGCGGATAGTCAGGGATCGCCAGCGCCAGCGCTTCCTCCATCACCTGACCGGGGTCGATCCAGGCCCCCAAAGGCTCGGCGGTATCGTCTTCGGGCATTTCGGCCTCTGGCTCATCGGGATCCTTATAGTCGCGCAGGTAGCGGCGGGTAACATCCACGTCGATGCGCGTCGTCACCGGTTCCAGCGTGACCACGCACGGCTGCACGACCGTAGCACCCAGCTTGCCCTCGAGCATCCAGTCGCTTTTGCCCAGCGGCCTGAGCCGTCCTTCGAAGCGGAGCTTGCGCAGCGAAGTCACGTCGAGCGCCCGCGCCAGTTCGGCCAGTGCCTCGGCATCGGGTTTCAGGGCAAAGGCATGTTCGGCACTCTGGGACAGATCCGCCACGCGCAGCGCGGTATCGCTTGGGGCGTTACGGGCCATTTCTCGTTCGCTTTCGTTTCTTGAATACAACGGGCTGCATGGTGTATGCGGAATAAAAGCCAGATGTACCAAGGGCAAGAGGGCAGACAAGATGCGCAGCACCAGACGAGCGGGCCTTCGGGCGTTTCAGGTGGCCGCTCTTGCAATCGTGCTGGCCACGGCAGGCTGCTCTCCGCGGTTCAGCAACCATGGCTATATCCCCCCCGAGGAAGACCTCGAACTGATCGAAGTCGGCACCGATACGCGCGACACCGTGGCCGAGAAGGTAGGCGTGCCCTCGTCCTCGGGCGTTCTGACCAACAGTGGCTACTATTACGTTCGCATGCGCACCCGCGCCGTCGGCCCGCTTGCCCCGGAGGAAATCGACCGGCAGGTCGTCGCGATCAGTTTTGCCGACAACGGTGTCGTCACCAACGTCGAGCGTTTCGGATTGGAGCGCGGTCAGGTCGTGCCGATTTCCCGCCGGGTCACGGAATCCTCGGTCAGCAACAATTCCTTCCTGCGCCAGCTTCTTGGCAACATCGGGCGGCTCAACCCGGCTGCGCTTGGCGGCTGATGTCATGAGCCTGTCGTCTTTTGCGGCCATGAAGAGCGCGGCAAGAGGATGGAGACAGCCGTGCGGATCGACCTGACAAAAGGCAAATACCGGGCCAGAGAAGCTGCCGACGCCGCTGATGTCGAAGCGGCCCAGAGACTGCGTGCGCGTTGCTTCGGTCTCGACACCCCGATCGACAGGGATTCATTCGACCGCCAAAGCACACATATTCTTGTGGAAGACCTCGCTACAGGCGCGCTTGTCTGTTGCTACCGCCTGCTGGCGCTGGACGGTGCAAGCCTCAAACGATCCTACGCGGCACAATACTACGAGTTGAGCGCGCTGGAGAGCTACGAGGGACGGATGCTGGAACTGGGCCGTTTTTGCGTCGCCCCGGAACACCGTGATCCCGACATCCTGCGCGTCGCCTGGGCGGCGCTGACTGATGTGGTGGACCGCGAAGGCGTGCAGATGCTTTTTGGCTGCTCGTCCTTCGCCGGGATCGAGACAAGCGCATACCTCGATGCCTTCGCGATGCTGCGGGCCCGCCACGTGGGGCCGAAACGCTGGCTGCCACGGGTCAAGGCACCGGATGTCTTCCGCTACGCCGCGCGGCTGCGCCGCAAACCGGACGCTAAGAAAGCCATGCGCCGCATGCCGCCGCTGTTGCGTACCTACCTGCTGATGGGCGGGTGGGTCAGCGATCACGCGGTCGTGGACCGCCAGATGAACACGCTCCATGTCTTTACCGGGCTCGAGATCGGGGCGATCCCGGACAGCCGCAAGCGGCTGCTGCGCGCGCTGGTCTGAGATATTTCGGGCACCATGAAGGCGGTCCGTTGACCTTCGCGCGGGCGCGCATTAGCTGCGCCACATGGCGCGTACTCCGATCCTGCAACTGAACGACATTTCCCTGACCTTCGGCGGCGATCCCGTTTTCGAGGACCTCTCGCTTGTCGTGCAGCCGGGTGACCGTGTGGCCTTGGTCGGCCGCAACGGGTCGGGCAAATCGACCCTGATGAAGGTGATGGCCGGTCTGGTCGAACCCGACCGGGGGGAGGTGATCCGCGGCCCCGGCGTGTCCGTGGGCTACATGGAGCAGGACCCGGACCTGTCCGGCTACGAGACGCTGGGTGATTTCGCCGCTGCCGCGCTTGATCCGGGCGAGCTTTACAAGGTCGAACGCGCCGGCGAAGGGCTGAAATTCGACCCTGCGCGCCCGGTCGCCACGGCCAGTGGCGGCGAGCGGCGCCGGGCGGCCCTGGCGCGGCTGATGGCGGAAGAGCCGGAACTGATGCTGCTCGACGAACCTACGAACCATCTCGACATCGAGGCGATCCGCTGGCTGGAGGACGAGCTGAAGGATACGCGCACCGCCTTTGTCATCATCAGCCATGACCGGGCGTTCTTGCGTGAACTGACGCGTGCAACCCTCTGGATCGACAGAGGAATGGTGCGACGGCAGGAAAAGGGTTTTGCCGCTTTCGAGGAATGGCGCGACAAGGTCTGGGAAGACGAGGACATGCAGCGTCACAAGCTCAACCGCAAGATCAAGGCCGAAGCGCGGTGGGCGGTCGAGGGTATTTCGGCCCGGCGCAAGCGGAACATGGGCCGGGTGCGGGCGCTTCAGGACTTGCGGGCGGAACGCGCAGCCCAGATCAAACGGCAGGGCACGGCGGCAATGGCGCTGGAGGCCGGGCCGAAATCGGGCCGCAAGGTGATCGACGCCCGGAAGATATCGAAACGCTTCGGCGACAAGACGATCGTCAAGGATTTCTCGCTGACCGTTCAGCGCGGTGACCGTATCGCACTTGTGGGGCCGAACGGCGTGGGCAAGACAACGCTGCTGAACATGCTGATCGGACTTGAAGCGCCGGACAGCGGCACCGTGCAACTGGGCACGAACCTGCAACTGGCGCTGTTCGATCAGGCGCGTGCGCAGCTCGACGGCGATATGAGCCTCTGGGATTCGCTGACCGGCGATCCCGAGATGCGGGTGTCTGGCAAGGCCGACCAGGTGCTGGTGCGGGGCAGCCCTAAGCACGTGGTGGGGTATCTCAAGGAGTTCCTCTTCGACGAGGCACAGGCCCGTGCCCCCGTCCGGTCGCTCTCGGGGGGCGAGAAGGCGCGCCTGCTTCTGGCCAAGATCATGGCGCGGGAAAGCAACCTGCTGGTGCTGGACGAACCGACCAACGATCTTGACGTGGAGACGCTCGACCTGTTGCAGGACCTGTTGGGCCAGTACGACGGTACGGTGATTCTCGTCAGCCACGACCGGGATTTTCTGGACCGGGTGGCAGCCACGACCATCGCCATGGAAGGTGATGGGAAGGCGACGATCTACGCAGGCGGCTGGAGCGATTACCTGTCCCAGCGCGGGGATCAGGACGTCCCCGCGCCGGTAAGCGAAGCCAAAACAGCGGCCACGAGCAAGCCGGAGCAGAAAAAGTCTGCGAAACCGGGGTTGAGTTTCACCGAGAAACACCGCCTTGAAGCACTTCCGGCAGAGCTTGAGCGGCTGGAGGCGGAGATCGCGAAGCTTGAGGGATTGCTGGCCGATCCTGAGCTTTACAACCGCGAGCCGGTGAAATTCGACAAGGCAACCAAGGCTCTGGTCGAACGGCAGGAAAAACTGGCTGCCGCGGAAGAGGAATGGCTGACACTGGAGGAAAAGGCCGAATGCTAGCTTCTGGCCAATGGTCGCCAATAAAGGTGCGTCCCGCCCGTGGGGCAGATATCCGCGCCGGTGCGCAATTTGAACCGGACAAGGGCCGCAGGGGTGTCATCCAGAACCCCCAGGTCAATGCTTTCGCAGCCCTTTGCTGCTAGGTGCCGGGCGGCCTTCCAGAGAATGAGGTTATGCGCGCAAACCCGTCGTCCTGCATCACTGGTCAGGCCGATGTGATATGTGGCGTGCTGCCCGTGCGTCAGAAACAGCATTTGCGCAAGCACGCGCTTTCCGCAAAGGGCTTGAAACAGGTGGGTTTGGCTCGGGGAGACGTCGGCAAAGGAGGCGGTCAGGGCCGTGGGCCAACCCGCGTAGCGCCGCGCACGGGCCTGACGCGCGGCGGCGTCGAGGAACGGTTGGTCCTTTGGCAGGCGCAAGGGAGCAGGCCGAATGGAAATGGATTGCCTCTCGGCCTTGCGAAGCTGGTTCCGCCATTTCGGGTGCAGGCCCCGTCGAAGCGCCTCTCTACCAAGGTTGATAGACCAGACCGCGCGATTGCGGGGCGCCATGAGTTTCAAGGCGGGCGGGAGAGGGCAAGGCAGCTCCGGCGACAGGATCAGGGGCGCGCGGTGCAGACCGATGCCGTGCAACTGTTCCTGCAAATCGGCAGGCGGTGCGGCGCGGGGCAGCATGAGCACCGAAATACCGAGGACCCGGCGGCGGAGCAGAAGGTGGCCGGAGGGCAGCGAAACCGGGGTCTGGCCGCAGCGCCTCAGCGCCTCGGCAAAGGCGGCATCCTGCATCAGGGCAGATGAGGGCGAGGCGCACGTCGTATCGAACACGGGGGCCATCAAGGGCCCCCGATGGTTAAGACGGGGTTACCGGGCTGCTATCCCTAGCCGAGTTGCACCAGCGCGTGCCGCTTCTTGCCCGCACTCAGCTTGATCGGGTTTGCCAGCGCGGTCTTGTCGATGATCAGCCCCGGATTGGTCAGCGGCGCATCGTCCATTTTCGCACCGTTCTCGGCGATGAGGCGCTTGGCCTCCTTGCCGGAATTCGCAAGACCCGATTTCACGATCAGCTGCACAATCGAGATGCCGTCGCCGATTTCTTTCTCCGACAGGTGTAGCGTTGGCAGATCGTCCCCAATCCCGCCCTTCTCGAACACCTCGCGTGCGGTCGCCTCGGCAGCCGCAGCCGCCTCCGCCCCGTGCAGCAGCGTCGTGACCTCGTTCGCCAGACGGATCTTTGCCTCGTTGATCTCGGCGCCTTCCAGTGCGCCCAGCCGCTCGCATTCGTCCAGTGGCAGCTCTGTATAAAGCTTCAGGAACCGGCCCACGTCGGCGTCCGTCGTGTTCCGCCAGAACTGCCAGAACTCATAGGCGCTCAGCATGTCGGCATTGAGCCAGATGGCACCGGACTGGGATTTGCCCATCTTCTTGCCGTCCGAGGTGGTCAGAAGGGGCGAAGTCAACCCAAAGACTTCGTGGTCGATCACCCGGCGGGTCAGGTCGATGCCGTTGACGATATTGCCCCACTGGTCCGAACCGCCCATCTGCAGGATGCAGCCATAACGACGGTTCAGTTCGAGAAAGTCGTAGGCCTGCAGGATCATGTAGTTGAATTCGAGAAAGCTCAGCGATTGCTCGCGGTCGAGGCGCGATTTCACGCTCTCGAAACTCAGCATACGGTTGATCGAGAAATGCCGCCCGATGTCGCGCAGGAAATCGAGGTAGTTCAGCCCGTCCAGCCATTCCGCGTTGTTGATCATCATCGCGTCCGATGGACCGTCGCCGTAGGTGAGGTAGGCGCTGAAGACCTGCTTGATTCCGGCGATGTTCTCGTCGATCTGCTCGGGTCCCATCAGCGGGCGTTCGTCCGCGCGAAAGGACGGATCGCCCACCTTGGTCGTGCCGCCGCCCATCAGCGTGATGGGCTTGCCGCCGCACTTCTGCAGCCAGCGCAACATCATAATCTGGATGAGCGAGCCGACGTGCAGCGACTTGGCCGTCGCATCGAAACCGATATAGCCCGGCTGACCGCCCTTCAGCATGGCTTCATCCAGCCCCTGCAGATCGGTGCAATCGGCCAGAAAGCCGCGTTCCATCATGACGCGGATGAAATCCGATTTCGGGTGGTAGGTCATGGTCTCTTGCCTCAGCCGGTATTCGCGGGGCATCTATAGGCGCAAGCATGGCGAAGGGGAAGGCCCGCAAAGGGCCGGGGGCAGGCAATGAGCAGGGCAATCGGCAAGAAGGGTCCGCTGCGCGCCTTGGGCGTAATGTCGGGCACGTCTCTGGACGGCGTCGATGCCGCAATGGTCGAGACGGATGGCCATGACATCCTGTCTTTCGGCGAGACCGGGTATCGGCCATACAGCCCTGAGGAACGGGCGGTGATCGCGGCGGCCCTTGGCCAATGGCAAGGCGACGCGGTGCGGGCGGCGGCAGAGGTGGTGGAGGCGGCACATCTGGCACTTCTGGAGGGCTGGGACGGGGCCGATCTGATCGGTTTTCACGGACAGACCCTTGCCCATGCCCCGCGTACCCGTGGGACACTTCAGGTGGGCGATGGGGCGGTCTTGGCCGACCGTCTCGTGATCCCGGTGGTCTGGGACTTCCGCTCGTCCGATGTGGCGCTTGGCGGGGAGGGCGCGCCGCTTGCGCCGTTTTTCCATCACGCCTGCGCGCGCTTTGCCGGGCTCACCGAGCGGATCGGCTTTCTCAACCTCGGTGGCGTCGGCAACCTGACCCTTGTCGATCCCTCTATCGCCCGCCCAGAGGATGCGGGTGCCTTGCTGGCTTTCGATACCGGTCCCGCGAATGCACCCCTCAACGACCTGATGCAGGAGCGTCTGGGACAGGCGTATGACGAAGGCGGCAAGATGGCTGCGCGGGGGCAGGTGGAGCAGGGGGCGCTGGAGCTGTTCCTGGCCGAGCCCTACTTTGCACGGGTCCCGCCGAAATCACTGGACCGGAACGATTTTTCTGAGATGGTGTCGCTGGTGCGCGAGCTGTCTGACGCGGATGCGGCGGCCACGCTGACGGCGATGTGCGCGGCGGCGGTGGCACAGGCGATGGAGCATTGTCCGAGCCCGCCCGCGCGGGTGTTCGTCACCGGAGGCGGGCGGCACAATCCCGTGCTGATGCAGATGCTGGCGGTCAGCCTCGATTGTCCGGTCGCGCCTGTCGAAGAGATCGGCCTCGATGGCGACATGCTGGAGGCGCAGGCTTTCGGGTATCTGGCGGTGCGCGTGGCGCGCGGGTTGCCGACCTCCTGCCCAACGACCACAGGCGTGCGCGCGGCGGTGGGCGGTGGCACGGTGAGCCTGCCGTCTGAGTCGCGCTAACCGCGAGGGATGTCGAAACCCGGCGGCGCGAGGGTGAAGCCCTCGAAATGGAACCCGGGCGAGACGGTGCAACTGACCAGCGTGAAATCGCCCGTGCTGCGGGCGGCCTGCCAATGATTTTCCGGTACGATGATCTGTGGCGCGCCCTTCTCCAGGTCAGGGGTGAGCAGGTGGTCTATTGCCGGGCCGTTCTCTGTCCCGGACAGGCTCAGCACCAGCGGCGCGCCGGCGTGGTAGAGCCAGATTTCCGTGGCATCGACCCGATGCCAATGGCTTTGCTCGCCCGCCTTGAGCAGGAAGTAGATGCACGTGCCACTGGGACGGCCCGGACCTTCCGCCACCCAGGTCTGTCGAAAATGGCCGCCCTCGGGGTGCGGGGCGAGGTCACGATGGGCGATGATTTCGTCGGCGGTCATAGTTTCAGCTCAAAAAACAGAAGGTCTGGCAGCACGTCGTCGGGGATGGGTTGGTAGGGGCCGCGCAGGGAGAAACCAAGCCGGCTGTAGAGTGATTGCGCGGCGGCAAGGCTCTTGGAGGTATCGAGCACGATGCGGCTGTAACCATCCGTGCGGGCCTGTGCGATCAATGCCTCGCAAATCCCAGCCGCGATGCCCTTGCCCCGCGCCGCATCGGTGACAAAGACACGCTTGATCTCGGCAGTCTCGTGGGCGAGCGCATGGGTCATGCCGCAGCCTACAGCTGTGCCAGTCGCGTCGCGGGCCAAAAGGATGATGCCCTTGGGGCGTGCGTGCAGCCTTGGCAGATCGGCCATCAGCGCTTGATATTTCTCCGTCGGGTAAAAGGTCTCCGTGATCTCGCGGTCCCTTGGCGAGTTTCCCAGAAGGAAATCGCGGTAGGCCCAGCAGAGTTTACGGACCGCCTCGATATCGGCAGGGTCCTCGGCGGGCTGGATGCGGATGCCGGTCATGTGGCGCGCCACAGGGGCAGGGGACCCGGTGCCACAAACGGTTGTAACCCTCCTGTCTTTCGCCCAACCGTCATTTCAGGATGCTGCGGCCCGCGTATTGCGCTGTTTCCCCTAGCAGTTCCTCGATCCGGATCAGCTGGTTGTACTTGGCCAGCCGGTCGGAGCGGGCGAGCGAGCCGGTCTTGATCTGTCCGCAATTCGTGGCGACGGCGAGGTCGGCGATGGTGGCGTCCTCGGTTTCGCCGGAGCGGTGGGACATCACGTTGGTGAAGCCCGCGCGGTGGGCCATGTCCACGGCCTTGAGCGTCTCGGTCAGACTGCCGATCTGGTTGACCTTCACCAGCATGGAATTGGCGCTGCCCTTGGCAATGCCCTCGGCCAGACGCTTCGGATTGGTCACGAAGAGGTCATCTCCGACGAGTTGCACCTTGCCGCCAAGCGCGTCCGTCAAGGCCTTCCAGCCGTCCCAGTCGTCCTCGGACATGCCGTCCTCGATGGAGATGATCGGGTAGTCGGCCACGAGCGCGGCAAGGTAGCCCACATTCTCGGCGCTGCTGAGGGATTTTCCTTCACCGGCAAGCTCATACTTGCCGTTCTTGAAGTACTCGGTTGCCGCGCAGTCGAGGGCGAGATAGATATCCTCGCCCGGTGCGTAACCTGCTTTCTCGATGGATTTCAGAATGAAATCAAGTGCGTCGCGTGTGGAGTTGATGTTCGGCGCGAAACCGCCCTCATCGCCGATCCCGGTCGAGAGACCAGCGGCGGAAAGCTCCTTCTTGAGCGTGTGGAAAACCTCCGCGCCCATGCGCACGGCATCGCGGATGTTGTCCGCCGCGACGGGCATGATCATGAATTCCTGGATGTCGATGGGGTTATCGGCATGTTCCCCGCCATTGATGATGTTCATCATTGGCACCGGCAGCACGCGCGCCGATGTGCCGCCCACGTAGCGAAAGAGGGGCTGCGTGCAGTAATCCGCCGCCGCCTTTGCACAGGCAAGCGAGACGCCAAGGATCGCATTCGCCCCGAGGCGCGACTTGTTGTCGGTCCCGTCAAGCTCGATCATGGTCTCGTCGATCTCGACCTGCTCGGTGGCGTCGATGCCCACAAGCGCTTCGGCGATCTCGCCGTTCACCGCCGCGCAGGCCTCCAGCACGCCCTTGCCCATGTAGCGGCTCTTGTCACCGTCACGGCGCTCGACCGCCTCGTAGGCACCGGTCGAGGCACCCGAAGGCACGGCGGCGCGGCCCATGGTGCCGTCCTCGAGTGTCACATCGACCTCGACGGTGGGATTGCCCCGGCTGTCGAGGATCTCGCGGGCGTGAATGTCGATGATGGTGCTCATGGAATTGATCCTTTGGTGTCTGGTTGCCCGTCTCATACCCGGCTGCGTGCCGGGGGAAAAGGCTGGGTTGCGCCGAATTCCGACCGTTTACGCTATCACGCCGATGCGCCGCTCGCGCCAGACGGTGTAGATGCCGGATGCGACGATGATCGCCGCCCCGATGAGGGTCAGCGCATCGGGGGACTCGTCGAAGACGGCGATGCCGATGATCAGGGCGAATATCAGCCGGGAATAACGAAAGGGCGTGACAAAGCTGACCTCGCCCATCCGCATCGCCGCGACGATGCCATAGTAGGCAAAGAGACCGACGCCTAGCGCGCCGGCGAAATAGCTCCAGCCCAGCCCGTCGAGACTTACCATTCTGCCGCCCGTTGCGAGCAGCAGAAACGCGCCCGCAGGGATGATTGAGACAAATCCCAGGAAGCTCAGTTGCATGGTCGAGATGCGCGCCGGTGTCTTGCGGGTCGCCAGATCGCGGGTCGCCAGTGAGAAGACCGCGAGGACTGCGAGGAGCGACAGCGGCTCAAAACTGTCGAGGCCGGGGCGGATGATGAGAATGACGCCGAAAAGGCCCACGATGATCGCACTCCAGCGCCGCCAGCCAACGGGTTCGCCCAGAAACAGCGCGGCCCCAAGGGTCACGACCAGCGGTGTAGCCTGCAGGATGGCCGAAGCGCTGGAGATCGGGGTCAGCACGATAGCCGAGACAAAGGCGAGGGTGCCGACCATCTCTCCCAGCGCCCTCAGCGCGATGGGCACTGCCAGCATCTCGCGCGAGAAGAGCGCCTTGCCCTGCAGCAGCAAGATGCAGCCAAAGACGGCAGAGCCGCCGACGCCAAGCATGATCAGGATCTGTGCCACGCTGACCGCACCTGCGAGCAGTTTAATGAACATGTCCTCAAGCGCGAAGCCCAGCATCGCCAGGACCATCAGCACGGCGCCGCGAAAGTTGTCCATGTTCTGCCCGATGTGGTGATCTTTGGCGCGGGCATGACGGTTTTGACAGACAAGGGCAAGAGCGGGTGGTAGCTGGGACCGCATGAAACCGCATCGACCCTTCGAGGAACTGACGACAACCGCGCTGACCATCGGGGTGGGGGCTCTCGGCGCGCTGATCGCGTGGTTGCTCTCCGCCCCCGTCTACATGCTTCTCGGGCCCGCCATCGCGGTCTCCCTCGCGGGCTTGTCGGGGCTCCGGGTTTCGGTTGCGCCAAGGTTGCGGGATACGTGCTTTGTGATCCTTGGGCTTGCAGTGGGGGCGGGGTTCGACGCGGATGCGCTGGCGGCGATGGTCCGCTGGCCCCTGGCCTTTGCCTTCATGGCCCTGGTGATGTGGGGCATCCTTGTGACCTGTCGTTTCATGCTGGTCCGCGCCTTCGATTTCGCGCCCCGCGCGGCGCTTCTGGCTGCCGCTCCCGGGCATCTGAGCTTCGTCGTGGCCATGGCGGCCGACATGGGGATGGACCTTGCGCGGATTTCGATCACCCAGTCGGTGCGATTGCTGACGTTGACCATCCTTGTGCCCTTCATCGCCTTACTTCTGGGGATCGACGTCGCAGCCAACATCGCACCCCAAGGCGAACTGATGCGCTATGCCGATTTGCTGGTCCTTGTCTCTCTCGGGGTGGGGGCAGGGCTCATCTTCATGCGGATCGGTGTGCCCGCGCCGCTTCTGATGGGGGCGATGCTGATCTCGGCGCTGGGGCATCTCACGGAATGGGCACCGGGTGTCCTGCCGGAATGGCTGATCCTGCCGGCCTACCTCGTGCTGGGGACGCTGATCGGCACGCGGTTTTCCGGGATCACCTTCGCAGACCTGCGCCGCGGAGCGGCAGCCGGGCTTGCCGTGACTTTCGTGGCGGTGGTTTTTGCCGCCGGCGCTTCGGTGCCGGTGGCCTTGGCGCTTGGCATGCCTGTCGGCCATGTGCTGGTGGCCTTCGCGCCCGGCGGCCTTGAGACGATGATCGCCATGGGCGCGGTTCTGGGCGTGGTGCCGGGGTTCGTGGCTGCCTGCCACATCGCGCGGCTGTTCCTGCTTACCTTTCTGTTGCCTTTCATGCTGGCGCGCAGCCCCGCATATGAACCGCAGGGATAGTGTCGGGCAGGTGGTGCCCTACTCCTTCAAGCGCACGAGCAGGGCATTTCCGGTCTTCTTGGTCTCGAGCTTGTTCAGCGCATTCGCAAGTGCGGAGAGCTTGGAAAACCCGTAGGTCCGGCTGTCGAAATCGGGGTGTCGGGCCTGGATGGCCTGACCGATCTGGCCGAGATTGCACCAGTCGTCGACACTGTCGATCCGGTCGAAAGCTTCTCGGAAAAAGGGAAGCGCCTTAGACGCCTTTTCGGTCTTTTTCTCAACCACCTGTTCCGGGGCGTCCGGATCGGGAATGTTCTCGATCAGGATAAAGCGGTTGTAGACGTTGCGGAGCGCCTCGTTCGTCTTGCGCTCGCCGATGCCGATGACAGTTAACCCGTCCTCGCGCAAGCGGTTCACCAGGGCCGTGAAATCGCTGTCGGAGGACACGATCACAAAGGCGTCGAAGCGGCCCGAGTGCAGAATGTCCATCGCATGGATCACCAGCCCGATGTCGGTGGCGTTCTTGCCGCGCGAATTGGCGGTTTCCTGATGCGCGACAAGGCCAAGCTGGTGGATCGGTTCTTTCCAGCCTTTGAGGGCCTCGTTCGACCAGTCGCCGTAGACCCGCCGCAAGGCAGGTTCGCCGATCGCGGCGACCTCACGCATGATCTTGGCAGCGTGGCGCGCGGGCACGTTGTCCGCATCGACCAGCACGGCGAGAAGAGGGCGGTCGCGATCGCTCATGTCGGTTCCTTCGGTGCTTTTAGGGGCACCCCATAGAGTTCCAGCCGGTGGCCGCGCAGGTCGTAGCCGAGCTTGCGGGCGATCTTTTCCTGAAGCGCCTCGATCTCGGCATCGACGAATTCGATCACCTCGCCGGAATTGAGATCGATCAGGTGGTCGTGGTGGTCGCGCTCGGCGTCTTCGTAGCGGGCGCGTCCGTCGCCGAATTCCAGCTTGTCGAGGATACCCGCCTCGTCGAAGAGCTTGACCGTGCGGTAGACGGTCGCAATGGAGATGCCGCTGTCGAGAGCGGAGGCGCGTTTGAAGAGTTCCTCCACGTCCGGGTGATCCTCGCTGTCCTCGATCACGCGGGCGATGGTCCGGCGCTGGTCGGTCATGCGCAGGCCCATGTCCTCGCAACGCTTGATGATGGATCGTGTCATCCTTTGCCCTTCGGTCGAAACGTGGGCCTGATGTAGCGTCCTTTAGGGCGCGGTGCCACCCGGCAATTCCACTGGGAGGTTGACTTGTGCCGCCCGATGCCCCATCTGCCCCTCAGGCGATGCCTTCTGCCGCGTGAGCAGTGCCGGTTCCGGACCATCCGGAGCGACAGGCCCGCAAGGCCCGCCATTGTTCCCAAGATCACGCGTGGGGCCAGACGCACCGGACGGTTGCGCGGCATTTGGCCGGCCTCCGCGATCCGCGTTGCGTGACCCACAGGGCGCAATTTAGCGCCCACGAATAATTGCGTCGTGGCAAGGGCCGTGGCGCGGAAAGACGATATATGAGCGATTTCGATATGATGGACCTGCCGCCGAAGCTGGTGGCGCGTCTCAACGACATGGGGATCACCGATCCCACCCCGATCCAGAAACAGGCCATCCCGCACGCGCTGCACGGGCGCGACGTTATGGGGCTGGCCCAGACCGGCACCGGCAAGACGGCGGCCTTTGGCGTGCCGCTGGTCGCACAGATGCTGGAGAACCCGCGCAAACCCTCGCCGCGTTCGGTGCGGGCGCTGGTGCTGGCCCCCACGCGGGAGTTGGCGCAGCAGATCATGGAGAACCTCAAGGGGTTCTGCCAGCGTACACCCCTGCGCGCCGAGATGGTCGTGGGCGGTCAGAACATCAACACCCAGATCCGGCGGCTTGAACGCGGTGTGGACATGCTGGTCGCGACGCCGGGCCGCCTGTTGGATCTGATGGATCGCAAGGCGGTGCGGCTGGACGAGACGACTTTCCTTGTTCTCGACGAGGCGGACCAGATGCTCGACATGGGGTTCATCCACGATCTGCGGAAGATCTCCTCCGTGATCCCGAAAGAGCGTCAGACGATGCTGTTTTCGGCGACCATGCCAAAGCTGATGAACGAGATCGCGGAGAGCTATCTCAACCGTCCGATCCGGATCGAGGTCTCGCCTCCGGGCAAGGCGGCGGACAAGGTCACGCAGGAGGTGCATTTCATCGCCAAGGCGGAGAAAACCAATCTGCTGATCGAACTTCTGGCCGCGCACAAGGGCGAGCGGACACTGGTGTTCGGGCGCACCAAGCATGGGTCGGAAAAGCTGATGAAGACTCTGGTCAAGGCGGGTTTCGACGCGGCCTCGATCCACGGCAACAAGAGCCAGGGGCAGCGGGACCGGGCGTTGGCCGGGTTCAAGTCGGGCGAGATCACGGTGCTGGTGGCCACGGATGTGGCCGCACGGGGCCTGGATATTCCGGATGTGCAATACGTCTACAACTACGAGCTGCCAAATGTGCCCGATCAATACGTGCACCGCATCGGGCGCACGGCGCGGGCTGGCAAAGATGGCAAGGCTGTCGCGTTTTGCGCGCCGGACGAGATGACGGACCTGATCGCGATCCAGAAGGTGATGAAGCTGCGCATCCCCGTTGCCTCGGGCCGTGCCTGGGAAGGGGCGGAGATCGAGGAGAAGCCGAAGCGTGGTGGTGGCGCCGGTCGCCGCAGAGGCGGCAGGCCCGGTGGTAGTGCGAACCGGCCGCGCGGGGCTGCCGGTGGCGCCCCGGCTGCAGGCAAGCCCGCGGGCGCGCGGCGGCGGCGTCGTGGTGGCGGCAACAAGGCGCGCGCTGCGAACGGGTAAGTTCTGACGGATGGCAAGCAGCGCCCTCTCGTAGGGCGCTGCGTTAAGTTGGCTCAGGTGTAGAGCGACGGCACGCCAAGTTGGGCGTGGATGTTGTTCACTTCGGCAGGTTTCATGCCGAAACCCTGCGCAAGCTGGTGGAGATACTGCGCCTCTTGCTGGGTGTCGAGGTCGATGCCCAGCACGGACATGGCGTAGACCTGCGGGCCCATGCCCTGCGGTGTTTCCCGCACGATGGCGTTGAAGTCGACAGGTGCCGCCAGTTGGGCACGGACAAAGGCCGCTTCTTCCGCATCGACATCACCCAGCTGGTTCAGCAGCTTGTCCTTTTCGGCCTCGTCGAAGGTCCCATCCGATTTCGCCGCCTGGATCATCGCGGCGATCATCAGACCGGCCGCGGCCTCCTGCTCCTGCGAGGGTTCGATCTCGGGCTCGGGTGTGGCGTCGAATTGCGAGTTCAGCACCGCGCCGAAGCTCTGGTCGTTCCGTTCTGGTCGGCGCTGTACCGCGCCGCCCATGCCGCCCAAGAGACCACCAGCCCCGGCCGCACCGGCCAGGCCGCCCAGAAGCCCGCCGAGACCGCCCGCGCCGCCCTTGGCACCGCCCAACTGCTCCAGCAAGCCACCAAGCCCGCCGGGCATGTCGCCTGCGCCGCTTCCGGCACCGCCGAGCAGACCGCCTAGCATATCCTCAAGCCCGCCTGCCTGCGTGCTGCCGCGCCGGGGCGCAGTGCCGCCGCCTGAGGCAAGGCCACCCAGCAGGCCGCCAAGACCGCCGGCACCGCCTGCGCCGCCGCCAGACTGTCGCATCATCGCACTTGCGCCCTTGGTCACGGCCACGCCGACGGCCACCTTGGCCAGTGTTTTCATCAAGCTCATTTCCCGATCCCCCTCGTTCTGGTCCGCACCACCATGCCATGTATGCGCTCGCGCAAAAGGGGAAAAATTTCGAACGGCGCTCATCGGCGGTGATTTACGCATTGACTCGGCGGCTGACCTCGGCACCTTTCGGGCGGTGGAACGCAAGGATCATATGGACCTGTTCGGTGCCGTGGCGCTGATTACCTTCGCGTTGAACCTGTCGTTCAGTCAGGTGGTGGTGGCGGTCACGAATGGCGGTTTCGCGCCGGTGTTCCAGGCCGGGTTACGGTCGGCCGGGGCGGTGGTGGTGCTGCTGATCTGGATGCGGATGCGCGGTGTCAGCCTGCACGTTCCCCGGGCCGCGCTTCTTGGCGGGATCATGTCGGGCCTTCTTTTCTCTTTGGAATTCATGTGTTTGTTTACCGCTCTTGATCTGACGACGGTAAGCCGTGCCTCGGTGATCTTTTACTCCATGCCGGTCTGGCTGGCGCTGATCGCGCATTTCTTCTTCCCCGGTGAAGGACTGACACCCGGCAAGACGCTTGGCCTGATCCTTGCCATGACCGGCGTTGCCATCGCCCTTGCTGACCGCAGCGGCGGATCGGTTAGCTGGGCCGGCGACCTTTTGGCCCTGACGGCGGCCTTCTGCTGGGCGGGGATCGTGGTTTGCGTGCGGCTGACGCCGCTGGCGCAGGTGCCGCCCGCGCAGCAGTTGATGTTCCAGGTGATGATCTCGGCGGTGGTGATGCTGCCCCTTGCGCCGCTGTTCGGCCCGCTGGTCCGCGAGGTGGCTGCTATTCACGTGGCGGGGCTGCTGTTCCAGATCATCGCGGTGGCAACCCTCGGGTTTCTCGCGTGGTTCTGGCTGATGTCGATCTACCCGTCGTCCTCGGTCGCGTCCTTCAGCTTCCTCTCGCCCGTCTTCTCGGTGATCCTCGGCTGGCTGTTGCTGTCCGAGGACGTGGCACCCACGGTCTGGGGCGCATTGGTGCTGGTGGCGAGCGGTATTTTCCTGATCAATCGAAAACCGCGCGTGCCGCGCTGACGCTTAGGTGCCGCAGAAGGTGGCGGGGACGATTTCGTCCTCCGTGGGCGGGCGCATGAGGTCTGCATCGGTTTCCTCGAAAGGGCGGGCCAGCGCGTGCATGAGTCTTTCGAAGGGCGCCATGTCACCAGCGACCGCGGCCTCGATCATCTGTTCGATCCGGTGGTTGCGCGGGATGATGGCGGGGTTCGCCGCGGCCATGGTCCCCTCGGTGTCTGCCTCGGTGGCGATCCGGCTCCGCCATTTGGCTTCCCATGCGTCAAAGGCCTCGCGATCGGTAAACTGGTCTCGCGCTTCCGGACGACCGAGGGCGCGGAACGTGTTGGTGAAATCGGCACCGTCCGTCTGCATCAGGCCCAGCAACCCTTCGATTAGCGCGGTATCCTCCTTGGTGGGCTTGGCGATGCCGATCTTGGCTGCAAAGCGCCTCAGCCAGCCGTCCTCAAGCTGTTTTGGCATCGCGTGGACGATCTCGGTCGCCTCGGCCACGGCGTTTTCCTTGTCTTCGAACATCTGCACGAGGCTTGTCGCAAGCTGCGCCATGTTCCACACGGCGATGCCGGGCTGGTTGCCGAAAGCGTAGCGGCCCTGCTGGTCGATGGAACTGAAGACGCGGTTCTGGTGGAAGGCATCCATGAAGGCGCAGGGGCCATAGTCGATGGTTTCGCCTGAAATGGCGCAATTGTCGGTGTTCATCACGCCGTGAATGAAACCCACGGACATCCAGCGCGTGACCAGGTCGGCCTGTACCGCGCAGACGGCGCGCAGAAGGTCCATGGGCCCGTTGGCCTCCGGGTAGTGCCTTTCGATCGCGTAGTCGGTGAGGGTTTTCAGGTTATCGATCTCGCCCCGGTGGGCGAAGACCTGAAAGGTGCCGACGCGCAGATGGCTTTGCGCCACTCGGGTGAGCACTGCACCGGGGAAGGCACCTTGTTCGCGCCAGATCGGCTCTCCGGTGGAGACGGCGGCCAGGGCGCGGGTGGTGGGTATACCGAGGGCGTGCATGGCTTCGGAGACGACGTATTCGCGCAGGACCGGTCCCATCCAGGCCCGGCCGTCCCCCATGCGCGAATAGGGCGTGCGGCCCGATCCCTTGAGCTGAATGTCGCGGCGGATGCCGTCCGTGCCGATAACCTCACCCAGCAGGATCGCGCGCCCGTCGCCGAGCTGCGGGTTGTAGGAACCGAACTGGTGACCGGCGTAGAGCTGGGCGAGAGGGGCCGCGTTTTGCGGTATCTCGTTACCCCCAAAAACGGCAGCAAGCTCTTCCACGTCCCCAGCTTCGATTCCCAGTAGCGCGGCAAGTTCCTTGTTGAACGCCAATAGCTTGGGGGCGGAAACGGATGTGGGTTCGAGCCTGGTGTAGAAGGTCTCGGGGAGGGTCGCATAGCTGTTGTCGAAGGGAATGTGCATCAGGCCAGCCGCTTTGACATGAACATGTAGTTATCACGCGGGGAAAAGCCCGCGCGGCGATACAACTTGATCGCCTTTTCGTTCGTGTGATCCACCTCAAGATGGATGGCACGCAGCCCCGCACCGGACAATGCCTTGGGCAATGAAATGAGCGCCTCGCTCGCGATACCACGACCGCGCACGCCGGGGCGGATGTAGAGCTCGTCGATGATCGCATCAAGGCCGCCGTATTCAACCGACCAGCCGAAACAGACGACGATATACCCGATGGGCGCGCGGGGCGGTCCGATCAGGTAGGCGACACCATAGGGCTGACCTTCGAGCAGGGGCGCCAACGCGGCGCGGCGCTGCTCGTCAGACTGGACGATGCCTTCCTCCGCGTGAAAGGCGGCACAGAGCGCGATCAGCCGATCCAGATGCTCGGGCTTGGCAAGGGTCAATGCGGCGCTCACAGCCGGGCTAGCCTTTCGGTCAGCAACGCGAAGAACCCGTCGGCGTCGATATCGCCCATGAACAGGGCGTTCGGGGCCCGGTCGGTCACCCGCCACCAGTCGGCGACGGTCATGCCCATGGTCAGTTCTGACTGGGTTTCGATTGCGACGTTGATATGGCGGCCTTTGAAGAGGTCCGGGTTGATGAGGTATGCGGTCACGCAGGGGTCATGCAGCGGCGCGCCTTCCGAGCCGTATTTCTCCTTGTCGAAGCGTTCGAAGAAATCTGTCATTTCGGCCACCGCAATGCCCACCGGTGTGCCAAGGGTGCGGAAGGCGTCGTTACGGGGTTTCGTCACCAGCGCCTTGTGGGTGACGTCAAGCGGCATCACAACGAGCGGAACGCCTGATTTGAAGACAATGTCAGCAGCTTGCGGGTCGACGTAGATGTTGAACTCTGCTGCTGGTGTGATGTTGCCGCCTTCGAAATAGCCGCCGCCCATCAGGACGATCTCTGCGACGTTCTCGGTGATTTCGGGGGCGCGCTGAAAGGCGGTCGCGATATTGGTCAGAGGGCCGAGCGGGCAGATGGTGACACTGCCCGGTTCGTGGGACTTGAGCGTGTCGATGATGAAGTCGACCGCGTGGCCGTCCGCAAGGGGCATCGTCGGGTCGGGCAGGTCGGGGCCGTCGAGGCCGGTTTTGCCGTGGACATGCTCGGCGGTGACCAGCTCGCGGCCAAGGGGGCGGTCGCATCCGGCAAAGACCTTCACATCAGGTTTGCCTGCCAACTCGCAGACAATACGCGCATTTTTGGAGGTCAGGGGCAGCGGCACGTTGCCTGCGACACAGGTGATGCCCAGCACGTCGATCTCCTCGGGGCTGGCAAGAGCAAGGAGGATCGCGACGGCATCGTCCTGTCCTGGGTCGGTGTCGATGATGGTTTTTCTGGGCGGCATGGCGTATCCTTTCGCAGCCACAGATAGGGGATTGACCGGCGGAACGAAAGGGCGGTTCAGCCCTTGTCGGCACCAGCACGCTCATCCGCCTTCACGGCATCCCAGAGCGCGTCCATCTCTGCCAGATCGCTGTCGGCAGGGGTCTTGCCAATGGCGGCGAGCCGTGCCTCGATCCCTTCGAAGCGGCGGGTGAACTTGGCATTTGTTGCGCGCAGCGCGGCTTCGGGGTCGATGCCGAGGTGCCGGCCGAGGTTGGCGATGACGAAGAGGATGTCGCCGAATTCCTCTTCGATCTCGGCGTGGCTGAGCGTATCGCGCGCCTCGACCAGTTCGGCGGCTTCCTCGGTGATCTTGGCGATCACTTCGTCCGTCGAGGGCCAGTCAAACCCGACGCGTGCCGCGCGTTTTTGCAGCTTGTAGGCGCGCAGCAGGGCGGGCAGCCCGATCGCCACTCCATCGAGGGTGCCTTTCTGAGCCTTGCCCGCGCGCTCTGCGGCCTTGATCGCCTCCCAGTCGCGGGTCTGCTGGTCGGCGGTCTTGTCGCGGGATTCGTCGCCGAACACATGGGGGTGCCGTGCGACCATCTTGTTGGAGATGTTGCGCACGACGGATTGGAAGGTGAAGTGCCCCGCTTCGGCACCCATCTGCGTGTGGTAGACCGATTGCAGCAGCAGATCGCCCAGTTCGCCCTCAAGTTCCGACCAGTCGCGGCGCTGGATGGCGTCGGCGACCTCATAGGCTTCCTCGATCGTGTAGGGGGCGATGGTGTCGAAATCCTGCTCGATATCCCAGGGGCAGCCGGTCTCGGGGTCGCGCAGGCGGCGCATGATTTCCAGCAGCCGTTCAATCCCTGCCTCTTCGTCGTGTATCAGATCATCCGCCATTGCAGCCCGGTCCCGTCTGGTGTCAGATGCACCCTGAGTTTTCTGACCCGAGGAGTCCACCCCATGCCCGTCGTCAACCGCATCGCCGATTTCAGCGCGGATATGGCCGCCTGGCGACAGCATCTGCACACCATTCCGGAGCTGGGGCTGGATTGCTTCAAGACGGCTGCTTTCGTGGCTGAGAGGCTGCGGGAGTTCGGGGTGGATGAGCTGCACGAGGGGGTAGCACAGACGGGGATCGTCGCCATCATCAACGGGCAAGGAGCGGGGCCGACCATCGGGCTCAGGGCGGACATGGATGCGTTGCCGATCACCGAGGATACCGGTGTGCCCTATGCCAGCACCCACGAGGGCAAGATGCACGCCTGCGGGCATGACGGGCATACGGCGATGTTGCTGGGGGCGGCGAAGTACCTGGCCGAGACCCGCAATTTCTCGGGGCGGGTGGCGCTGCTGTTCCAACCCGCCGAAGAGATCATCGGCGGGGGCGAGATCATGGTGAAGGAAGGGGTCATGGATCGCTTTGACATCACCCAGGTCTACGCGCTGCACAATGCGCCGAACCTCGAATTCGGGCGGTTTCACACGACGCCGGGGCCGATCATGGCCGCGGCCGATACCTTTACGATCAACCTGACGGGCAAGGGCGGGCATGGCGCGCGGCCGCATGAGTGCATCGACCCGGTGGTCGCGGCTTGCGCCATCGTGCAGTCCTTGCAAACAATCGTGAGCCGCAACCTCGATCCCAAGGAACGGCTTGTGATTTCGACCACGCAGATCCACACCGGGACGACCGATAATGTTATCCCCGAAGAGGTCTACATCAACGGCACCGTGCGTACCTTCAGCAAGGAGGTGCAGGCCATGGCGGTGCGGCGCATGCAGGCCATCGTGGATGGCCATGCGGCGAGTTTCGATCTGAAGGCGGAGCTGGATTTCGAATTCGGTTATCCGCCGACGGTCAACGATGCGGCCAAGACGGATTTCGCGGCGGAAGTCGCGGGCGAAGTCGCCGGAGAGGCGGGGGTCGAGACGGCCTTTCCACCGGTCATGGGGGCGGAAGATTTCTCGTACATGCTGGAGGCGCGGCCCGGTGCTTACCTGATGCTGGGACAGGGCGAGGGCGCTTCCGTCCACCATCCCAAGTACAACTTCAACGACGAGATCGCACCCATTGGCGCGTCATTCTTCGCCCGGATCGTCGAACGTGCACAGCCCGTGACGGGAGCCTGAAGCATGGCACTGGAAGATGCGGCGAAACAAGTCGATCAGGCGTTCACGCGCGAGGACCTCAGGGGGCTGACCTTTGAGAACACCTTTGGCGGGGCGACGTCGTTCTTGCGGCGGCGCTATACCAAGGACCTTGCGGGGGCGGAGATCGCCATTACCGGGGTGCCGTTCGATCAGGCGGTGACGAACCGGACAGGCACGCGGCTTGGGCCCAGGGCGATCCGCGAGGCGAGTGCTTTGCAGACGCCTGATCCCCCGTATGGATGGGGCTTCGATGTGCTGAGCGAGCGGGCGATCATCGATTACGGAGACGTGGCATTCGACTACGGCCATGTGGCGAAGTTCCCTCAAACTTTGAATGAGCATATCCGCACGATCCTCTCGGCGGATGTGGCGACGGTGACCTTGGGGGGGGACCATTTCATCACGCTTCCGATCCTCAAGGCGTACGCCGAAAAGTACGGTCCGATCAGCCTGTTGCAGTTCGATGCGCATTCCGATTCCTGGATTGACGACGATATGGACCGGATCGACCACGGCACTTTCGTCTACAAGGCCATCAAGCAGGGGATCATCGACCCGGCAACATCCGTTCAGGTGGGCATTCGCACGACCAATCCCGACACGATGGGCGTGGCCACCATCGACGCGCGCGAGGTGCATGAACGCGGACCGCAGGCGGCGGCCATGCGGATCAAGGAGGTGCTGGGGGACAATCCCTGTTACCTGACATTCGACATCGACGCCCTTGATCCGGCCTATGCGCCGGGCACCGGTACCCCGGTCTGGGGCGGTCTGACCTCTGCGCAGGCGGCGATCATGCTGCGCGAGCTGGCGGGGATCAACATCATGGGCGGCGACGTGGTTGAGGTCTCTCCGCCTTTTGACACCACGGGGGCGACGGCGATTGCCGGGGCGCACGTGGCGGTGGAGATACTCTGCCTACTGGGCTACCGGATGCGGCGCAAATGAGTCACAAGAACCAGCCGATCAGCGGGAATGACCTTGCCCGGTTCTCGGGGCCGAACACTTTCATGCGGTTGCCCGCCGTGAATGACCTCAAGGGGCTCGACGTGGCGGTTGTCGGCATCCCGCTTGACATCGGCACATCCTGGCGGTCGGGCACACGGTTCGGCCCCAAGCAGGTGCGCAGCGAAAGCGCGATGATCCGGCCATACAACCTTGGCACCGGCGCTGCACCTTTCGACAGTCTGCAGGTCGCGGATATCGGCGATCTGGCGATCAATACCTTCTCTCTCAGCGAAAGTTTGCGCATCATTCAGGAGAGTTACGAGGCGATCCTGAACTATGACGCGATGCCGCTGGCTATCGGCGGGGATCATTCGATCACGCTCCCCATCCTTCGGGCGATGGCCAAGCGGCACGGGCCTGTCGCCTTGGTGCACGTGGATGCCCATGCGGATGTGAACGACGAGATGTTCGGTGAGCGCGAGGCCCATGGTACGGTGTTCCGCCGCGCGTATGAGGAAGGGCTGATAAATCCTGCGAAAACCTACCAGATTGGCCTGCGCGGGACCGGCTATTCCGCAGAGGATTTCAAGGAGGCGGCGGGCTGGGGGTTCCAGCAGTTCCCCGCGCAGGAGCTTTGGGGGCGCAATCTTGCCAGCCTCGGCGCCGAGATCAGGCGCGATATCGGCGGTGCGCTGACCTATATCACCTTCGATATCGACAGCCTCGATCCGGCATTTGCCCCCGGCACCGGCACGCCCGAGATCGGTGGGCTGACCACACCGCAAGCGTTGACCCTGATCCGCGCCTTTCGCGGGCTCAATATCGTCGGTGGCGACCTTGTCGAGGTCTCGCCCCCCTACGACACCACCGGCAATACCGCGCTGACAGCGGCGAATATTCTGTACGAGATGCTATGTGTGCTGCCGGGTGTCAGCTATCGCTGAGCCTGAGAGGGGCCAAGAGGAAAAAGGGAGATGTGGAAAATGCTGACATGGATCGTGATCGGGCTGTTCGTTCTGTTGCTAGTCTATATCCGTTTGGCACCGTCCGATCCCCAGCGCTGGCACCGGCAGGCGGCAGTCAAGGGAGTGGAGACAAGGCAGCTCAAGGGCGGATATGTCTGGCGCAAGGAAATCGCCGGGGATGGTGCGGGGCAGATGGAGGCGATGGAAAAGGTCATCCTTGCCACGCCACGTACACAGAAGCTGGCCGGTTCGATCGAGGAAGGACAGGTCACCTATGTCACCCGGTCGCTGGCGTTCGGCTTTCCCGACTATACTACGGTCAGCGTGATAGATGCCGGGGCGAACAAACATCTGGAGGTCTACGGGCGCTTGCGCTTCGGACGGTCAGATTTTGGGGTGAACGCCAAGCGGATCAAAGGCTGGATCGCCGCCGCGCAGCTCTGAGGAAACGCAGCCTTCGGAGATCTCGCGCCACATCGGCACATTCAGCGACATCTGGCATTGCGCCATGAACATGCGGCCATCGACCTGAAGGCATCTCATTTCGCCAAGTTCGACACGGTTGCGGTTGCGGTCGGTGCAATAGCAATCGACCGTCTTGCCACTGGGCGATGTGACATCGGCCGTGGCGGGCAGGGCGACAAGCGCCATAAGGAACGCAGTCTTTTTCATACCCCTTTCATAGCACGATGCCGCCCTTGACCAAAGCCTTTCCATCAGCGACAGGATGACACGATGATACCTTTGGACCGACTAGAGCAGATCAGCCAGCGCTTCGAATTCATCGAGGCGTCAATGTCGGCTGGCTCGGGCGGGGCTGATTATGCGGCGCTGGCCAAGGAATACGCCGATCTCAAGCCGGTGGTGGAACAGATTCGTGCCTACAAACAGCTGAAGCGGGACATTGCCGAGGCCGAGGCGATGCTGGCCGATCCCGAGATGGCCGAACTTGCGCGCGAGGAGCTGCCGGGTCTCAAGGCGGCCCTGCCAAAGGCCGAAGGGGCTTTGCAGGTCGCACTGTTGCCAAAGGACGAAGCGGATGCCAAGCCCGCGATGCTGGAAATCCGTCCCGGCACGGGCGGGGAAGAAGCCGCGCTCTTCGCCGCGGACCTTTTGCGCATGTACCAGCGCTATGCCGAGGCCAAGGGCTGGCGCTTCGAACTGATCGAGGAACAGATGACCGAGCTTGGCGGGGTCAAGGAAGTCGTGGCCCATATCACCGGCCAGAATGTCTTTGCCCGGCTGAAGTTCGAAAGCGGTGTGCACCGGGTCCAGCGGGTGCCGAGCACCGAAAGCGGGGGGCGTATCCATACCTCGGCGGCGACCGTCGCGGTGCTGCCCGAGGCTGAGGACGTCGATATCGAGATCAACCCGAACGATCTGCGCATCGACACCATGCGGTCCTCGGGCGCGGGCGGCCAGCATGTGAACACGACCGATTCCGCCGTGCGGATCACGCATATTCCCACCGGCATCGTGGTGACTTCCTCCGAGAAGTCGCAACACCGCAACCGCGAGAAGGCGATGCAGGTGCTCAAGGCACGGCTATATGATCTGGAACGCAGCCGGGTGGACAGCGAACGCTCGGCCGACCGGGCAGCACAGGTGGGATCGGGGGACCGGTCCGAACGGATTCGGACCTACAACTTCCCGCAGGGGCGCCTGACCGATCACCGGATCAACCTGACGCTTTACCGGCTTGATCAGGTGATGCAAGGGGACCTCGATGAGATCGTCGATGCGCTGACCGCCGACGCGCAGGCCCGGCAGATGGCCGAGATCGCGTCATGAGCACCGCTGGAGAAGCGATGGCCGCTGCCGCCGCACGCCTGCGGGCGGCAGGGGTGCCCGATCCCGCGCGCGATGCGCGGCTGTTGCTGGCGCATGCGGCCTCGGTCGATGCGGCGCGGGTCACGCTGATCGCGCCCGAGGAGATCGCACCGGAGATCGCGGAACGCTTCGAGCACCTGATCGCGCTGCGGGCGGTGCGCGTACCGGTTTCGCAGCTGGTCGGAAGCAGGGCCTTCTACGGGCGCGACTTCAAGATCAGCCGCCATGTGCTTGATCCCAGACCGGAAACAGAGACGCTTGTCGAGCTGGCCCTGAGCCAGCCGTTCAACACGGTGCTCGATCTCGGAACCGGCTCCGGCTGCATTCTCGTGACGCTGCTGGCAGAGCGGCCCGATGCGCGGGGCACGGGGGTCGATTTGTCCGAGGATGCCTGTCTTCAGGCCAGCGCCAATGCGGTGCATCTGGGCGTTGGCGGGCGGGCAGAGATCCTCCAATCTGACTGGTTCGAGAGGGTGGAGGGCCGCTTTGATCTCATCCTGTCCAACCCGCCCTACCTTGCCCAGTCTGAAATGGCCGATGTCGCACCTGAACTTCGCGACCACGAACCCCATATGGCCCTGACGGACGGCTTCGACGGGCTCTCCGCGTACCGTATCATCGCGTCAGAGGCTCAGGGTTACCTGACTGCGCAGGGCCGCGTGCTGGTCGAGATCGGCTGGCAGCAGGGTGAGGCGGTGTGTGGCATCTTCCGCGCCGCGGGATGGGCCAGCGTCGAACTTGCCCATGATCTTGACGGCCGTGCGCGCGTGGTTTGCGCGGGACAACCAGCGTAAATCTGCAAGTTGTACCATTTTTGCCCGGAAATTGCGCATTTGCCCTTGCCGTGACGGTCTAAGCGTGCATATTCAGGGGCGTTGCAGCGGTGGATGCTTTGGCGGTCCCGCGCGGCGTTATGCCCAACAATCCAGGTAACCGAATACCCTTTCAGCGCGTCGCGCATCGGTTCATCAAAGCTAACCAGCACTGAAGGCTGATATCCTTTCATGAAATCCACGAGATCACGGTCCCGGTCGAAGAGTAACCGCAACCGCAATCAGCAAGGCGGCAATGTCGTCAATCGCGTCTTCGACAGCTCCGGCCCCGAAGGCAAGGTGCGCGGCACGCCGCAGCAGGTCATCGAGAAATACAACCAGCTGGCCCGCGATGCGCAGCTGGCGAACGACCGCGTCGCCGCCGAGAACTTCCAGCAGCATGCCGAGCACTACCTGAGGCTTCTCTCTGAGGCGCAGCGCGAGCAGGAGCAGCGCCGCGAGGAGCAGGAGCGCCAGAACCGCGAGCGCCAGGCCGAGCGGGATCGCGAACGCGCGGAGCGTCAGGAGCGCGAAAGCAACCAGAGCGCTGGCGATCCCGGGAGTGCACCGCAGCCCGATATCCCGGCAGAGGCCAAGGACGAAGACAGCGACAGCGGCCTCGTCGAAACACCGGAAAGCAAGGCCAAGCCCAAGCGCGCACCCCGGCGCAAGCCCAAGCCGAAGGCAGAGAGCGACGGCGGCGGCGGCGACCAGCCGGAAGCGGCCGAGTGATGGGAAGCCCCGAGATGGCGGGGCTTTTTCATTTTCGGACAGGCGGCCCTGGGCGAGGATGCCTCACTCGACAGGCGGCGGTGCCCGCGACCCTTCGGGCCTTTGCATGTACCTGATGCGCCCGTGCCTGCGCAAAACGTCTTCACGCGGACGCCAGTCATAGCGGCTGTCCTTTACCACGGGTGCCCAGAAAAGCCGCCCACCATACCGCCAGGGATCGACGACCACCCCTGTCTCCATCGGCGCGCCCCTTGGCACGATCACGGTGGTGCTGTGATCGATCAGGATGGGATTGTCGGCATTGGCCCGCGCGGTCCCAAGCGTGGCGAACCCCGCCGCCTCCAGCCGCGCCTGCATGTCTTCGGCCCAGTGATAGCACAGACCGCGCGGTTTGCGCCCGGCGTTGACCTTGGCGTTATGGACCAGCGGGGGATCGGTGATCTGGTAGGCCAGTGCCAGGTCATAGGTGGACTGGAAGGACAATCGCGCGGCTTCAGCTGCCTCTGCAGCGGCTATGTCCGGTGACATTTGCTGCAATGCCGCCGCCAGGGCGGCGATCTCGGCCTCGGTGCCGCGCGTGGGTGCTCTTGCTCCGCAGCCGAAAAGCAGCGCGGCCATCAGGGCGAGAACCCAGCTAAGCCTCATCTGGTGGCGACCTGGCGTGCGAGCGCGCAGAAACCCTCAAGCGGCACCTGTTCGGCCCGGTCGGTAGGGGCAATCCCGGCGGCGATCAGCCGGTCCTCGATGTCCGGGGCGACTCCCTTGAGCGAGGCGCGCAGCATCTTGCGCCGCTGATTGAAAGCGGCGGCGACGACCCGCGAAAGCACGTCGGGGTCGGCGGGAAAGCGGGGTTCGGGCAAAGCGGTAAGGTGCACGACACTGGAGGATACCTTGGGCGGCGGCGTGAAGGCCCCGGGCGGCAGTTGCATGGCGATGCGGGCTTCGGCGCGCCATTGCGCGAGAATCGCCAGACGCCCGTAGGCCTTAGAGCCGGGCTGCGCCACGATCCGCTCGGCCACTTCGCGTTGGAACATCAGCGTCAGGCTTTCCCAGAAGGGCGGCCAGTCCCGCGGCGTCAGCCATCGTACCAGCAGTTCGGTACCGACGTTGTAAGGCAAGTTCGCGGCCACGCGGATGGGCGGCGTCAGATGCGCCAGCGGGTCGATCTCAAGCGCATCGCCCTCGATGACCGTGAGCCTCCCGGGATAGGCCTCGGCGATCTCGGCCAGTGCCGGCAGGCAGCGGCTGTCTTTCTCGATTGCCAGCACGTGCCGCGCTCCTTCCGCGAGAAGGCCCCGCGTCAACCCACCCGGTCCGGGGCCAATCTCAAGTACGTCGCAATTCTCCAGGTCGCCGGCCTGCCGGGCGATCTTGGCGGTTAGATTGAGATCGAGGAGGAAGTTCTGCCCCAGCGATTTCCGTGCCGACAGCCCGTGCCGGGCGATCACCTCGCGCAGGGGCGGCAGGCTGTCGATGGCGCTCATCAGCCCCGTGCCATTCGGTGCGCGAGGCGGATCGCTTCTATCATGCTGCCGGGATTGGCCAGCCCTTTGCCCGCGATGTCGAAGGCGGTACCGTGGTCTGGCGACGTCCGGATAAAAGGCAGGCCAAGCGTCACGTTCACCCCGCGGTCAAAGTCCAGCGTCTTGATCGGGATCAGTGCCTGGTCGTGATACATCGCCACAGCCGCATCGTAGCGGGCGCGGGCGGCGGCGTGGAACATCGTGTCAGCGGGCAGGGGCCCGGTAAGGTCATAGCCTTCGTCCCGCATCATGTCGATCAGGGGGGCAATCCATTCCTCTTCCTGCGTGCCCATTGTCCCGCCTTCGCCAGCGTGGGGGTTCAGACCGGCGATGGAAAGGCGCGGCCTGGCGATGCCAAAATGGTCGCGCAGTCCCTCGTGCGTGGTCTCGATCACACGCCTCAGATGAGCGGGTGTCAGCTGCAAGGGAACCTGTTCGAGCGGGATGTGGATCGTCGCAGGCACGACGCGGAGTTGATCGGAGGCCAGCATCATGACCACGTCCTCGACCCCGCCAAGGGCCGCGAGGTACTCGGTGTGACCGGGGTAGGGGAAATCCGCGCCGTCCTTCAGCGCCTTCTTGTTGAGGGGCGCGGTGCAGAGGGCCGAGGCCGCGCCGTCGCGGACAAGGGACACCCCGAGGGCGATCATGTCGATGACGTGCTGTGCGTGGCCGGGATCGGGCGTGCCGGGCACGGCCGGGCTGCCGAAGTCGCGGGCGATGACGGGCAACACGTCGGTGTCGAGCGCAGCGGCCTCATCCGGCCTCTCGATGACTTTGTAGGCTGTACCCTCGGGAAGGTGTTGCGGATCGCCGAGCCAGACCATCGGCACTTCCCCCGCCAGAACCGTCCAGGCGCGCGCGGCGACCTCGGGACCGATGCCCGCAGGCTCCCCGCAGGAGATGGCGACGGGCCGGGCGGTCAGGCTCATTGCCTGATGATGCGGGCGTTGGCGCGCAACTGGGTCATCAGCACGTCCGCATAGCCCTGCAGTTTGCGCTGGCGCAGGGCGTTCACGACTTCCTCGCGGGTCGCTTCGGCATTGGCTTCGGCCTTGCGGCCACACAGCATCAGGAAGACCAGCGTTTCGCCGTTGTTGCGGGTCAGCGCGACGGAGCTTTCCCCTGCGTCGAGTTTCGCCAGTTCGATAGCGATATCCTGCGGGATCTCGCCTGGCTTCCTGGTCGCGCGCTCAAGCACTTCCTCGGGCTGGCCTTTTGCGATGCCGTAGAGGTCGTCGCAGACGTCGACATTATCGCGGACCCTGGCCGCTGTGGCCAAAGCGGCCTCGCTCCGACCGCCGGGGATGTAGTAGGTCGCGTACTCGATCTCGGCGTAGGTCTTCGCCGGCGTGCCGGTCTCTTCGATCCCGCGCAATTGGAACAGGGCCACCGCATTGGGGATCGGGAGCGGCGATGTCACCTCGCCGGGGGCGAGCGCCAGAATGAGCGGGCGCAGCTGCGGAGGAAGGTTCTCAAGCGGTGTCCATGGCATGCGGCCGCCGCGTCCGCGCGAGGCGGTGGCGGAGTATTGGCGGGCATAGCCGGAGAATTCCGCCTCGCTTCGGGACTGCGATATACGGTCCGCCAGCGCATTCACACGGGCGCGGTTCTGGGGCGGTGCGGGGATGATGATTTCGGACAGGAGCACGCGAATGCCGGACCCCGAAGCGGCGGTGTCGGCCAGCGCGCGGTTGATCTCGTCCTGGCCGATCTGCACGCGGTTAAGGTAGAGGCCCCGAACCAGTTCGCGCCACCCCAACGAGTTGGCGACGAAATCGCGGAAGGTTTCGCGCGAGACGCCGGACTGCTCAAGCGCCTGGGAGAATTCCTCAACCGACAGATTGGCACGGGAAGCGAAGTCCTCCAGCCCGCTCTGCAGCCCTTCGCTGGTCAGTTCGATCCCGGCCTGCGCTACCGCCCTGTTGCGCAGGCGGTCGTCGATCAGGGTTTCGATGACGCTTTCGCGGTCCGCATCCGGAGCATTCAGAAGCTGGAGGAAGCGCTGCCGCTCCTGCACCTCGAACTCCGTGACGACCGCGTCATCGACGCGGGCGACGGGGGCAAAGAGGTTCTGGGCCTGGGCCATTTGCCCTGTCACGGCGATCACGCAGGCGGCGGCTAGGCCACGGATCACGGCGGAAATTTTCATCTGGATCACCTTTGACATGAGCGAATGTATCGTTGACTGCCCGATGAGGCGGCAAAACCCCTCAGCCCCACGTTAAAGCCGAAATTGGTGGTGGGCTCAACAGCCGTGGAGGAAGAATAGCTGCGCGCGACGGTGAGATCGACGGCAAGGCATTCGTTGTTGTAGCTCAGCCCGACGCCCGCTGTCGCGGACCGGTCGTCGGCGACGTTGAAACGCCAGTCCGCGCGCACCGCCCAGTGGCGGTTGATGTCATAGCGCCCGTCGAGCAGGATTTCGGAGACCGCCTCGGCCCGGTCCTCAGCCAGATCCTCGTCGAGCCAGACGTAGGACCCGCCCAGACTGCCGCGCCGGAAGCCCCAGTTGCCGCGCAACTCGGCCTTGGCAAAGCGGAGTTCCTTGTCAAACAGGCTGCGGCCGGTCAGCGACACGCCGTTGTTGCTTTCGACCTGTGCGGCAAGCAGGAAGTTCGAGGTCGTGCCCTGCAGTCCCGAAGAGGCCGAGAAGGCGTCGTCAGGATCGCTGCGGAACACCTGCCCAAGGCTCACGTTCGCGTCCCAGCCGTTGGGGTTGACGCGCGACCAGTTCACGCCAAGCGCGTAGACGGTGCCGCGTTCGCGCCGGTCGGGGCGCGGAAACCGGGACAAGGACAGCAGGTTGCCCTCGTCGAATTCCACCCTGGTGCTTTCGTCGTTGGGCACAAGCAGTCTCTCACCGCGTGTCCAGGCAACCTGCGCGATAGGCTCGATCACCTGCGTGATGCCGCCGCCGTCGCGGCGCAGCAAGGGATAGCGAAGCGTCAGCGCCGCCCGTGGCACGATATCCGACTGGTTCTGCGCAAAGGTCGCATCCTGCGTGATGTCGAAAAGGTTGAAGCTAATGCCTGCCTGGGCATCGGTAACGAGGCCCACAGGCCAGGTGTACCGTTTCAGCCAGTCCACACGGCCGTGGATGCGCGCCACGTCACGGCCATCGACCTCGAGATCGGGATCCGGGCCGTCGGTATCGCGGTCCGAATTGCGCCGGTGGGTGTGTGCCTCGATCCGGAAGCGCAATTCGCCGCCCCCCTTTCGCGGAAAGAACCGCCGCTCGTATTCGCCGTCAAAGACCACGGTGGCGAGATTGTCGTTGATGTCCCCGGCACGAAGGCTTTCGAAATTGTAGAAACTGCCGCGCACCAGTTGGTCGCGCCGCGCACGGCTGATCGTCACCTGACTTTCGAGCCGGTCCTGAAGGAAATACCCGTATTCGTTGAGGTAGCCCCGGTCGGTTGTGATCTCGACGTCGAAGTTCAGCTTGTAGTCGCGCGCGAGCTCGAAGTCGCCCCGACCGAAGAGATATCCGCGCGTCTTGTCGGGGCGCTGGTCGTCACGGGTGACGGCGCCGTTGAACTCGATCCGTCCTTGCCGGAAGGCCTGTCTGTAGCGCAGCTCGACAGTGCGGGTAACGCTGGACAGGTAGGGGGTGACGGTCAGGTCGCGGTGATCGCTCAGCTTGATGAAGTAGGGGATCTTGAACCCGGTCCCAAGTTGGGAGGTCGTGCGGATCGAGGGTACGAGGAAACCCGTCGCGCGTTCGAGCTTCGGCCCCGGCAGGCGGAGACGCGGGACATAGAAAACGGGGACGTCGAGAATGCGGAACTGCGCCTCGTCGAAGTAGAGCTGTTGCTCCAGCTCGTCGTGGATGATCCGTTTGGCCCTGATCTGCCAGAGCGGGGGTGTCCCGTCGTCACAGACCCGGCAGGAGGTGACGCTGGCCTTGGAAAGCTGGTTGTAACGGCCATTGACCCGGTCGACCCGGCGTGCGGCCAGCTGCAGTTGCTGGGCCAGGATCAACCGGGCTCCGGTCAGCAGCCCATTCCGGAAATCCGCGTCGAGCTGGGCGGCATCGGCAAGGATGATGGTGTCCGCGCCGTCGGTCAAAGTGATTGGCCCTTCGATCTCCAGTGCGCCGCTGTCCTGATTGTAGCGGATTGCGCGGGCCCGGATGCGTGTCCCACCTTGGAAGGCCTCGACATTGCCTTCGGCCACAAGCGTGCGATCTGCGTTGATGAAGACATTGTCCGCGATCAGGATCGCGGGCCTTGGCTCAGAATCCTGTGCGACAAGGCTGAGCGGCACCAGAAGCAGCGCGAGCGTGAGAAGAAGCAGTCGCATCCCCTAGCCGTCCTCGACATGAAGCAGAAGACCAACGGCAAGCAGGATCGCCGCAACGGGTGGTGCCCAGGCGGCCAGCAGCACAGGGATTTGCCCGTTCTCGCCCAGGATTTGCGCGAAGCTGCGGATGAAATAAAGCGCGAAGCCCAGCAGCACTGCCGTCAGGACCGCGACGCCAGTGCCGCCGAAACGCGTGTGGCGCATGGTAAAGGCACTGGCGACCAGCACCATCGCCATCAGGAAGAGCGGACGCGCGAATTCCGTCTGCAGCCAGACCTTGTGCCGCTGTGCGCTGAACCCGGCCTGTTCCAACTGCCGTATGAAGGTCGGCAGATCGTAGATCGAGACAGCGGCGGGGCGCCCGATGCTCTCTCTGATCCGCTCGAGCGTCAGCGAGGACGGGATTGTCATGGTATCGTGAAACGTGGCATTTGCCTCGGCATTGATGCCGGGCCTCAGCGGCCAGGTCTTGGCATTCCGCAGCGACCACTCGCCGTCGCGAAGGGCGGCGCTGCCTGCCTCGATTCGCTGCACGGGACCGTTCTGGGAGTCGTAGGTCAGGAAGGTCACGTCATAGAGCACCGAAGCGTCCGCGTTCGAGCGCCAGGTCCGGATTACCGTTTGCCCGGCTGCGCTGCCCTGCCGCAGCCAGAGGCCCTCGTCGGAAATCGACAGGGCGGATGCACCGCCCGCGCGGTAGCTTTCGGACAATTGCAGGTAGCGGTTGCCCGTCGCGGCAACGATGGGGTTCAGCATGCCCACAGCCATCACACCGATGATCAGCGCCACAACGACGGGCGCGATCAGCGCTCGCATCGCCGACCGTCCCGCCGCGCGGGTCACGACCAGTTCGGAGGAGCGGGCAAGCGAGACAAAGAGCGTCACCGTGGCAAGGATCACGATCAGCGGCAGGATCAGGTTGATGGTCTGCGGCGCATTGAGAAGCGTCAGACCGAGGATTTTCTGCCAACCGATGCCGAAGCTGCCGAATTTGCGGGTCTGTTCGACCACGTCGATCAGCATCACCAGCGCAAAGAGCACCCCGGTGATGAGCAGAAAGGCCATGGCGAAGCGACGGGCGAAGTAGACATGCAAGATCATGCAGCCGACCTCCGCCGCCGGAACCGCCCGGGGTTTGACAGGTGCCAGAGCATGCCGACAACCAGCAGCGCGCCAACTGCCGATGGCACGTACATGAGCGGCCAGAGTGCGGCATCGGCGCGCACTGAATTGACCATCGCACCACGTATCCCGTCGATTGCCACCAGCATGCCGAAGGCGATCGCGACCTCGCGCCAGATGCCGAAACGGGAAAACCCGCCCAGCAGCAGGGTCGCAAAGCCCACCATGGCGGCGACGATGCAAAAGAGCGGCTGCGCGAAACGCGAATGCAGTTCCTCCGCGATGATGCCGATGCTGTCGCCCGTCCGGTCCGAGATGCGATCCCAGTCGGTCAGCAGCCGCGGTGTCACGATGTTGGGCACGACCAGGTTGCTGTCGGCGGTCTGCTTCACGAGGGAAGAGATATCGAATGAAAAGTCCCGAAAATTGGCCGTGGCAAGCCGCTTGTCGGCCTTGTTCATCCGCTGGGCCAGCCCGTCGACCATGATCAGCGTCGTGCCGGGACCGTTGCGCACGAGGTACGCCTCGGCAGCGGTATAGATGACCCCCTCGGTCGGCTTGCGCCGGTCGGAAAGGAAAACATCCCGCAGCACCCCGTCTTCATCGATAAGCCGCGTGTAGAAGGTGACGTTCTCGGTTGGATGCAGGAAACGCCCCTCGCGCAGCAAGCTTGCGGTGACGTTCTGCGATATCTCGGTCTCGCGCTGATTCAGCTGGGCCTGTGCCATGGGGACGAGGAAATGGCTGAGGACACTCATCATCAGCGCCACGCAGAGCCCGTAGATGAACACAGGCCTTGCCAGTCGCCAGGGGCTGGAGCCGGTCGATTGCAGGACGGTGATCTCCGCCTCGCTGCTCATCCGGTTGGTGACATAAACCGCCCCCGCGAAGGCCGCGATGGGCAGCACCGTGGTGATCAGCTTGGGCAGACCCAGCGCCGTGAACTCGAGAAACACCAGCGCGGATTGACCATCGCCGATCAGCCGGTCGAAGAGGACAACCGCGCGATTGATCCAGAAAAGTGCCACGAGGACGAGGGCGAAAAAGCCAAACAGCAGCAGAAGCTGTGACAGCATATAGCGGTCTAGTCTGGCCACTGCGGTCCCCCAAAAATGCCTGCCGGGCTGATTTTTTTCTCCTGTCTAAAGCAAAATATGGCAATGGAAAACTGCTAACTGGTCATGTCTGGCCAGCCGCGCTAGGTGTGGTGGCGACCGAGAACAGGGACACATGAAATGACCGAACTGACGCCGATCCGCTTTGTTGAGACAGATATCGAGAAAATCGCATCCCATACGGGCCGCGTTGCCGTTTTTGTGGACCCCGAAGGCCGGCTCGATGCGGGTGCGCGCAGGGTCAACAAGTTGACCAAGGGGGCGCTGGCGCGGCTGGTCGAGGGGCAGAAATTCGCCAAGTCGAAACCCGGTGATGCGCTGACACTGGCTTATCCGACCGGTATGGCGGCCGAAGCCGTCGACGTGATCCACCTGCCGCGCAAGGCAAGCGTCGAGGACGCGCGCAAGGCAGGCGCATCGCTGGCCAAGCTGCGGGGCGAGGCCGATGCGCTCTTGCTGGCTGCAGGCATGCGCCGTGTGGCGGAAGTGGCTTTTGGCCTCGCCATGCGCGACTACTCTTACGAGAAGCAAAAGAGCGAACCCAAGTCCCGCAAGGGCGCGGTCGAGATCATGTGCAGCAAACCGGACGAGGCCACGGAGACGGCCGCGCCGCTGCTGGCGGTGGCCGAAGGGGCGTTCCTTACCCGCGATCTCGTCAGCGCGCCCGCCAATGTGCTGACGACAACGACTTTCGCCGAGCAACTTCTGGCGCTCAAGAAGGTCGGCGTGAAAGTTCAGGTTCTGGATGAAGAAGAGCTCGCAAAGCTTGGAATGCGCACCCTCTTGTCCGTGGGACAGGGATCCGACAGTCCTTCCAAGGTGGTCGTCATGGAATGGAACGGTGGCGCAAAAGCCGACAGGCCGCTGGCCCTCATCGGCAAGGGTGTCGTCTTTGACACCGGCGGGATCAGCCTCAAGCCTGCAGGTGGCATGGAAGACATGACCATGGACATGGGCGGTGCGGGTGTCGTCGCAGGCACGATGAAGGCGCTGGCATTGCGCAAGGCCAAGGCCAATGTCGTTGGTCTGGTCGGCCTTGTCGAGAACATGCCCTCCGGTACAGCCATTCGCCCGGGCGATGTGATCAAGAGCATGAAGGGCGACACGGTCGAGGTGATCAATACCGATGCGGAGGGCCGTCTCGTGCTCTGTGACGTCATGTGGTACGCGCAGGAACGGTTCAAGCCTGCGGGCATGATCGACCTCGCCACGCTCACCGGGGCGATCATCATCGGCTTGGGGCATGAGAATGCCGGCGTATTCTCGAACGACGACACGCTTTGCGATGCCTTCCTCAAGGCCGCGAAGGCCGAGGGAGAGGGGGCCTGGCGTATGCCGCTGGGCCAGGCCTACGACGAGCAGTTGAAAAGCAACATCGCTGATATGAAGAACGTCGGCGGGCGCCCGGCGGGGTCGATCACCGCCGCGCAGTTCCTCAAGCGTTTCGTCAAGGACGAGACACCCTGGATACACCTCGATATCGCGGGGGTCGCGTCGGTGAAGGCAGACACGACGCTGGCACCGAAGGGGGCGACCGGCTGGGGTGTCGCGGCGCTCAATCGTCTCGTGGCTGATATGTTCGAAAAAGCCTGAGGCGCGCGATGGGTGCGGCCTATTTCTATCACCTGACGCGCCGACCGTTGGTTGAAACGTTGCGCATGTTGCTGACGAAGTCGCTGGAGAACGGCTGGCGTGTCGCGGTGCGCGGTCCGGATGCGGCGGGTCTGGAAGCGCTCGACCGCGCCTTGTGGCTGGGGCCGGAAGACGGCTTTCTGCCGCACGGGATGGCGGGCGGCCCGATGGACGCTGAGCAGCCGGTTCTGCTGACGACTGAGACCGAGGCGGTGAATGCGCCGCATTGCGTGATGTCGGTGCTGGGTGCCGGGGTGACGGCGGATGAGGTCAAGGCACTTGAGCGCGTATGCATCCTTTTTGACGGGAACGATGATGCCGCACTGTCGCAGGCCCGGGCGCAGTGGAAAGCGCTCAAGGAGGCCGGTGCGGCGGCGCAATACTGGTCAGAGGAATCGGGGCGCTGGGAGAAGAAGGCCGAGACCTGAGGGTGGGGTGGGCGACACGCCCACCTTACAACGCGTTGCATGACGATCTCGGCGCGAGGCTCAGCACTGTCTGGTAAGGTGGACGCCCCGTCCAACCCCCTTAACGGGTCAGAACCAGTTCACCACCCGCGATCTCGATTCGGCCCCAGCGCTGCAGGTACCCCATGCCAAGCAAGGATTGCGCCATCTCGCCCTCGTTCACGACTGCCGGGACGTCCCGGTCGGTCACGCCGCCCAGTTGCACCTCGTCCAGCCGAACGTAGGCGGTCCGCACCAGCCCGTTCGCGGTACTTGCCCGGCCAAGGAAGGACAGTTCATCGGGGTTGAGCCCCGCGCGCGCCGCGTCGGCCTGCGTCAGCACCATGTCGGTGGCGCCGGTGTCCACGACGAAGCGGATCGGCGCGCCGTTGACCTCGAGGCCCAGGTAGTAATGTCCGTCCCGCGCCCTTGGCACGATGATCTGATCGCTGCCCGCCACGGAGTACTGCGGCGTACGCGCATCGCGGCTGATGTCCTGCCAGAGCCCTACGGCGGCCGCCCCACCCACGAATATCATGGCCCAAACAGCCGCATATTGCAGTGTCTTATTCAGCCCCTCACGCGATTGCATGAGGAACCAGCCGCCGACCATGGCCAGCAGCACAACGAGATAGATCAATTGTCCGGTTTCGATGCTTTCCATGACCCAGATATAGGTATCCCATATCGCCCAGTCAGGAGGGGCGAGGGCCAAATCCGAAGGCCGCGAGCCCATCAAGCACGAATTGCACCGAAAGCGCGGCGAGTAGCATGCCGAGGATGCGGGTGATCACGTCGATCCCGGTCTTGCCGATGAGCCGGTCGAGATAGCTCGACGCCATCAGGATCAGTGTCATTGCAATGAGCACGAGTGCGGTGATTGACAACACGGTTATCATCCCTTCGCCGCCTGGGCGTTCTCCGATCAGCAGGATCACCGAGGCAATGGCACCCGGTCCTGCCATGAGGGGGATCGCCAGGGGAAAGATCGAAGGGTCATCCGGATGCTGCTCTTCGGTCTTGTCCTCGCGCCGCTTTGTCCGGCGCTCGAAAAGCATGTCGAGCGCGGTCAGGAACAGCAGGATTCCGCCCGCGATGCGAAAGGCGGGCATGGAGATCCCGACAAAGCCCAGAAGCGCCTCGCCGAAGAAGGCAAAGAGCGCCAACACGAAGGCCGCAGTCATGGTGGCCCGCACCGCGATGCGGCGGCGCTGGCCGGGCGTCATGCCGCGCGTGAGGGCGAGGAACAGGGGCGCGATACCGATGGGGTCGATCACCACGAACATGGTGACGAAAACGGTGATCATGTAGGCGGTGTCGAGTTCCATTGGTGTCGTTCTGTCTTATTTCATCGGGAATTTGGGGCGCTGCCCCGTCAGCAAGGCTGACTCCCCGGGAATTGATATGGCAAGAAAGAGGGCATCAGGCGGTCGCCTTTTCCAGGTTCTCCTCGGCTGTCATCCAGAGCGCCTCGGCACGGTCCAGTGCCTCCATCACTTCTGCGTATTTGCGATTCCAGACCTCCAGATTGCCGACGTTGGCGTCTTCGTAAAGTGCCGGATCGGCAAGTTTCTGGGCCAGTTTGTCGCGCATCTCGTTCAGCTTGTCGACGCGCGCTTCGGCCTTGCGGACTTCGGAGCGCAGCGCGAGCACCTCGTCGCGGCTGGCGCGTTTCGGCTTGGGGGCCTCCTTGGGCCTGGTCTCCTTGCCCGCCGGTTTTGCCGGGGCCAGAAGCATCTGTCGGTAAGCCTCGAGGTCATCATCATAGGGCTTCACGGTGCCGTTCGAGACCAGCCACAGGCGGTCGGCCACCATCGACAGCAGGTGCATGTCGTGGCTGACAAGGATCACCGCACCGGTGTATTTCGTCAGCGCCTCGACCAGCGCCTCGCGGCTTTCGATATCGAGGTGGTTCGTCGGTTCGTCGAGGATCAGAAGGTGCGGCGCGTCAAGCGTGGCCAGCAGCAGGGACAACCGTGCTTTCTGACCGCCCGAGAGGCGTCCTACCTCGGTCTCGGCCTGTTCCGCGCCGAGGCCAAAGCCCGCAAGCTGCGCCCGCAACTTGGGAGGGTGCACGCCGGGGCGGGCCGCGATCATGTGCTGAAGCGGGGTTTCATTTACGCGCAACTCGTCCACCTGATGCTGGGCGAAAAAGCCCACGCGCAGTTTCTTGGCCTTGACGGCCTTGCCCTGCATCAGCGGCAACCGGTCCGACAGTAGCTTGGCCAGGGTCGATTTCCCCTGTCCGTTCTTGCCCAGAAGCGCGATGCGGTCGTCCTGGTCGATGCGCAGGTTCAGGCGCTGCAGCACCGGCTTGTCCTCAGCATAGCCCACCGCGCCGCCTTCGATGGCAACGATGGGCGGTGAAAGCTCTTCGGGTTCGGGAAAGGTAAAGACACGTTTCGCCGCCTGTTCCGGCGAGGCGATCATGTCCATCCGCTCGATCATCTTGATCCGGGACTGCGCCTGCTTGGCCTTTGACGCCTTGGCCTTGAAGCGGTCAACAAAGGCCTGCATGTGATCGCGCCGGGCCTGCTGTTTCTTGGCCATGGCCGCCTGCACGGCGCGCTGTTCAGCGCGCTGGCGCGCGAACTGGTCATAGGGGCCCTGATAGAAGGTCAGCTTGCGGTCTTCGAGATACAGGATGCTGCCCACGGCGCGGTTCAGAAGGCCCCGGTCGTGGCTGATGATGATGACCGTATGGGGATATTTCGCCAGATAGCTTTCCAGCCAGAGCGCGCCTTCGAGGTCGAGGTAGTTTGTCGGTTCGTCTAGCAGCAGCAGGTCGGGCTGGGCAAAGAGCACGCCCGCCAGTGCCACACGCATCCGCCAGCCGCCAGAGAAGGCCGAGCAGGGCATCTGCTGTTCGTTATCGTCGAAGCCAAGCCCCTTGAGGATCGCTGCTGCGCGGCCCTCTGCGGACCAGGCGTCGATATCCGCGAGACGCGCCTGTATCTCGGCGATGCGGCCCGGGTCGCTTGCGGTTTCTGCCTCGGCCATCAGCGCCGCCCGCTCGGTGTCCGCCGCCAGAACCGTGTCGAGCAGCGAGGTCTCGGACGACGGCACCTCCTGCGCCACGCCGCCGATCCTGGCGCGCGAGGGCAGGGCGATCTCGCCCCCGTCAAGGCTCAGCTCGCCCCGGATCAGCCGGAAAAGCGTGGTCTTGCCCGCGCCGTTGCGCCCGACGAGGCCAACCTTGTGACCTTCGGGGATCGTGGCCGAGGCCTCCTCGAACAGGGGGCGTCCTTCGACCGAGTAGCTGATGTCGGATATGCGCAGCATGGGGGCGGTGTGGCCCAATGTGCGGGCCTCGTCAATCGCGGGTTTTCAAGGGATTTGCCCCATGCTAGGGAGCGCGCAAATTCACACCCCCCAAAGGAGCAAGCCACATGGCCCTTGAGCGTACCTTCTCGATCATCAAGCCCGACGCCACTCGCCGTAACCTCACTGGCGCGATCAACAAGAAATTCGAAGATGCCGGTCTGCGCATCGTCGCGCAAAAGCGTATCCACCTGACCAAGGCGCAGGCGGGCGAATTCTACAAGGTGCACGCCGAGCGTCCCTTCTACGAAGAGCTGTGCGAATTCATGGCCTCCGCGCCCATCGTTGCGCAGGTGCTGGAAGGCGAGGGCGCCATTGCCAAGAACCGCGAAGTCATGGGTGCTACGAACCCCGCCGATGCGGCCCCCGGCACGATCCGGGCCGAGTTCGCCGAAAGCGTCGGTGAGAACTCTGTCCACGGCTCCGACGCGCCAGAGACGGCGGCGGTCGAGATCGCTTATTTCTTTTCCGGCCTTGAGTTGGTCGGTTAAGCCGATCCAAAGAGTTTCGGGAGAGGGCCGCCGTTGCGCGGCCCTTTTTCTTTAGCCGGGTCGCTGGCCCAGGTGTTTTTCAAGGAGCGCCAGGTTGCGCAGCTTGGATTTCCAGGCGATGTCAAAGATATCGCCCAACAGCGGGATTGCCCCGATGGCAAGGTCAATTGCCGTGTTCGCCCCCATGCGAAGAAGCAGGCCGGATGGCGCGCCCATGCCGTGCGCCTTCGCGATGATGTAGAAAGAGGGCGCGAGGGCGAGCGCATCGCCAACACCGGGGATCAGGCCGAGGATCGCGTCCCAGCCGATGCGGGTGCCGATTATGGGCAGGCGGTAGGCGCTGTCCATCGTCTTTGCCAGTCGCCGAAGACGGTTCAGGTCTTCTTTCTGCGTCGCATTGAGGCCTGGGGGAGTATCTTCGATATCCGTCATGTGCAGAAAACCCCTTGGGTCCGGCTTGGTTCCGCAGTTATCCTAACGGGCGCGGACACCGATTTCGTCCAGCAACCGCTCAAGCTCGTCTTCGGGGGTTGCAGCGATTTGCGCTTTCAGACTGTCGAAACGGGCCCGGAGCGCCTTCTTTTCATCGCCGTGGCAGTCATTCCACGGGCGGCCCTGCAGGCCCATCACCATGGCGCAATAGCCAATGAAATGCGGTTTCATACCGCTGCCAATCAGCTTCGCGTAGGCTGCCTCAGCGCCAAGAGCGCGCAGGGTTTCGGCATCGGGAATGCCTGCGGCGGTGCAGGCGGCCTCGACCGCGGGGCCGAGGTTTCGGATGGTCGAGACTGGTGTTCTCATGTTCCCAGTCTAGGGCCGAAGTCGCGGCCCTGTCACGGCTCAGATGCTGGCGTAATCGGTGATGATCGGCTTTGGGCGCGGTTTTGCCGTGGGTTTGGGGCGTTGTGTCTGTCCCGTCGCCGGTTTCGGCGGCGCGGGCGGGGGGTTCTGGGGTTCGGGACGTGCCATCTGGCTGCTCCTTTTGCAAGGGCCAGACAGGCGGGTCTGTCCAGCCTAGAGCAGCAGTCTGCGCCAACAGGATGCCGTGGGCGCGGCGGCAATGGGGCGATGCGGGGGTATTATCCGGGCAGCGTGAGGCGGAAATGCGTCGTCTGACGCCATGTCTCGCCGGGATGCAGGATGATCGAGGGGAAGCCCGCGTGGCGTGGTGCGTCGGGCCAGAATTGCGGCTCAATCGCGATCCCGCCGTAGGGCGCCAGATTGCCGCCGTTGTCCAATACCCCGGCTATCCGCGGCAGGAAGGCGCCGTTGTATATCTGCAGTCCGGGGGCATCGGTCGAGACATGCAGCGTGATCCCCGTCGCGCCTTTCAGCGTCGCGCAGGGGGCGGTTTCGGGCCTCTGCTGCCGTGCGAGGCAGTAATTGACATCGAGGGCGGGTGTCAGGGGTACCGGACGCGGGGTGCGGAAATCGAGATCCGTGCCTGTCACCGAGCGAATCTCTCCGGTGGGAAGCTTGCGCTCATCAGTGGGCAGATACTTCTCCGCGGATATCTGCAGCAGGTGGCCTGACACGTCGGGACGATCGTCGAACTTCCAGTAGGGATGCGCCGCGATGTTCATGGGCGTGGTCCGGTCCGTCTTGGCGAATATCTCCAAGGTCAGACAGGACCCTTCCACGCTGTAACGCGCCGCGATCTCGCGCCGCCCGGGCAAGCCCTGCGCGCCGTCGGGAAGCGTGAGCGCAAGGGTGACAGCGCTTTTCGTCAGTTCCCGCACTTCGAACACCTGCGCGTGTAGGCCTTCGGCGCCTGAATGCAGACAGGTCTCCCCGTTTTCGTTGCGGGGCATCTGGTAGCTCTTGCCGCCCAGATTGACCCGGCCCTCCGCAATCCTGTTGGCAACCGGGCCCACGAGCGGTCCGACATAGGCAGGCACGTCGACATGATCACGCGGATTGCGAAACCCAAGGACGAGGTTGTCGCCATCCGGCCCGAGGCGCAGCGCAGCCAGTGTCGCGCCCTTCGGCAGAATGGCGGCGCGAAGAGAGTCAGTGGCAAGCTTTATCGGTGTCAATCCGTCCATGCCGGCAGACTGGGCGTTTCGCCGTCGCGTATCAAGAACGCACGAAGATGACGTCAGGCATTTCCCTCGACCGGGATCAATCCGACACCGACCGGTCGTTCGGTGGAACGGTGGTTTCGATCCTCAACCCAAAACAACCTTGGGAAAATAGAACGAGACGGTCCAGTTGGGCATGTCCACGATCTCACTGATCCTCAAATCCCCGCAAACCGAGCAGAGCATATAGGCTTCGACATCCGTCATATGCGTCGTCGCGCAAAGCCAGTCGATCATGCCCGAGACCGCGTCGCGCGCGCATTGCATCAGGTCGGTGCCGATCCCGGTCGTGACCTTGTATCCCGCCCCGTCGAAATGCCGGGTGACAGGCCCCGAGGTTTCGAACCGGGGAAACGGCAGCCGCGCGTCCTTGAGCAGGTCGATCTTCACCGAAACCACCATAGGACTTTCGATTGCCGTGCCGCAGATTTCGCCGTCGCCCTGGGCGGCGTGGGTATCGCCGATCGACAGCAATCCGCCTGCCACCTCAACCGGCAGGTACAGCGTCGTGCCGACGCAATTGTCCCGGATGTCGAGATTGCCGCCGACCCGGCGCGGCGGGACGATGGAATGGGCGCCGGGCTGGGCCGGTGCCAGACCGACGGTGCCCGCAAAGGGCTTGAGCGGCACCTTGCCCCCCGGCCCATAGAGCGCGGGCGTCATCGCGGTCGCGTCGTACATCCAGATGTGCAGCGCCGGGTCCTTGAACTGGTCCGACAGCAGCCCGAAACCGGGAATGTTTGCCGTCCAGCCCCAGCCGGAGGGCTTGAAGTCAAGAAAGGTGACCGCCACAGCGTCCCCGGGCTCGGCCCCTTCCACAAAGATCGGCCCGGTTACCGGATTGACCTTGTCGAAGGAGAGATTCTCAAGATCGAGCAGGGACGCGCCGGGCCCGAGCTGGCCGCCCGAGCTGTCCACGGTCTCCATCTCGACCGTTTGGCCAGGACGGACACTGAGCACCGGTTGGTTCTGGTTGTTCCAGCCAAAGTGATGGTGGTGCTGGTGAATGGTGTGATTGCAGCGCATGATGCCTTTGCTCCCTTTGCTGCATGATACGATCATTCGCGCGGCCACTTGGCAAGTTGAGGATGCTCAATGGTGCGCCGTTCGCGGGGGCCGACGGCCAGTCGCGCCGTCAGGCCGCACCTCGGGGCTGCTGAATATCCACATGGCGTCAGAGCGCAATGGACATCGCGATCCGGTAAGCGGAGACTGGCAGAGAGATGCCGCGCCGCAAGGCGCGCCCGCCGAGGAGAGGACGAATATGGATACCCGACCCGTTCACTACCGCAGCCTTGTTGAGACCGCCGAGGCGCTCAGAACCGGCGAGACCAGCGCGCGCGCCCTGACCGAGACGATGTTGGAGCGGATCGGCACGCTGGACCCGGGCTACCATTCCTATTTCCACGTCTGTACGGAGCGGGCATTGGCAAAGGCAGATGCCGCCGACGCGGCGCTGCGCGACGGGCGCTGCCTTGGCCCGCTGCACGGAATGCCTATCGCGGTGAAGGACCTGTGCCGCACGGATTTCGCGCCGACCACCGCCGGGATGGGGATCAACGCAGGGCTGATGTCTGAAACCAACGCCACCGTGGTCGACCGGCTTGAGGCGGCAGGCGCGGTCATTCTGGGCAAGATCGCCATGACCGAAGGGGCCTACACGGGGCATCACCCCAACGTCTCCGTCCCGGTCAACCCGCTCAGCCGCGATCACTGGGTCGGGACTTCCTCATCGGGCTCGGGCGTGGCGACCGCTGCGGGCTTCTGTTTCGCGTCGCTGGGCAGCGACACGGGCGGGTCCATCCGGTATCCCAGCGCCACTTGCGGACTGAGCGGGCTTAAGCCAACCTGGGGGCGGGTGAGCCGCCATGGCGTGTTCGATCTTGCCCCGACGCTGGACCACGTCGGCCCCATGACCCGCAGCGCCGCTGATTGCGCGGCGACCCTTCAGGTCATCGCGGGCCACGATCCCAAGGACCCCACATCGCTTGACGTACCGGTGCCGGACTACATGTCGGGCCTTGGGCGCGGCGTGCGCGACCTGCGCATCGGGGTGGACCGGGACTATGCCTTCGACGGGGTCGAGGCCAGCGTCGCGGCCGCGCTGGAGGCCGCCATCGCGCAGTTCGAGCGCCTCGGTGCCCGGATCGTTGAGATCACGCTGCCGCCCTACGAGGAACTGGTTGCCGAATGGGTAATGATGTGCGCCGTCGAAACCGCGTACGTTCACCGCGAGACTTACCCGGCGCGGGCCGCCGAATATGGCCCGGACCTCAGTAACCTGATCGACCAAGGGCTGGCGGCAACGGGCGTTCAGGTGGCGCGCGGCAATATCCTGCGGGTGACCTTCTCGCAGGCGTTGGAGACGATGTTCGAAGGGATCGACTGCATGCTTTGCCCCACAATGCCCACGCCCACGCCGACACTGGCCCAGATGGCCGGTTACGGCGCCGATCCGGAGGTGCTGAACGCGATCCTGCGCTACACGGCGCCGTTCGATTTCTCGGGCAGCCCGACGCTGACGCTGCCCAACGGGCTGGACGGGCAGGGCATGCCGACCAGCATGCAGATCGTCGGCCCGATGTTGTCCGAAGCGGTGATCCTGAGGGCCGGTGCGGCATACCAGAACGCCACCGATTGGCATTGCAGGCATCCCGATTTGGGCTAGCTTGTGTCGGGACAGGGTGATCATCAGGGAGGCGAAAATGGGCTGGATCGAAACCTCAATCATGGCGCGCAGGGGCGTGTCTGGCGGCGCGAATGGCACCACCCATCGGCTGAGCGAGGAAGACCAGGGCGAGTATCACTACGTCTATGGCCCCTACGCCAAGCCGGTGATGCGCATCGCTCCCGGCGATACGGTCGAGGTCGAAACGCTCGATGCCTTCGGCGGCGCGATCAAGTCCGAGGCGGACCTGCCAAGCCAGGTGCTCAACATGCCTTTCGTCAATCCCCAGAACGGCCCCATCGCCGTTGAAGGGGCGCAGAAGGGCGACGTTCTGGCGGTGCAGATCCTTGACCTCTTGCCGCGCGGCCCGCAACCGGCGGGCACCACGGCGCTGATCCCCAGCTTCGGCGCGCTGGTCGCCGACGGGTTGCAGATGCTGAACGTGCCGATCGCCGAAAGGGTCAAGAAGATGGAGGTGACGCCGGAAGGCGGTGTCAAATTCTCGGACCGGGTGACGCTGCCCTATGAGCCTTTCGTCGGCACCATGGGCGTCAGTCCCGAGATCGAAGCGGTCAGTTCCCTGCAACCGGACTACTGGGGCGGCAACATGGACTGTCCCGACGTGGCACCGGGTGCTGTGGTCTATTTCCCCGTCCAGCGGGACGAGGCGCATTTCTTCATCGGTGACTGCCACGGGCGGCAAGGTGACGGTGAACTCTGCGGCGTGGCGGTGGAAATCCCCGCCACGGTGACCGTGCAGATCGACGTCATCAAGGGCTGGTCGATCCCGGGTGTCCGGCTGGAGAACGAGGAGTTCATCATGTCGCTGGGCAGCGCCCGTCCGATGGAAGACGCCGCGCGGATGGCTTACCGCGACCTGGTGGCGTGGATGGTGGCGGATTACGGCTTTGAGGAATCGGAGGCTTATTTCCTTGCCACCCAAGCCGGGCGCATGCGGGTCGGCAACATGGTCGATCCAAAGTACACGCTCGGCGCGTCGATGAAGAAAGAATATCTCGCATAACAGGGAAGGGGAGTTCTCATGGATCTCGGACTCAAGGGCCGGAACGTTCTGATCACCGGCGGCACCAAGGGCATTGGCCGCCACTGCGCCGAAATCTTTGCTGAGGAAGGTGCCAATGTCGCCATCTGCGCGCGTGACAGCGCGGGCGTGACGGAAACGATTGAATCGCTGAAGAAAAAGGGTGTCAAAGCCATTGGCCGCGGCGTGAACGTGGCCGACAAGCACGCCTTGACGTCATGGGTGAAGGATTCGGCGGCTGCGCTGGGGGGCATCGACATCGTCGTGGCGAACGTCTCGGCCCTGGCCGTCGCGGATGACGAGGCGGCGTGGGAAGCCGGCTTTGGCGTCGACATGATGCATTCGGTGCGTCTTGTGAACGCGGCGATGCCGTTCCTGCAAAAGTCGGATGCGGCGGCGATCACGCTGATCTCGTCGGTGTCGGGCCGCGAGGTGGATTTCACCGGCCCCGCCTATGGGGCCTTCAAGGCGGCTCTGGTGCACTATGCGCAAGGGCTGGCCATGAAGCTTGCCGGTGCCGGTATCCGGGCCAACACCGTGTCGCCGGGCAATACCTATTTCCCCGGTGGCATCTGGGAGAACATCGAACAGAACAATCCGGAGCTTTTCGCGCAGGCGCTGGCGCTCAATCCCACGGGCCGCATGGGCAAACCCGAGGAAATCGCGCGCGGCGTGGTGTTCCTGTCGAGCCCGGCGTCCAGTTTCACCACCGGCACCAATTTGGTGATCGATGGGGCGCTCACCAAGGGTGTGCAGCTTTAGCGCGGCCAGATTTCCCTGGCCGTTACGATGGTCACCTCACCGTCAAGCAGGTGGCCCGCCGCCGCAAAGAACCCCTGTGATCCGGCACCGTTGTTGTGCCGGTCACGGGCGGCGGCATCGGTGAACCGTTCGTAGGTGGTGAACCGGCAGGGGTCGTCGGGGTCCTGCGCCACGAAGAAGCCTATCGTGTCCGGCTCGTGCTCGGCGGCGAATGCGCCGACCTTTGCCAGTTCTGCCGCCACGGTATCTTCATGGCCCGGCTTGGCGCGGATGATCGCGGTCAGGGTTTCCATGGACAATCCTTTCCTTTAGTGCGCGGGCGTCTGGTCCGCCTGCATCATCTCGCGCATGCGGAATTTCTGGGGCTTGCCCGTGGCGGTCAGCGGCATCTCGGTGTCGAAGCGGATGTGGCGCGGCACCTTGAAGCGTGCCATGCGTTCCTCGCACCATTTGCGCAACCCGTCGGCGTCGATCCGTGCCCCGGCGCGCGGGATGATCCAGGCGGCCACCTCTTCGCCCAGACGCTCATCCGGCATTCCGAAAATCTGTGCCTGCGCGATATCGGGATGGGTCAGCAGCACCGCTTCGACCTCGGCGGGGTAGATGTTCTCGCCGCCCCGGATCAGCATGTCGCCCGCGCGGCCGGTGATCCGGGCATAGCCCTCCGCGTCGATCACGCCCAGATCGCCGGTGTGCATCCAGCCGTCCTGGATCACTTCGGCGGTGCGCTCCGGATCGCCCCAGTAGCCTTTCATCACAAGGTAGCCGCGTGTTTGCACCTCGCCTTCCTGGCCGACGGGGACGACTTCATCGTCCTTGTTCACGACGCGCACCTCGACATGGGGCTGGACGCGGCCAACGGTGTTCACGCGCCGCTCCGGCGGATCGTCGGGCGCGGTCTGGAAGGAGATGGGGCTGGTTTCGGTCATCCCGTAGGCGATGGTGATCTCTTTGCAGTGCATCTCGCGCATGACCCGCCGCATCAGCGGGGCCGGGCAGGGGGCGCCCGCCATGATGCCGGTGCGCATCCGGCGCAGGTCGAAACGGGCAAAGTCGGGATGGTCGAGCATGCCGGAGAACATCGTGGGCACACCATGCACGGCGGTGCATCCTTCGTCCTGTAGCGCCTTCAGGGTGGCGAGCGCGTCAAAGCCTTCGGCGGGGAAAACCATCTTGGCCCCGTAGGCCGTCGCTGCGAGCACGCCGAGGACCATGCCGAAGCAGTGATAAAGCGGGACGGGGATACACAACCCATCACCGGGCGACAGGCGCATGGCCCGCGCAGCGGAGATCGCGTTGTTGACGACGTTGTAATGGCTGAGCGTGGCGCCCTTGGGCCGCCCCGTGGTGCCGGAGGTGAACTGGATGTTGATGGCGTCATGGGCCGAGAGGCTTCTCGTAATCGCATCGAGACGGGCGCGGTAGCCCGATCTACCGCGATCCATGACATCTGCGAAACGCAGCATTCCCGGTTTGTCGTCCTCGCCCAAGTGCACCACCCGGCGCAGCGCGGGCAGGGCCGCCGCGGACAGCCGTCCTACCGGCGCGCGAGCAAGCTCGGGCGCGAGGGCGCGGATCATGCCGAGGTAATCGGCGTCACGATGCCCTGTGGCGGTGATCAGCGTTCTGACGCCGACCGCGCGCAGCGCATGGGCCAGTTCGTCCTTTTTGTAAGACGGGTTAATGTTGACCAGCACCGCCCCGATCCGCGCCGTGGCAAACTGGGTCAGCACCCATTCGGGCCGGTTGGGCGACCAGATGCCCACGCGGTCGCCCTTGTAGACGCCGATGGCAAGCAGCCCCGCCGCCAGCCGGTCGATCCGGCGCGCGAGTTGATCATAGGTCCAGCGTTCGCCCTGCTCGGAAAAGACGCAAGCGGCCCGGTCGCCATGGCGTCGGCAAACTTCCTTCAGAAAGGCGGGGATCGTCGCTTCGATCAGCGGACGCGCCGTGCTGCCGCGCACATGGGACAGACCGTTGATCGGACGGGTCACCTGCGCGCCTCCCCCCTTTACATCGACCGCCAGTCGCCGGCCTGCTCGAAGGCACCGGCGGCCCGGTAGATCGTGGATTCATCGTAGCGGCGTCCGATGATCTGCAAGCCGACGGGCAGGCCGTCGCTCATCCCGCAGGGCACCGACATCGCCGGGTGGCCCGTCACGTCGAAGGGCGCGGTATTGGTGATCATCTCGAAGGCGCGCTGGCACCAGAGTTCGAGCGAGGAATCCGCAGGCGGGATCGGCGGGGCCTTCATTGGGGTCGTCGGGGTCAGCAGCAGGTCGTAGGAGGCAAAGACCTTGTTGAATTCGTCCTTGAGCTGGCGCGAGAGGTTCTGCGCCTTGGAGTAATACCGCCCGCGCGTGTGCTTGAGGTGGTACTGCCCGATCAGCATCGAGATCTTGAGCGTATCGCTCAGCTCATCCGCGCGGGAGCGCCAGTTGGAATGGTATTCCAGCAGTGACGTGGTATGCAGCCCCTCCCAGCCGGTGCCCATGCCGTTGCCCAGCATCATCTGCTGGGTCAGACCTTCGAGCGCGATGGGCGTCCAGATCGCGACGCCGTGCAGGTGCCAGGGCACTGATATTTCGTCCACGGTGGCACCGAGGCGGCGGAAAGTCTCGGCTGCCGCGCGCACCTTGTCGTTCACGTCGGCCTCGGCGCCTGCCTGGCCGAAACCTTCCTTGATGACGCCGATCCGCAGCCCCGACACGCCGCGCGAAACGGCGGACGTGTAGCGTTCCGTCTTCACGTCATACTGGCGCGGGTCGAGCCCGTCCGCCCCGGCGATCACCTCCAGCATCAGGGCGTTGTCCATGACGTTCTGGGTCATCGGGCCGGTGTGGTCGATGGTGGTCTCGATCGGCATGATGCCAGAGTAGGGGACCAGACCGTGGGTCGGCTTCATCCCATAGCAGCCGCAGAAGGAAGATGGCATGCGGATCGAACCACCCTGGTCCCCGCCAATGGCCATGTCCACCTCGCCCGCGCCCACAAGCGCGCCCGAGCCGGAGGAGGAGCCGCCGGCGGAATAGCCGTGCTTGTGCGGGTTGTGCACCGGTCCTGTCGCGTTGGTGTGCGAGCCGCCCGAGAGGCAGAAGTATTCGCAATGCGCCTTGCCCGCGATGATCGCCCCGGCATCCAGCAGGCGCGTGACCACCGTGGCATCGAGATCGGGCGTATAGCCCTTGAGCGTCGAGGCCCCGTTCATCATCGGCACGCCTGCGACGCAGACGTTGTCCTTGATCGCGACGGTACGGCCCGACAGCGGTCCGCGCGGTGCGCCCCGGATCTCGGTCTTCACATACCAGGCGTTCATCGGGTTCTCTTCCGCAGTCGGGCGATAGCCCGAGGTGCGCGGGTAGAGGACTGGTGGCAGGTAGTCAGGTAGCGCATCCACGACGTCGTAGGCGTCAAGTGTGCCCTGCATTACGTCGAGGAATTCCTGAACCCGTGCATCGGACATATGCATGCCGAGTTCGGCCACGACTTCTTTCATCTGGGCGTGCGTGGGGCGTTGGACGGTCATGTAAGACATCCTTTCGGTCAGTGAGGCAGGCGCGCCCTGCGGGGCGGCAGTCTGCGTCTGCGGCTTGTGGCCGGTCATGGCGGGGGCAGAGGACTTCGCATCGGGCTTGCCGGGCAGCTTCGGGCTGTGGCCCGTGTGTGCGGGTGCGCCGCCCGCTGCGCCGAAGCCGGTGAATTCCTCTATCAATGCGGGGTTTGAAGTCTCCGAACCGGACACCTCTCCCGCGATGGTGCCCTTCTGGATCAGCAGGACCCGGTCCGAGAGCGCGGTGATGAAATCGAGGCTCTGCTCGACCAGCACGATGGAAACCCCGGTGCGTTCGTTCAGCGTCTTCAGCAACTCCACGATCTCGTCGATGATCGAGGGCTGGATGCCTTCCGTCGGCTCGTCCAGCAGCACAAGGTCCGGCTCAGAGATCAGGCAGCGCGCAAGGGCCAGCAATTGCTGTTCGCCCCCCGACAGGGCGCCGCCGTCGCGGTCGAGCAGCCGTTCGAGCCGTGGAAAATCGCGCAGGACCTGATCGATGGCATCCTGTTCGTCCATGAAATGGGCCGCGACGCCCATCCGCAGATTATCCCGCACAGAGAGGTTGGGGAATATCCCGCGCCCCTGCGGCACATAACCGATGCCCATCTGCGCCCGGCGCGAGGAGCGCAGGCTGACGAGGTCTTCGCCGTCGAAATCCATCACACCCGCCGTGGCGGGCACGATGCCCATGATGGTCTTCAAGAGGGTCGTCTTGCCCATCCCGTTGTGACCCAGCACTCCGAGGATTTCGCCCTCCTGCACCTCGAGGTCGATGCCGTGCAGCACCGGCACCTTGCCATAGCCCGCGCGCAGGCCCTTGATGCTCAGCAGCGCGGTCATGCCTGGCTCCCAAGGTAGACTTCACGGGCGCGCTTGTCGGCCGAGATCGCTTCCATCGTGTCTTCCATCAGGATGCGGCCTTCGTGAAAGAGCGTGACCTGTTGAGAGATCATGCGGATGAATTGCATGTCGTGCTCCACGACGATGATCGCCGCGCGTTCGTTGATCTCGCGGATCAGTTCGGCGGTGCGGGCGGTTTCCTCGTGCGTCATGCCTGCCGCCGGTTCATCGAGCAGGACGAGCCATGGCTCTGCGGCCACCACCATGCCAAGCTCGACCCACTGGCGCTGGCCGTGGGCCAGCTGGCCCACGATATCGCGGCGGATATCGCCAAGCCGCAGGCGCTCGATGGTCTCGGTGGTCAGGGAACTGGCGCGGCGCATCCCATGCCAGCGGCGGGCGGAGAGCCAGATGTTTTCCTCGACCGATACGCCATCGAAGACATTGGGCACCTGCGTCTTGATGCCGACGCCAAGGCCCGCGATCTCGTGCGGCTCCCAGCCGGTGGTGTCGTCGCCTCGTATCTTGATCTCGCCCGCGGTGGGGACCAACTGCCCGGTCAGGCATTTGAAGAACGTGGACTTGCCCGCGCCGTTGGGGCCGATCAGGCAGCGCAACTCGTTCTCGTAGAGGGTGAAGTCGACCTGGTCGACCGCGCGCACCCCGCCGAAATGCATCGACAGCCCGCGTGTCTCCACGATCACCTCGCGGCGGTCCTTCCGCCGGCTCATGACCCTGCTCCTTCCCGCGCCCGCCGCCGCGATCCGCGCCGCCGCCCGCGTTTCCTGGATTTGCGCCGTGCCTCGACCCAATCGATGATCGTGGGCGCAATGCCCTTGGGCACGATCAGCACGAAGAAGATCAGGATAATGCCGAGCACGAGGTTGTTGTTCAGAACCGTCTGCCCGCCGAGCGCGGACGTGAGATAGAACAGACCGAAGGTCGCGATGATCGGCCCGATGAGCGTGCCGCGCCCGCCTACGATCACCCAGATGATGGTCAGCGCGGCGTTGTAGAGGTTGAACACATCCGGCGTGATCCGCCCCACGCCGTTGCAGAAGAGAACCCCGCCGATCGCGGCAATCCCCGCCGAGATCGTGAAAATCCCCAGCTTGTAGAGGCGGGAGTCGTAGCCCAGAAGTTCCGCGCGCAGCTCGTTTTCACGGATGCCGACGCAGACCCGTCCAAAGTGCGTGGTGACCAGCCAGCCGCAAAAGACATAGCAGAGAATGAGCGCCGCCATCGCGACGTAGAAGACCTGCTCCGGGAAGAGGAAGGAACCCGTGTTCCACGGCAGGTTCAGGGGGGGCGAGGTGATCCCGTTGAAGCCACCCAGAAGCGCCTTGCCGATCTTGTATTCCGGTCCCGAGGTGCGGCGGATGAGCGAGAAGAATATCAGTGTGACCGTCAGCGTGATCACCCCGAGGTACACATCCGAGACGCGCCCGAAGAACATGAAATACCCCAGGAGCGCGGCAAAGGCCGAGGCGACAAGGATCGCCACCAGGATGGCCCAGGTGGAGCCTCCGAAATTGATTGCCGCGATCGTGTAGGCATAGGCGCCGAGGCCGAAGAAGGCGACCTGTCCGAAGCACAGGATGCCGCCGTAGCCCCAGACGAGGGCGAGGCTCAGCGCAAGGACCGCAAGCGCGATGGCCGTGGTCAGGTTGATGATGGTGAACAGCTGCAGCACATACGGAGCGGCGAACATGAAGATCACGCCGATCAGCGCGAAAATCAGGACCGGGCGCATGCTGCGAAGGGTGGAGCTGCCGTTCATAGGGATTTACGGAAGAACCGCCCGGTGATCCCGCGCGGCATCAGCCGCAGCAGGACGATGGCCGCGATCAGAAGGGCAACCTCGCCCAGTGTCGGTCCGGCAAGGAAGGAGAAGATGCCGTTGATCCCGCCCAGCAGGATGGAGCCTGCGGCGGTGCCCGCAAGGATCGACGCGCCGCCGGAGATGACGGTGATGAAGGCCTTGGCGATGTAGGTGGCACCGATTGTCGGCAGCACCCCGGTGACCGGGGCGAGCAGCCCGCCCGCCAGACCGGTGACGGCTGCCCCCAGACCGAAAGTGATCATGTAGATGCGCGAGGTGGATACGCCGAGTGCCGAGGACATCTCGGCGTTCTGCATCGTGCCGCGCGCGACAAGCCCTAGCCTGGTCAGCTTGAGCACGGCAAAGACCGCGATAAACAGCAGGATCGTGATCCCGATCAGCAGAAGTTCATACCCCGAAGCGGTGTAGTCTCCGATCCGGATGATGCCGAGCGGCGGTTTGATGGTGGTGGCAGTGGAGGCGCCGAAGATCGAGGTCACAAGTCCGATCAGCAAGAGAGACAAGCCCCATGTGGCCAGCAGGGTATCCACCATCCGACCGTATAGCCACCGGATCAGCAATCGCTCCACGATGACACCCATCACGCCCACGACAAGCGGCGCGAGGATCAGCATCGCGATCCAGACATTCACGCCGTTGTTCGTCGCCACGACAACCGTGTAGCCGCCGACCATGAGGAATTCCCCATGGGCGAGGTTGATGACACGCATCATCCCGAAGATGATCGCCAGCCCAAGGCTGATCAATGCCAGGTTGGCGATGACGTAGACAAGCTGGAACAGGACGGCGAGAACTAGGTCCAAGGGTCTCTCCCGAAGTGCGGAGGATCGGCCCGGCGGGATGCCGGGCCGGCGAGGGGCGTCTTACTTGATACCAGCGGCCTCAAGCCCGTTTTCGAACAGGAACGTCGACTGGTTCGGGTTGGCGTTCAGGTCGCAGACCAGCGCCGTATCGGCGGGCGGCTGCGCCTCGAAGCTTTCCACGATGTTCCACTCCTGGTCCTTCAGTTCGCCGATGTAGACGTTCATCGAGCAGTGGTTGGTCTGCGGGTCGATGGTCACCGTGCCGGAGGGGCCGTCATAGCTGAGACCCGAGCGCAGCGCCTCGATCACCGGCCCCCGGTCGGGCGTGCCTGCCGCCTTGACGGCCTCGGCCCAGAGCATAGCGCCCTCGTAGGACCGGATCGCCAGTTCGTTCATCACCGGTGCGTCGTCCCCAAGCTTGGCCTTGAGCCTTTCGAGGAAGGCCGCGTTCACGGGGTTGTCCGCCGCTTCGAAGTAGCCGTAGGAGGCCAGGATTCCGTTGCCTTCCTCGGCCGAGATCAGCTTTTGCTCGTTGCCGACGCCGAAGGTGGTGGAGGCGATCGGGATCTCCTGCATCATGCCGGCCGCGGCGTACTGGCGGTAGAAGGATACATGCGCGCCGCCGACGAGGGCCGAGATGACGAAGTCCGGCTTGGCCGTCTGGATCTTGTTGATTGTCGGACCGAAATTGGTCACGTCGAGCGGGAAGAATTCCACGTCGAGCGTTTCGCCGCCGTTCTCGGCCACGAACTTCTGCATCCACTGCGCGGTGATCTGGCCGTAGTTGTAATCCGCCGCGACGATGTAGACCTTCTTGCCCCATTTCTCCATCCCATAGGGCACGACCTTGGCCACCGTCTGCGCGGGCGTGGAGCCGGTGCAGAAGTTGTTGTAGTCGCAGACCCCGCCCTCGTACTGGACGTTGTAGAAATAGAGCGTCTGGAAACGCGACAGGGTGGGCCGGATCGCCTCGCGCGAGGCCGAGGTGATGCCCGCGTGCACGGTATGTGCCTTGTCGCCCGCCGCCGCCTGCGTGGCGTACTGGGTGTAAAACTGGATGGTGGACTGCGCATCGTAGAGGGTCAGTTCGACCTCGCGGCCCAGAAGGCCGCCCGCCGCGTTGATATCCTCGATCGCCAGCTTGGTCGTCTCGGCCATGGGCGCGCCGTAGATGTCCAGACCGCCTGAGAGGTCAAGGATGGAGGCGAACCGGATGGAGTCGGTCTGCGCGCGCCCGATGGTCGCCGGTGCCGCGAGTGCCATGGCCGTGGTGCCCATCACGAAATGTCTTCTGGAAATACTCATGAGTGATCTCTCCTGTTGGGGTTTTGGCTGACGGGTGCCGCCCTCAGCCTTTTTGTTCGGGCTTCGTATCGCCCGATTTCGCGTCATCTTTCGGTTTGGTCTTACGCTCCGTCGGATCGTCGAGCGATGCGGAGATGCCGCGCAGCCCGCCGCCAATGTTCATGCCCACCTCTTCGCCAAGCTTCTGGATCGCGGGCAGTTGCAGGGCCATGCCAAGCACTGAATCGACCACCTGGTTCACCGTCGATTTGTCGCCGCCGCCTTCGCCGCCACCAGTTCCACCTCCAAAGCCGTTGACCTGGTTGATGCGGATGGTCTCGATCTTTTCGGCGGGTTTCATCATCTGTTCGACCACGCGGGGCAGGGCGCGCAGGCGGGCCTCGTGCAGCTTTTGCGCGATAACTTCCGGTGTCTGCGTGTTCTCGGAAGCGATGATCGCCGCACGGCCTTCGGCTTCCGACAGCAGCCTGTCACGCTCGGCCTGCGCACGATCGCGCAGCGCCTTGGCATCCGCTTCGGCCATCGACACGATGGTACCGGCTTCGGATTTCACACGCAGGTCGTCCACCTCGGCCTGTTCGGCGGCCCGGATCAGCGCAAGCGCCTTTTCACGTTCCGCCGCGGCGGTTTCGCGAACGGTCTGCACCCTTTCCTCGGCTTCCGCCTCGCTTGCCTTGGCGGCGATTGCCTCGGCCTCGGCGCGGGCCTCTTCCTCGCGCTGCTTGGCCAGCGCGATCAGGTTCTCGGATTTCTTCATGGCCGAATTGAGCTCGGACTCGAGGCTCTTGCGGCGCAACTCGGTGTCGCGCGCGATCTCGGACATGCGCACTTCGCGTTCGCGGTCGATCCGCGCGGCCTCACGCCGCTTTTCGGACTGCGATTGCTCTTCTGCGGTCTGGGCCGCCGAGCGGGAGCGCGCGATTTCGATGTCACGCTGCTGGTCGATCATCGCCTCTTCTTCCTCGCGCGAGATGATGAGCTTGCGCTTGGTGGCATCAAGCTGGCTCTGACGGACTGAGACATCGGCATCGGCCTCGATGACCGCGCGTTCCTTCTTGTTGACGGCGATGATCTCGGCCAGCCGCCGCATCCCAAGCGCGTTGAAGGCGTTGTTCTCGTCCAGCGCGTGGAACGGTGTCTGGTCGATCCGCGTGAGCGAGACCGATTCCAGCATCAGGCCGTTCTGGGACAGGTTTTCGCTCAGCATTTCGCTGATTTCCTTGGCGTATTTCCCGCGATTGTCCTGCAATTCGTCCATTGTATAGGAGGCCGCGACCGACAGCATGGCGTCGACGAGCTTACCTTCGAGGATTTCTTCGAGGTCGGCGGCTCTGAAAGACTTTCCCGCCAGTGCCTGCGCGGCCGTGGCCACGCCTTCCTCAGACGCCCTCACGCGGACGTAGAATTCCGCACCGATATCGACGCGCAAACGGTCTTTGGTGATGATCGACTTCGGCCCAAGGCGGTCGATCTCGAGCTTGGAGGTCCGCATGTTGACCTCGGAGACCTTGTGCAGGAACGGCAGCGCGAGGCACCCTCCGTCCAGAACCACTTTCTGCCCGCCCAGACCGGTCCGCACGATGCTGATCTCACGCGTCGCTTTCCGGTAGTATCTGTTCATGAACAGAATGAGCAGAACGACTGCGATGATCAGCAAAACGATCGTGACAAACCACGCCATGGCCGGACCCTGTCTTGTTTCGGTATTTGCAGAAAGAAACGCGTCTAGCCAAAAACGGACGCAAGCTTCAAAAGCCAATACACACCCCAGTCTTCAGCGTAGAGATTCATCAAAAAATTTGTCAACAATTATCTGGGCCTTGCGGGGCATGGCCGGGGAGGTGCGGAAAAACCGGGCATGGCAGCGGCGCTTTCTTGGGTCAGAAAGCCGGGGTTCCTGACCCTCTCCGGACGCGCTGCATGGATGCCCGATATGCCTCTGGCAGCCATGGCGGCAAACCGCCGATTGCGGCGCTATGAGGGTTTTTTCGAAGGCCGTTGCTCTATGCCCGGCCCAGGCGCTTGTCCTGTTCGATCAGCCGTGCATCGCGTTCGCCCGCCGGGCCATAGCCGCCACCTCCCGGCGTCTTGACCCGTACGCGGTCCCCGGCCTTCAGCGGAATGTCCTGTTCCTTGGACAGATGCTCGGGCGTGTACATCTCGCCATCGCGCCAGACCTCGACCACGTTCGGCGCACCGTCCGCGCCGCCCAGTGCGCCCTGCGGTCCGAACCGGCCATGATCCATCACGAAACTTGCCCGCGCAGACCCGCGCCGCAGTTCGACCTCGTAATCGAGCCCCAGACCGCCCCGGTGCCGACCCGCGCCGCCCGACCCCTCGCGCAGGGCATAGCGGCGATAGAGTACCGGAAAGTTCTGCTCCATGATCTCTACCGGCGGTGACTTGGATATCCCGATGGTCGAACAGCCGTTCGACAGCCCGTCATGATCGGCATTGCCGCCATACCCGCCGCCCGAAAGCTGGTACATCACGAAATCGCGCCCGGTCAGCGGATCGTACCCGCCAAGGGCGAAGTTTCCGCTGGTGCCCGCCGGTGCCGCCGTGACCCTGTCGGGGAGCACTTCGACCAGTGCCGCGAAGACCGCCTCGGCAATGCGCTGGCTGATCTCCGCCGCGCAGCCCGAGACGGGGCGAGGATAGCGGGCGTCGAGGAATGTCCCCTCGGGCCGGATCACCTCGAGCGGCTCGAAGGCGCCCGCGCTGATGGGAACTTCGGGAAAGATATGCCGCATGGCGAGGTAGACCGATGACAGGGTCGTTGCCAGAACCGAGTTCATCGGCCCCTGGCAGGGCGGGCTGCTTTCCGAGAAATCGAATTTCAGGTGTCCCGGCGTTTTCGTGATGGTGAGCCTGATGGCCAGCGGCTCGTTCACCACGCCGTCGCTGTCGACCCAGGCGGTTGAGCGGTAGCTACCGTCGGCGATCTCATCGATCAGGGTGCTCATCTGCTCGCGGGCGCGGATGCGCAGCTCGGCGATGGCCTCCCGCACGGCGTCGTCGCCGTAGCGGTCCAGCAGGGCGTTCAACCGTTCCTCGCCCACCATCAGCGCCGCCGCCTGTGCCTTCACGTCGCCGATGCGCTGGTCGGCGACGCGGATGTTCGAACAGATGATCGAATAGATTTCCTGGTCCAGCACCCCCTGCTTGTAGAGGCGTACGGGGGGCAGGCGCAGGCCCTCCTGTTCGACCGATGTTGCCGATGCCGAAAAGCCGCCGGGCACCGCGCCGCCGGTGTCTGGCCAATGCCCGGTGTTGGACAGCCAGCAGAAGATCTGGCCGTTGCGATAGAAAGGACGGGCAAACCGCACGTCCATCAGGTGCGTGCCGCCGAGGTAGGGATCGTTGACGATATAGATGTCGTCGGGTTGGGGCGCGGCCACCCGGCCGTCTGCAATCATCTCGATCAGGGTGCGTGTCGAATACTGCATCGTGCCGACAAAGACCGGCAGGCCCCCGGCACCCTGCGCGATCAGGGAGCCATCGTCGGCGGCGTAGATCCCGTCCGACCGGTCGTTGGCCTCGGCGATCACGGGCGAAAAGGCGGCGCGGGAAAAGCTGAGGTCCATCTCGTCGCAGACCTGTTGCAGACCGGCCTGGATGACCGACAGGGTGATCGGGTCGATGGTCATGACGCCCCTCCGATATGGATGATCAGGTTGCCGTCCGCGCGGCCCTCGACCCTGTCGCCGGGCGGGACCAGGATGGTGGTGTCGAATTGCTCGATGATCGCGGGGCCCTCCAGATCGATCTCGGCAGGCATGTGGTCGCGCCAGAACACGGGCGTGCGGTGCGGCTCCCCTTCAAAGATCACATCCCGGTGCGCGGATGGCTTGGCACTTTCCTTGCGGCCCGCCGGGTCGATCAACTGCACGAGGTCGATCTCGGCGCGTGAGCCGATGACGGAGCAGTTCACATTCACGATCCGCGCGTTGATCTGCGCAAGCTCGACCCGGAAGCGCTTCCAGTAGACCTCTTCGAAACGGCTGCGCAGGTCCTCGCGGCTGGGCTTGCCATCGTCGAGGGGGACACGCACGATATGGCTCTGCCCTTGGAACTGCATGTCGACGCTGAAATTGCAGATGATGCCGCGCAGTTCGACGTTCTCGCGCGCGAGGGCCGCGCGCCCCTGGTCGGCCTGGTCGGCAAAGAGCGCATGCAGCGCTTCCATGTCGGCGCTGTCGAGCGGAGCGTTGATCGTGCGGACGTAATCATGGCGCAGGTCCGCCACGATGCACCCCAGCGCGTTCGTCAGGCCGGGCCGGGCAGGGACCAGCACCCTTGGAATGCCCAGTTCCCGCGCCAGCGCGGCAGCATGCAGCGGCCCCGCGCCGCCGAAGGCGAAAAGGGCAAAGTCGCGCGGGTCCTCGCCTAGTGACAGCGACACCATCCGGATCGCCCCGGCCATCTTGGCGTTGGCCACGCTGATCACGGCCTCGGCCGTTTGCTTGGCATTGAGCCCAAGCTTCTGGCCGATCTGCGTCTCGAAGGCGCTGCGCACCTGTTCCAGCCCCACACCACCCGCCACGGCATTCAACTTGCCGGGATCGAGCCGCCCGAGCAGCAGGTTCGCATCCGAGATCGTGGGCTCAGTGCCACCCTTGCCGTAGCAGATGGGGCCCGGGTCGGCACCGGCGCTTTCGGGCCCGATCTCAAGCAGTCCTGCGAGGTTCACATGGGCGATGGAACCGCCCCCGGCCCCGACCGTGCGCACGTCGACCATCGGCACATGGATCGGCATGGCGTATTCCACCTCGATCTCGTTCGAGACCGAAGGGTAGCCATCGCGGATCAGCGCGACGTCCGTCGATGTGCCGCCCATGTCGTAGGTCAGCAGGTTCTTCTCGCCCGCCATGCGACCCGTATAGGCCGCCGCCATCACGCCCGAGGCGGGGCCGGACATCACCGTCTTGGCGGCCTCGCGGGACACCAGTTCCGAGGAAATCATGCCGCCGTTACCGTTCATCACCAGAACGTCACCCGCATATCCCCCCGCGCGCAGCTCGGCGCGCAGACGCGCCATGTAGCGCTCAAGCAAGGGCTGGACCGAGGCGTTGACGGCGGCGGTCACGCCCCGTTCGAATTCGCGCGTCTCCGACAGCAGGCTGTGGCCGGTGGTGATGAAATCGTTGGACCAGAGCGTTTGCGCGATCTCGGCCGCCCGCAACTCGTGTGCGGGGTTGGCGTAGGCGTGCAGGAAATGGATGACCAGCGCCTCGCAGCCCTGTTCCAGCAGGTGCGTGACGGCGCGACGCACGGCGTCTTCGTCCAGCGGCGTGACGATCTCGCCCGCCGCATCCATGCGTTCGGGCACCTCAAGCCGGAGATCGCGCGGGATGATCGGGCGGAAGGTGCCCTTCATGCCATAGGCCTGCGGGCGGGTCCGTCGACCGAGTTCGAGGACGTCCCGAAATCCGGCGGTGGTGATCAGGCCGGTCCGCGACAGCTTGCGCTCCAGCACGGCGTTGGTCGTGGTCGTCGTACCATGGACGATCAGATCGACCTCCGCCAGGTCGACCTCCGCCTCCCTGATCGCGGCCAAAACGCCAAAGGCCTGGTTATCGGTCGTTGTCGGGGTCTTCGCGATGCGCAGCCCGCCGCCCTGCGCGTTGATCTGGATGAGGTCCGTGAAGGTGCCGCCGACATCCACACCGATGATTTTGCCACCTGCCAAGGGCCGTCCTTTCCGGGTTCGGTTTGCCGCGAGTATGAGCGCAGCGCGCTCGGGTCCGTCAATGGTGAATTCCGGCGCAGTCCCCGCCGCGCGTTATCGGGGGCGCGAAATGGTGCCGTGTTGACAGCCCGTCAGGCCTGTCGCACGCTCCACCCGTATTCAATCAAGATTGGTGGCTCTGCACCCGCCCATGCACTATCTCCGACCCGAGACGCTGGACCAGGCCCTTGCGGCGCTGGCTGAGGCCAGGCCAAGGATTGCGGCGGGCTGCACCGATCTTTTTCCAATGACACCGACGCGCGGTCTGCCGGGACCGGTGCTGGACATCACCGGAATCGCTGGGTTGCGCGGGATCGCGCGAACACCGGATGGCTTGCGCATCGGTGCTGCAACGACCTGGACGGATATCCTGCGTGCGGATTTGCCACCGGCGTTGCGCGGGCTGCAACTGGCGGCGCGCGAGGTCGGTGCACGGCAGATCCAGAATCGGGGCACCCTTGCGGGGAACCTCTGCAACGCCTCTCCGGCGGCGGACGGTGTGCCGCCGCTGCTGACACTCGATGCCCAAGTCGAACTGCAGAGCGTCGCAGGCAGCCGCAGCTTGCCGCTGGCCCAATTCATCACCGGGCCCCGGCAGACCGCGCTGCAAAGCGGAGAGATGGTCACAGCGATCCATCTGCCAGAGGCGGCATTGCGCGGCCAGTCACATTTCCTGAAACTGGGCGCACGCGCATATCTGGTGATCTCCATCGCCATGTGCGCGGTACGGATAGAGGTCGGGGATGGCGTGGTGACCGATGCCGCCCTTTCCATCGGGGCCTGTGGCCCGTTGGCGTTGCGTCTCGGCGCGGTGGAGGCAGCGCTGGTCGGTCATCCGCTCGATCCGTCGCGGGTCACGGATGCCGCTGTCGCCGCTGCCCTCTCACCGATCGACGATGTTAGGGCCGACGCGCGTTACCGGTCCGAGGCGGCGGCGGAGGTGCTGCGCCGCACGCTGGCGGCAATGGCCGCGGAGGAGGTGGCATGAATATCCAGCCCCCTCGGCTGACTCTGAAGATCAACGGACAGGCGCGCCCGGTGATGGCACAGCCGGGCCGCCGCCTGTCGGAAGTTCTGCGTGAGGATATGGGCCTCAGGAGCGTCAAGGTCGGGTGCGATGCGGGCGACTGCGGGGCCTGCACGGTGCTGGTGGACGGGGCGCAGACCTGTGCGTGTCTCGTGCCGGTGGCGCAGGTGGCAGGGGCGACAATCGAGACGTTGGAGAGTACGCAGGACCCGCTGATCGGTCAGTTGCAGGCGGCCTTTCTCGCCCATGGCGCGGCGCAATGCGGCATCTGCACGCCGGGTGTCATGATGGCCGCTCTGGAACTTCTGCGTGATACGCCACGGCCCGATGAGCGGCAGGTCAAGGACGCCCTCGGCGGTGTGCTCTGCCGCTGCACCGGCTATCGCAAGATCATCGCGGCGGTCATGCAGGCCACGGATTTGCCGCCCGCCGCGCCAGTCCCCGAGGCGGGCGGTAGCGTGGGTCGTCCAGTCCCGCGTCTCGACGGGCTGCCGAAGGTCAAGGGGACCGAGGTCTTCGGTGCGGACCACGTCCCCGAGGGCGCCTTGCTGGTGCGGGCGGTGCGCGCGCCGCATTTCCATGCGTCTTTCACCTTCGGTGATATCGACGCCTGGAAAACCGCACATCCCGGTGTCGTTGCGGTCCTGACCGCGGCCGACATCCCCGGCGAGAACCGCTTTGGCGTGATCCCCCCGCTGGCCGATCAGCCCGCGTTGGCCGAGAAGACTACCCGCTTTCTCGGCGAGGCGGTGGCCCTCGTCGTCGGAGAGCAGGGCGCGGTAGAGGACATCGACCTTGAACGCTTTCCCGTCACATGGACTCCGCTGCCCCACAGCGTGACACAGGCCGCCGGAGCGGCAGAGGACGCGGCGCAACTGCATCCCGACCGGCCGGGCAATCTGCTGATCACCGGGCGGGTCGTCACCGGCGATGCCGACGCGGCGCTGGCAGCTTCGGCGCATGTCGTCTCGGGCCGGTTCGAGACGGGCTACGTCGAACACGCCTACATCGAGCCCGAGGCGGGGGCAGCGTGGCTTGACGGTGACAAGCTGGTGATACAGGCCTGCACGCAGGCCCCGGTCATGGACCGGGACGATACCGCGAAAGTGCTCGGACTGCCGCGCGAAGGGGTGCGCATCATCCCGGCGGCGGCGGGCGGCGGTTTCGGGGCAAAGCTCGATCTTTCGGTGCAGCCCCTGCTGGGGCTTGCGGTGCTCAAGACCGGGCGGCCTTGCCGCATGGTCTTCAGTCGCGCCGAATCCATGCAAGCCAGCACCAAGCGGCATCCGGCGACGATGACCGCCTCTATCGGGGCGGATGCGGAGGGGCGGATCACCGGCATGTGCTTCGATGGCGATTTCAACACCGGGGCTTATGCCAGCTGGGGCCCGACTGTCGCCACGCGCGTTCCGGTGCATGCCTCGGGCCCCTACCTGACGCCAAGCTACAGCGCCCATGCGCGGGCGATCCACACCAACGGACCGGTGTCGGGCGCTTTCCGGGGGTTCGGCGTGCCGCAGGCGGCGATCTGTCAGGAGCTGCTCTACGACGATCTCGCGGCGGCTTGCGGGCAGGACCGGCTGGCCTTCCGGCGGCTGAACGCGCTGCGGGACGGGGACAAGACGCCGTCGGGCCAAGCGCTCACATCGGTCGGGATGGCGGATTGCCTCGATGCGCTTGCGCCAGCCTGGGAAAAGGCAACCGATGCCGCGCGGCGTTTCAACGAAACCAGCGAGAAGGTCCGGCGCGGCGTCGGCATCGCCTCCTGCTGGTACGGCTGCGGCAACACCGCGCTGCCCAATCCATCGACCATCCGTATCGGGATCACCGCAGAGGGGCGGCTGCGCCTGCATCAGGGGGCCACGGACATCGGGCAGGGGGCCAATACGGTGATCGCCCAGATCGCGGCGGACGCGCTGGGCGTGGCGATTACCGAGATCGAACTGGTGGGGCCGGACACCGACCTGACGCCGGACTGCGGCAAGACCTCCGCTTCGCGCCAGACCTTCATCACCGGCAAGGCCGCGCTGAAGGCAGGGGAGGCCCTGCGCGACGCGATCCTGCGGCAGACCAACCTGTCCCGCGTGGAAAGCATCGCTTTGGGCAACGGTGTCCTCACCGTGCGTGACGGGGCCGAACGGCGCGACATCCCGCTGGCCTCGCTTGAACAGGATGCGCATGGCTATGTGCTGTCGGCCGAGGAAACCTACGACCCGCCAACCTCTGCGCTGGATGCGGACGGGCAGGGGGTGCCCTACGCCGTCCACGGCTACGGCGCGCAGATTGCCGAGGTCGAGGTGGACATGCGCCTTGGCACCACCCGCGTGCTGCGCATGACGGCGGCGCACGACCTTGGCCGCGTGATCAACCCGGTGCTGGCCGAAGGCCAGATCGAGGGGGGCATCGCGCAGGGGCTTGGCCTTGCCCTGATGGAGGAATTCATCCCCGGGCGCACCGAGAACCTGCATGACTACCTGATCCCCACCATCGGCGACATGCCCGAAGTCGTCTCGATCCTGATCGAGAAGCCCGATCCCGAAGGCCCGATGGGCGCGCGCGGTCTGGGGGAGCATGTGCTGATCCCCACCGCCCCCGCGATCCTGAACGCGATCCGCGATGCTTCGGGCGCGCGGGTGACGCGGCTGCCCGCCTTGCCGCACCGCGTGCTGGCCGCCATCCGGGAGGCGCGATGACCCAGCCCGACACCCCCGTGCGGCCCGAGAAGATCCGCTGCGATGCCTGCCCGGTGATGTGCTATATCGCCGAGGGCAAGATTGGCGCCTGCGACCGCTACGCCAATGAGAACGGCAGGATCATCCGTTGCGATCCCCTGACGATCTTCGACCGGCGGCTGGAAAAGGGGGACGAGATCAAACCGTTCCTCGCCGCCGACTGGGATGGAGAGCGGGTCAACAATGCCGACATGGTGGTGACGGCCATCGGTGCAGGCACCACCTATCCCGATTACAAGCCCGCGCCCTTCATCGTCAGCCGGGACATCGACGGGGTGGATTTCGTCTCGGTGGTGACGGAGGCGATCTTTTCCTATTGCGGGGTGAAGGTGAAGATCGACACCGACCGCCACCTTGGCCCCGAGACCGCCGCCGTGCGGTCGGAAGGCGAGTGCATCGGTCATGTGATGACCTCGGAATACGGCTCTCAGATGCTGTCGCTGGGCGGGGTGGATCACCTGACCGGCGGCTCCAAGGCCGAAGGGCGCAAGACCTGCGACGCGCTGCTTCGGCTTTGCAACAAGGAAGCGGTGGAACTCACCATTGACGGTGGCTCCACCGTGGTGGTGCAGGCCGGGCAGGCCCCCATCGTGGACGGCACACGCGAAGAACGCATGCGCGTCGGCTGCGGGTCGGCGACCATCGGCATGTTCGCCTCTCAGTGGAAGGGACTGGTGGACGAGGTCGTGGTCGTGGACGATCACATCACCGGGGTCGTATCCGAGCATCAGGCGGGGAAGGTCATCGACTGGCCCGACACCGGCATCCGCATCCTAGGCCACCGCTCCACGCCGGGGCGGTATTTCAAGGTGGCAAAGCCCGGGCTGGGCTGGGGCGGCACCGACATTGCCGATCCGCTGAGCATTCTGGGCCCCTGGCGCCCAGAGAAGGGCGCGCGCCCCGGTCTACGGCTGCTCATGGTCTCCACCACCGGGGAGCACAGCGGCTATTACGAGTTGAACGATGATCTGCGGCCGGTCGAACAGCCTATGCCGCAGGCGTTGCAACCCTCCGTCGATCTGATCGCCGAAAACTGCGAACCTGCCCTTTGCACTGTGCTTTTTATGGGCGGCGCGGGGGGGTCGCTGCGCTCTGGCGTGACCCGCAACCCGATCCGCCTGACGCAGTCTGTCCATGCAGAGCGGACCCGCGTCACCGTGGGCGGCGCGCGGGTCTACATATGGCCGGGCGGGGGCATCACCCTGATGGTCGACGTGCTGGGCCTGCCAGACGGGGCGTTCGGCTATGTGCCGACACCGGCGCTGGTCGCGCCGCTGGAATTCACCATTGCCCGGGACGAGTACGAACGCCTTGGCGGCCACGCGGCTTCGGTGCGCGAATTGTCGGACGTTCTGGCAACCGGTGGCGAATACGGCAGCGCGGTGCGGCTTTTGGGGGAGAAACCGTGAGCAGAGGTCCACAGGCCGCCCTGCTGCCCGACGGGCGGCGGCTGCATCTGCATCACGGCCCGGTCGATCTGATCATCGAGGTGATCGGAGCCCCGCGACAGGCAGCTTACGAACGGGCCATCGCGCGCTTTGACGGGCTGCTCGACGGTCTGGTGCGGGAATTGCCGGCGCTGCGCTGCCCGCTTGACGGGCACCGGTTCTCGGATCCCGTCGCGCGCCGGATGGCCGCCGCCGTCGCTCCCTTCTCCGGGCAATTCGTGACACCCATGGCGGCTGTCGCGGGTGCTGTCGCCGATGAAATGCTGGCCGCCCTGGTGGCGGGCGACACGATCCCCAGGGCCTACGTCAACAATGGCGGCGACATCGCCTTTCACCTCGCCCCCGGGCAATCGATGACATCCCTCGCTCCGTCCGGTGAGATACGCATCACCGCTGACAGCCCCGCGCGCGGCATGGCAACGTCTGGCTGGCGCGGCCGCAGCCATTCGCTCGGCATTGCCGACGCCGTCACCGTTGTTGCCCGTAGCGCCGCCGCCGCCGATGTTGCCGCGACCCTGATTGCCAATGCCATCGACTTGCCGGGGCATCCGGGCATCGCGCGAACGCCTGCGACGACGCTGAACCCGGACAGCGATCTGGGCGAAAGGCTCGTAACCACCGGCGTTGGCGCACTGCATGACCACGAGGTCGCTGCGGCTCTTGAGCGGGGCCTGCGTGTGGGCGAGGATTTTCGAGAGCGCGACCTTCTGCATCAAGCAGCCCTTGTCCTCGACAGGCAAGTCGCCACAACCCATTCCCAGCCTGAAAGCGTCCTGAGCCATGCCTGATTTCCCCGTCCGGAAAATGCAACTGATCCTAGAAGAGGTCCGCCACGACGGCGGACCGATGCCACAAACGCCGCGCAAGCTTGGCGCCATTCTGGCCTGCGTCGGCAACCCCTTTGCGGGCCGGTACGAACCCGATCTGCAGCCCGCTATGGAAGACCTCAAACCCCTCGGCACCGAGATGAGCGAACGCCTGATCGCGGCCCTTGGCGGAAAGGACGGGATCGACGGTTACGGCAAGGGCGCGGTCGTTGGCGAAAACGGCGAGCTGGAGCATGGCGCGCTCTGGCATGTGCCGGGCGGCTACGCCATGCGCGGCCTTCTGGGCCAGTCGAACGCCATCGTGCCCTCCTGCATGAAACGAGGTGGAATCGGCACCCGGCTCGACATCCCTCTCGGTCATATCAATGCCGCCTACGTGCGCAGCCATTTCGACGGGATCGAGGTGGGCCTGCCCGACGGCCCGCGCGCCGACGAAATCGTCTTTGCCCTGGCCATGTCCTGCGGCGGACGGCTGCACAGCCGCATGGGTGGGCTGGAAGCCTGGGATGTCGAGGGCAAGGACGGCCTTCGCTGATCAGAGAACTGCCGTCCGTGCCGCGTTCACACACACAAATAAGCCCTCAAGTCTAAATGACTTGAGGGCTTATTATGGCTCCGGCGGTAGGGATCGAACCTACGACCAATTGATTAACAGTCAACTGCTCTACCGCTGAGCTACGCCGGAACGGTTCGGGCGATATAGCAGTGGTGTTTTGGCACGTCCAGAGGGTTTTGCGGAGTTTCCGGGAAAAATTCCGGTCAGTCCGAAAGGAGCCGGAAAGGGACATCCGCGTGCAGTTCTCCCACCGGAGAGACCGTGGATTTCCCCATCAAATCAACAAGGTGCGCCAGAACGTTGCGGGTCGCGGCGCCGATAAGGGCGAGCGGCGTTTCAGTGTAGACTTCCGTAGCGATTGCGCGCGCCGTGGCGGGGGCGCTGCGGAGCGCATCGAGGATCGCCGCCTCGCGGGCGCGCCTGTGTGTGACAAGCCAGTCGAGCCGTGCTGCGGGTGCGCCGATCGCGTCACCGTGGCCGGGCAGGAAGGCGTCCCATTCCCGTGCGGCGAGTTTTTCGCAAGAGGCCATGAAATCGGTCAGATCTCCATCGGGGGGAGAGACCAGCGACGAGGCCCAGCCCATCACGTGGTCGGCGGTGAAACACGTCCTGCCCCAGGCAAGACACAGGTGGTTGCCGATATGTCCCGGCGTGTGCAGCGCCTCGAGCGCCCAGCCGTCCCCCTCAACGATCTCGCCATCCTTCAGGGTCCGGTCCGGAGTGAAGCTCTCGTCGATTCCCTCGCCGCCACCCATCAGGCCGGTCGCGGCAAGCTGCGCCATGACATCCGACCGCCCCGCCTCGGCATCGCCGAAGGCCAGCACGGGGGCCCCGACCTCGGCTGCCAGCGGCCGGGCCAGCGGTGAGTGATCCAGATGGGTGTGGGTGACGATGATGTGGCTCACTTCCTGGCCCGGTTTGATCGCGCGGAGAATGGCTTGAAGATGTGCGGCGTCATCCGGGCCGGGGTCGATCACGGCAAGCTGCCTGTCGCCGACGACGTAGGTATTGGTGCCCCGATAGGTCATGGGCGACGGGTTCGGCGCAACGATCCTGCGCAGCCCGGGCGCGAGTGTCTCAGCTTTGCCTACGGGCGGATTGAAATCGTCAGGCGGCTGCATCGGTCTTCTCCGGCTCATGTCGCTGTCCAAGACTTATGCTAAGCGGCGGTCTTTTGCACCCGCTTTACGCGCCATGCTCCTGTGACGCCGGTGCGCCCCGAGAAGTGCTTCCGTACCGTGCATTGCGGAGGCGGGCATTTCACAGCACTATCCGATCTCAAACAGGCTGCGGGCGTTTCGGCCCCGGCTATGGCGGAAACGATCGGTCGGTGACCTGCGCATGTCCTTCGTCTGGCTCAAACACTACATGCCGCGCGGCATCTACGGACGTGCCGCGCTTATTCTGCTCTTGCCGGTCGTGTTCATCCAGCTTGTCGTCACCGTCGTCTTTGCCCAGCGGCATTTCGAGGGCGTGACCCACCAGATGACCGACACCATGCTGCGCGAGATCGCCTTGATCATGCGCGCCGCAGAAGACGCGGCCACGCCCGACGAGGTGTCCGAGGAAGTGAACAGGCAATTCGGTCCGCTCGACATCGCGGTAATTCCGGCGCCGCCCCGGGATATCCCGGACAACAGTAAAATGGTCTGGTACGATTATTCCGGGCGCGTCATCGTGGAGCGGTTCTCGGAAATGCTCGAGGGGTTCCGCGCTGTCGATCTGCGGACCAACAGGCTTGTTCGGCTCTATCTCGACAGCGAGAAAGGGCCATTGGAGCTTCAGTTCGACAGGCGGCGGATATCGGCCAGCAATCCGCACCAGCTCTTTGTCTACACCATCTTTTTCGGCGTCCTGATGACATTCATCGCCTCGATCTACCTGCGCAACCAGTTGCGACCGATCAAGCGGCTTGCGCGGGCCGCCGAGGCCTTTGGCAGGGGGCGGCATTTGCCCTATACGCCAGCGGGCGCGGTCGAGGTGCGCAGCGCAGGCAATGCCTTCGTCGACATGCGCAGCCGGATAGAGCGTCAGATCGAACAACGTACCCTGATGCTCTCGGGGGTAAGCCACGATCTGCGCACGCCCCTCACGCGGCTACGGCTGGGGCTATCGATGCTGGACGAAGAGGAAGCCGCGCCGCTGCTGCAGGATGTGGACGACATGCAGCGGATGCTGGATGAGTTCCTGAACTTCGCCAAGGGCGCGGCTGAGGGGACGCCCGAAAAGGTCGATCCGCATGTCTTTGTCCGCCAGATCGTCGAGGACGCGCAGAGGGCTGGCCGTGACGTGACGCTCCTGCCCGCCGAGGGCGACGGGGACGGCATGGTGAGCCTGCGCAGGACCGCCATGCGGCGCGCTGTCGACAACCTGATCTCCAACGCCGTCCGCTACGGTGCGAAGGCCGAGGTTTCCGTGATGCTCTCGGACAAGACGCTGCGCATCAGGGTCGAGGATGATGGTCCGGGCATCCCTGAGGACCTCAGGCAGGAGGCCGCCAAGCCCTTCACCCGGCTTGATCCGGCGCGCAATCAGGATCAGGGCGGCGGTGTGGGCCTCGGGCTTGCGATCGCGACGGACATTGCCCGCGCCCATGGCGGCGTATTGCGACTGGGTGAATCCTCCCGACTGGGAGGGCTGCGCGCGGATATCGTGATCGCCCGCTAAGTCGATCCCTTCACAGCATCGCGCCCGCGGATACCATGGTCTGGCATCGGGTTCTCACTGTACAGGACCGCCAAGAGCCGATGGAGGGCGTTCGCCTCAGGCCTGATAGCGCTGCCCCCCGCCCCCTCCCGCGGCGCGGCTGATCAAGCTGACGCAATCGGTCATCATGTCCTTGACCTGCGAAAATTCCGAAGGTTTGCACAGATAGGCCGTCGCTTTCTCCCGATAGGCAAGCTCGATGTCGTCGGGATGATCCGAGGAGGAGTACATGAACACCAGGGGCCAGGTCCGCGCGCGCTTTTCGCGCAGCGAACGCAATACGTGAAAGCCGTTCTCGCCCGGCATGTTGACATCGAGAAAGATCGCGTCGAAGTCGCTCCGGTCGAGGGTCGCAATCGCAGATACAGCATCCTCGGCTTCCTCCAGATCGACCGTGTTGAGATCGGCCTTGTCGAAGGCGCGCCTGAGGATCATCCGGTCGATCTGGGAATCGTCCACGATCAAGATTCTTGCCTGCCGCATCTCAGCTCTACCTTTCTGCGTCGTCCGCTGCCGCTGGAAGCACCATTTCGATGATGGCGCCGCTCAATGCTTTCTCGCGAGCCCCAAGACGCCGGACCGTTCCGTGATGCCGGGCGATGACCCGTTCAACGAGGGACAGGCCGAGGCCCGATCCGGCAATGCCCTGGCTGTTCGATTGCCGTACCATGGGCTGAAAGACGTCTTCGATCCGGTCCGGGGCAAAGCCCGCACCGTTGTCAGACACCACGATCCGCACACGGTTCTCATCCGCCGGCTCCGCCGTCACACGCACCGTGCTGCCGAGGTCGGTGGCACCGTACTTGATGGCGTTCTCGAAGAGATTTGCGAGCACCGCCAGCATCTGGCCTGCGTTGGCACGGATCATCAGATCGTTGCATTCCGTCTCGAGAGACAGGCGGGTATGTCCGGTCATCTCGGCCGCGCGGTGACACAGCGCATCGATGCTGAGCGCCTCGAGGCTTTCGATCTCGTCATCTTCGGCGGCGTGCAGCCTTTCCAGCCCCGCCAGCAGGTCCAGCAGGGCGCCCGCGGATTTCTCAATCTCGTCGGCCAGCACGGGCACGTCGTCCTTGTCCGCCGCGTCGGGGGCGGCCGACATGGCGATGATTTCTGCCAGAAGCTTGTGATGCCGGATCGGGCCGCGCAGGTCGTGAGCGACGAAGCGTGTGAACCTGCGCAGGGCGAGGTTGTCGATCTCCAGCGCCTTGCGCGCTTCCTCCGTTGCGACCTTGTCGCTGACGTCCTCGGAGGCGGCGATGATCATGCCGTCAAGCTCGCCCCCCTTCACGAGGCTCACCCGGACGCGCCAGTGTTTCAGCGTGCCGCCGGCGGTGGGGCAGGGGGCATCGAAACTGACGGTCACGCCGCGCCGCGCCGAGGCAACGGCGTTCTTCAGCGTCTCGCGCGATTCCTCGGGCCAGAGGTCCCACCAGTCCTGCCCACAGAGCGCATCGAAATCCTCGATCTCCATGATGTCCTGGCCGTTCTCACTCATGAAGCGGAGCCTGCCGCTTTCGTCGAGGATCTTGATGCACTGGGGGGACTGGCGCAGCATCGCCATCGCCATGTTCCCGTCGATCTGATCCTCGGTGACCGCATTGACGCGTAACAAGTCAAAGTCCTCTGTCTGTTCGCCCTGAACTGGTAGTTCAGAGGCGTTAAGAATCCCTTTTCGACCGAAGGACGTGGCGGAACGATTGTCATTGCGGCTCGGGTCCGTGCAAAAGGACACACCTTTCCGCGTCAGCCGAGGACTTCGCATGACCCCCTATGACATGATCAAATCCCATCTCGACGCCGCCGTGCCCTTCGCCAACCACGTTGGTGTCAAATTGCTCGAAATCGGGGAAGGCACGGCCAGCGCCCAGCTGGCACAGCGCGAAGAGGTGTCGAACCATATCAAATCAATGCACGCCGGCGCCATGTTCACGCTGGGCGAGGCAGCTTCTGGCGCTGCCCTGGCGGGTGCGCTGGCACCGGTGATCCTGCAGATGCGCCCGGTCGCCGCGACCTCCCAGATCACCTTCAAGAAGGTCGCCATGGGGACGCTGACGGCAGAGGCAAAGACCTCGCAAAAAGGCGCCGACCTGATGAAGGCCATCGAAACCGACGGCAAGGTAGCCTTCGACGTGCACGTCGACATCCGCGACGCCGAGGGGGATACGGTGGTCGAGATGACGGTGAACTGGTACGTGAGTGCTGCACGCTAGGCAGTCATGGTAGGCCCGGCAGGACTCGAACCTGCAACCAAAGCGTTATGAGCGCTCTGCTCTAACCATTGAGCTACAGGCCCGCCATGGCTTTTGGGTATGCGCGATGCGTACTTTCGTCAAGGCTTACCGTTGCACAGCCATGGGCGATGCACTAACCCCTCGGCAAGCGCCTGTGTGCAGCGAGGGGATTGAGGCATGAGCACTTCGAAAAACGGGATCACCTATGCCGACGCGGGGGTCGATATCGACGCGGGCAACGCCCTTGTCGAACGGATCAAGCCTGCGGCCAAGCGCACCGCCCGGCCCGGCACGATGTCCGGCCTCGGCGGTTTTGGCGCGCTTTTCGATCTCAAGGCCGCGGGCTTTGCCGATCCGGTGCTGGTGGCCGCGACCGACGGCGTGGGGACCAAGCTGCGCATCGCCATCGACACGGGCAACGTGGATGGCATCGGCATCGACCTCGTGGCGATGTGCGTCAACGATCTGGTCTGCCAGGGGGCGGAGCCCTTGTTCTTTCTCGATTATTTCGCCACCGGCAAGCTGGAGCTTGACCAGGCGGCACGGATCATCGAAGGCATCGCCGAGGGCTGCGCGCGCTCCGGCTGCGCACTGATCGGGGGAGAGACGGCGGAGATGCCGGGCATGTACGGTGCCGGCGACTTCGACCTCGCGGGCTTCGCCGTGGGCGCGATGGAGCGTGGCACGGACCTGCCGCGTGACGTTTCCGCAGGTGACATCCTGCTGGGTCTGCCCAGCGATGGCGTGCATTCCAATGGTTATTCGCTCGTGCGCAAGCTGGTGGAGCTAAGCGGGCTTGGCTGGGACGATCCATGCCCCTGGGGTGACGGCAGCCTTGGCGAAGCCCTGCTGACGCCCACGCGGCTTTACGTGAAAGGCGCCGTCGAGGCGCTGAAAGCGGACGCGGTTCACGCGCTGGCGCATATCACCGGCGGCGGGCTAACCGAGAACCTGCCGCGCGTCCTGCCCGAAGGGCTTGGGGCCGGGATCGACCTTGGCGCGTGGAACCTTCCGCCGGTCTTTCGCTGGCTTGTGGCGCAAGGCGGCATGGCCGAGGCGGAACTGCTAAAAACCTTCAACGCGGGCATCGGCATGGTCGCGGTCGTGCCGCCCACGCAACTTGACGCGGCCCGTGCGGCCTTTGCGAGCGACGGTCACGCCCCGGTCGAGATCGGCAGGATCGTCGAAGGGTCGGGTGTCAGCTACAAAGGCAGCCTGCTTTGACCAAGCGGGTTGCGATCTTCCTCTCTGGTGGCGGGTCGAACATGCGCGCGCTGGTCGAGGACATGACCGGCGATCACCCGGCGCGTCCCTGTCTGGTGTTCTCCAACCGTGCGGATGCCGGCGGCATCGCCTGGGCGCGCGACCGGGGCATCCCGACAGAGGTCGTCGACCATCGCCCCTTCAAGGGCGACCGGCCCGCTTTCGAGGCGGAGATTTCCGCTCGGATCGCGCCCCATGGGCCGGACATCATCTGCCTGGCGGGTTTCATGCGCCAGCTTACCGGCGGTTTCACCGACCTCTGGACGGGACGGATGATCAACATCCATCCCTCATTGCTGCCCAAGTACAAGGGGTTGCACACCCACGCACGTGTGCTGGAGGCAGGCGACGCCCTGCACGGCTGCACGGTGCACGAGGTCACGGCGGCGCTGGACGATGGTCCGATTCTCGGCCAGGCCACACTGAAGGTCGCCGAGGGCGACACGCCCGACACGCTGGCGGCGCGTGTCCTGAAACTGGAGCACCGGCTCTATCCGGCGGTCCTGCGCCGCTTCGTCGCCGGAGACCGCACGCCGGTCCTGATCGAAGGCTGACTGGCCAAGGCGGATCGCGTGCTATAGCGTCCTCAGAACAGCGGTTCTGCCCGGCGCACGAGTAAAGAGAACATATGAAAACAATCACAACGACTGTTGATCTTGCCCTTTTCTGCAACGCGGCCGCCGCCGAGGCCTACGTCACCGTCGATACCGAATTCCTGCGCGAGCGAACCTATTATTCCAAGCTCTGCCTGATCCAGCTTGCAATGCCCGGAAAGGACGACAGCAACGCCGTGCTTGTCGACCCATTGGCGGGCGGCATCTCGCTTGAGCCGCTTTACGAGCTTTTCCGCAACACCGGGGTGGTCAAGGTCTTCCACGCCGCCCGGCAGGATCTCGAGATCTTCTACGTCGATGCGCAGGTCTTCCCTGAGCCCCTGTTCGACACGCAGGTTGCCGCCATGGTCTGCGGCTTTGGTGAGCAGGTGGGCTACGAGACGCTGGTGCGCAAGATTTGCCATTCCGGCGTCGACAAGACGTCACGCTTTACCGATTGGTCGCGGCGTCCGTTGTCGGATGCCCAGAAGAAATACGCATTGGCGGACGTGACACATCTGCGGCAGATTTACGAATATCTGGCGGAGAAGCTCGAAGAGAACGGGCGCGAGCGCTGGGTGGCGGAAGAGCTGTCGACGCTGACAACGCCGGATACCTATATCACCGCCCCGCAAGACGCCTGGAAACGCGTCAAGACGCGCACGAATTCCCCTAAGTTCCTCGGGTTCGTGCGCGAACTGGCCGCCTTCCGCGAGGACTACGCCCAGCAACGCAACGTGCCGCGCAACCGCGTTTTCAAGGACGATGCCCTGATCGAACTGGCCAGCCTCAAGCCCTCCGATCACGAGGAACTGGGCCGCGCCCGGCTTCTGCTGCGCGAGGCACGGCGGGGCGACATTGCGGAAGGGATACTCAAGGCCATCGACCGGGCGCGGGGCTGCAAGCCCGAGGACCTGCCAAAACCGGACCGCAGCCGGGACAAGTTGCAGGTGAACCCGGCCCTTGCCGATCTGCTGCGCGTGCTTCTGAAAGCCAAGACCGAGCAAGAAGGCGTGGCGGCCAAGCTGATCGCGCCCGCCGCCGACCTTGACGGGATCGCGGCGGGATTGCGGGACATTCCGGCCCTGCGCGGGTGGCGGCGCGAGGTCTTCGGCAACGATGCGCTGCGGCTTTGCGAGGGCAAGATCGCTCTGACGGCGCGCGGCAGCGACGTCGAGGTGGTCGAGGTCTGATCTTTTGAAACTGGAGACGAAGTATGGCGGATATCAAGAGGCATCACACAAACCAGCGCATGAGCCAGATCGTAGCTCACAACGGCACGATCTATCTGGCCGGTCAGGTGGGCACGGCGGGCGAAAGCGTGGCGCGGCAGACGCAGGATTGCCTTGACAAGATCGACGCGCTGCTGGCCGAGGCAGGCTCTGACAAGTCGCGCATCCTTCAGGCGGTGATCTGGCTCGCTGACATGGCCGACTTCGACGAGATGAACGGGGTCTGGGACGCCTGGGTTCCGGAGGGTCACGCGCCCGCGCGCGCCTGCGGAGAGGCGAAGCTGGCCAGGCCAGACTTTACCGTGGAAATCATCGTGACGGCAGCAGGCTGACGCGACAACCCTTCAAGGGTCAGGTCAGCGGCGCACGACCCGCGCGTTTTGCTGACCTTCGACGCGGATCTGGCGGACGCCGCGCAACTGCTGATCGGTGACCTTGCGCGCCGCGATCACCTCGCGCGTGGGCTTGGTCCCGACCGGTGTCGGACGATTGGGCCGGATGCCTTCCAGACGGTAGGTCAAAACCCCGTCAACGGCTTCTTCCTCTTCGTTCACTGGCGTCAGCTGCACCGCGTAGATGCCCTGCCGAGCGGCAAGGCCCGTCGCGCGGATGATGGCGCCACCCGGTACCCGCTCGACCGTGAGGTCCGTCACTTCTTCAAAGGGCTGTCCCAGGTAGACCTGGGTTTCGGGCCGGTTGAAGGAGAAAAGCCCGCCGCCCTTGGGGATCAGCGGATTGGTGTTTTCCGCCTGCTCGATCCGCTCGGACCGGGATTGACCGAACCAGTTGAACGGGTTGATGCGGCTTTCCCTGACCGTGGCACAGGCGCTCAGAACAAGGGTCGCGGCCAGAAGAAGGGGAAGTGTCTTGCGCATCGGGATTGCCCTGGGAAGTTCTGCTCGTGTTTTGACTACCCTATTGGGGGTTCCTTGGGAAGGGGCTGGACCTTTGCGGGATGGGCTCCTAACTCAGGGCCGACGGATAGACTTGGAAGGGCAAGAACCCATGGCGAATGCCGCGTTTGAAGAACTGGTCGAGGATTTTGAGTTTCTCGACGACTGGGAAGACCGCTACCGCCACGTGATCGAGCAGGGCAAGGCGATGGCGCCGCTGGAAGAGGCGCTTCGCGTACCGGCCACCAAGGTCGAAGGCTGCGCCAGCCAGGTTTGGCTCCATCTGACCTTCGAGGACGGCAGGCTGCATTTCGATGGGGCCAGCGACGCGATGATCGTCTCCGGTCTCATCGCCGTGCTGCGCACGCTCTTCAACGGGTTGACCCCGGCGGAGGTGCTCGCGGTCGACGCCCGCGCCGAGATGGGACGGCTGGGGCTGAACGATCACCTTTCGGCGCAGCGCTCCAACGGTTTGCGCGCGATGATCGAGCGGATCAGGGAGAGTGCGGCGGCGGTGGCCTGAAAGTCTTCGAAGGAAGCAAGACGTGCAGCGTCGGACTGGGGCTCTGCCCCAGACCCCGGGACTTTTTCTGGCCAGAAAGAGGAGAGACCTCAGAGCCTTTCGAGGGCCGTTGCAAGATCACCGTAACCGGTGAAGCGACGTTCGAAGGCGAGGCCGAGCCTTTCAGCGCAATCCCTGGCTATTTCCGTCAGCGCCGGATCGTCGGTCTGTGCCTGGTAGACGAGCTTTTCGTAATTCCCGAAATACATGTCGCGCAGTTCCGGATGGCGGTCGAGGCCCATGGGCTTCCAGACGAAGGCGTCGAACTGCCGGACGAGGAAATCGGTGAGGTAAAAGGCGGTGAATTCCTCTTCCGCCTTTGCCGCGAAGGCGTCGTTGCCCTCGAAGAAACTGTAGCAATGGGGGCCCGCGACCATTTCAACCCCAAGTTCGGCGCAGGCGGCCTGCAAGAGGCCACCGGTGCCGCAGTCCGCGTAGACCACGAAGATATCGTCGTAGTCCGCCCGGTGTGCCGTCACCGCTTTGCGGACCTCTTCGGCAATCTTGTCGGGATAGAGGTGGTACTTGGCGGGCAGGCAGGTCAGGTCGAGGTGATCCCAGCCATTGCGCTTTTTCAGGTCCAGTATCTCGCGGGCCAGCGCCCCACAGGCGATAAGCAGAACGCGGCCTCGGGGGATCGCCAGCGGCAGGCCTGCCTCGATCAGTTTTTCGTCGGAAGGGATCACCGGCGGATAAGCTGCAGGGCTGCAGCCGCAATCAGCGCAAGGGGCAGGGCGATGACCAGCCCTTGCGGGCCGGCGAGCGGGAGGCCCCAGACGGTGATGCCGGCCGCGACAAGTACGGACAGCGGGATCAGGGCAAATCGGAAAGTTGGCATGGCATATTCCTCTCTCTCAAAGATAAGGGCCCCGGTTCCAAACAAAAAGGCCCCGCCGCGTGGCAGGGCCCTTCGCAAAGAGTGAAACCACCCTCAGGCGGATTTGGCGCTGTTGTGCTTGCGCGCCATCCAGGCCTTGGCGGTCTCGACCGCCACGGCGGCGTCCCGGCAATAGGCGTCGGCGCCGATGGCCTTGCCGAATTCCTCGTTCAGCGGCGCGCCGCCCACCAGCACGATGTAATCGTCTCGAATGCCCTGTTCGACCATCGTGTCGATCACCACCTTCATGTAGGGCATCGTCGTCGTCAGCAGGGCCGACATGCCTAGAATGTCGGGCGATTCCCGTTCCATCGCCTCAAGGTAGTTCTCGACAGGGTTGTTGATGCCCAGATCGACCACCTCGAAACCGGCCCCTTCCATCATCATGCCGACGAGGTTCTTGCCGATGTCGTGGATGTCGCCCTTCACGGTGCCGATCACCATCTTGCCGACGCGGGGCGCGCCGGTCTCGGCCAGGAGCGGCTTGAGGATGGCCATGCCGCCCTTCATCGCGTTGGCGGCCAGCAGCACCTCGGGCACGAAGAGAATACCGTCACGGAAATCCGCGCCGACGATGGTCATGCCCCCCACGAGCGCCTTGGTCAGGATGTCGTATGGCTCCCAGCCGCGCTCCAGCAGGATCTCCACGCCCTCTTCGATCTCTTCCTTGAGACCGTCGTAGAGGTCGTCGAACATCTGCTGAACCAGTTCCTCGTCATCCAGTTCGGAGAGGATGATTTCGTCTTCGTCGGACATCTGTTGTTCCTTCTGCCATGCTTGCAGGGCTGCGCCTGGGGCCGTTTGACAAAAGCTTTTGTCACGAAACGCAGCGTCATCATACGCAAATTACGACATGGGCCGCGTTTTGTGCGACGCATTTTTCTTCAGATGATTATGAGAATTCTTCAAGCGTGGCGGGGCCATAGCGGAGATACATTGCAAATGTTCTATATTTGTTCTATTCGGACACATGGACGATGAGAGCCGACATTTCAGGATCAGGGGCCGCGGCGCGCGCAGCAACCACGAAGGCCGGTTCGAGCGCCACCGTCGGGAGGTCATCGACGATGGCTGGGCGCACGAGGACGAGGAACCCTTGCCTGTCCTGCGCACGCATACCGCCATCGAGGTGCCGCGCAGGCTGATCACATACAATCGTTCGCCCGATCTGCCCTTCGACAGATCGATCAACCCTTACAGGGGCTGCGAGCATGGCTGTGTCTACTGCTTCGCCCGTTCGACCCATGCCTACCTCGGCCTGTCGCCCGGTCTTGATTTCGAAACACGTCTGATTGCGCGCCCGCAGGCGGCCGAAGTGTTGCGGCGAGAGCTCGCGAACAAACGCTACCGTGTGGCGCCGATTGCCATCGGAACAAATACCGATCCCTATCAGCCGGTCGAGAAGGATTTCGCTATCATGCGGGAATGTCTCAATGTTCTCGAAGAGGCGGGGCATCCTACGGCCATTGTGACCAAGGGCAGCCTGATTGAGCGCGACATCGACATACTTGCACGTATGGCCCGGCGCGGGCTGATCCGGGTGGGCATTTCAGTGACGACTTTGGATGCCAAGCTGAGCCGGCTGATGGAGCCGCGTGCGCCGTCACCCGCGCGGCGGCTGCAGACCATCCGGCGTCTGGCCGAGGCGGGCATTCCGGTGCGCGTCATGGCATCGCCGATGATCCCGGCGCTCACGGACCCGGAGTTGGAAAAGATCCTCGAGGCGGGGCGCGATGCGGGTGCGCGACACGCGAGCTGGATCATGCTGCGCCTGCCGCTCGAGGTCTCACCGCTCGTTCAGGAATGGCTGGCCGCGCATTTTCCGGACCGGGCTTCGCGGATCGTGTCCCGCCTGCGCGAGATGCACGGGGGCAAAGAGTACGATTCGCGTTGGCACCGGCGCATGCGGGGCGAGGGGCCCTATGCCGAGATGATCGCGCGACGGTTCGATATCGCCATGAAACGCCTGGGCCTTGCCACGGCAGCCACCCCCATGCGGTCAGACCTGTTCCGGCCGCCGATCCTGCCGGGGGCGCAGTTGTCGCTGCTATGACGGTCCCTCAGCCCCTGCGACGCCCGCGCCGCGCGCGGGCGGGGGGCGCTCCGTCGCCCGTCCCGTCGCTGGCAGAGGAGAAGTCGCCCAAGGCGGATACGATTTCGGCCAGTTCTGGCGCGCTGCCTTTCGGGGTCGTGTCCAGCGCCTCGCGCATGACCTTGAGATGCTCGGGCATCGTCCCGCAGCATCCGCCGATGATGCTGGCCCCGCAATTGCGCGCCATCACGGCGTATCTGCCCATCAGCTCGGGTGTACCGTCATAGTGAATGTGGCCATCGACGTATTTCGGGATGCCGGCGTTCCCCTTGGCGATGATCGGACGCGCGGGGTTCTTGCCCGCAAAGCCAAGGATCGTGCGCAGCAGATCCGACGCCCCCGTGCCGCAGTTCGCCCCGAACGCCAGCGGCGGGTTGTCCAGCTCCTCGACCAGATCGACCAAGGCCTCCGAGGTGACGCCCATCATTGTGCGCCCGGCGGTGTCGAAACTCATCGTGCCGCACCACGGCAACCCCGCCATGGCAAAGCCTTCGGCGGCGGCGCGGTATTCCTCGGGGGCGCTGATGGTCTCAAGCCAGCCGATATCTGCACCGCCCGCCTTCAGCCCATCCGCCGTCTCGTGGAACATCTCGACGGCAAGCGCGTGGCTGAGCGTGCCGACGGGTTCCATGATCTCTCCGGTCGGTCCGACGGAGCCAGCAACGATCACGGGGCGGCCCGCGGTATCGGCAACCTCGCGCGCGAGTTCTGCGGAAACGCGGCTCAGCTCATGGGCGCGCTTGGCGGCATCGTGCAGCTTGAGCCGCGCGGCGTTCGCGCCGAAGCTGTTGGTCAGGAAGAGATCGCTGCCTGCCTCGACCGCGCCTTTGTAAAGGGCGATGATCTTCCTGGGCTCATCCGTGTTCCACAACTCGGGCGCGTCACCCGACATCAGACCCATGTTGAAAAGGTTCGTTCCGGTCGCGCCATCGGCAAGAAGGGTGCCTTTCTCGGCAAGAAGATCGGTAAAGGAGGTGCTCATTTTTGAAGCCCTGTAGGAGTGTTTGCGGATCCCCTTTCACAGGTCGCCATTCAAGGCAACTTCATAATCTTCATCTTGATGATGAGCGAAGATACAGGGGCCGGACGGGCTGGTTTGGGTGGCAGGATCCTCACGCCTTCAAATCCCCAAATGAAATGCGCCCCTCCTTTCGGAGAGGCGCCGCTTGAATTCCGCTCTGGAAAAGCCTCAGTCGTGCTCTTCCATGATCTGGGCCTTCGCCTCGGTCATCAGGCTCACCATCTTGGCGCGGATCGTGGCCTCGTCCGCCCGGTCGCCCAGATCGCCCGACACTTTTCGGTAGACGTCCTCGTCGCCCGGTTCCTCGAAATCGGACTTTACAACCTCCTGCGCATAGGCCTGCGCATCATTGCCAGACTTACCCAGAAGGTCGGCGGCCCAGAGACCCAGAAGCTTGTTGCGGCGCGCCTCCGCCTTAAACTGCATCTCGGCGTCATGGGCAAACTTGTTCTCGAAGGCGTTTTCGCGGTCTTTCATCGTGGTCATACGGGGCACTCCTTGGTCTGGACCTTTGCATTCCAAGATGGACATGCGCCGCGGTAATGACAAGACGCTTCACGCGCTTGCAGGACAGGGGGGCATAGACTAAGAGGGCCCCAACAGGCCGGGGGAGCCACCCCGACCCTCCAATCCGAAAGGACGCCCATGGCCCGGCGCAAGAAGATCTACGAAGGCAAAGCGAAAATCCTTTACGAGGGTCCCGAGCCGGGCACCATCGTCCAGTATTTCAAGGACGACGCCACAGCCTTCAACGCGCAGAAGAAAGACGTGATCGAAGGCAAGGGGGTCCTGAACAACCGTCTTTCCGAATTCTTCATGACCGGTCTCAACCAGATCGGGCTGCCCACGCATTTCATCAAGCGTCTGAACATGCGCGAGCAGCTTGTCCGCCAGTGCGAGATCATCCCGCTCGAGGTTATCGTGCGCAATTACGCGGCCGGCTCCATGGCCAAGCGGCTGGGCCTCGAGGAGGGCATGCAACTGCCGCGTCCCATCGTTGAGTACTGCTACAAGGACGATAAGCTGGGCGATCCGCTGGTCACCGAGGAGCATATCGCAGCTTTCGGCTGGGCCAGCCAGCAGGACATGGATGACATCCTGAGCCTGGCGCTGCGGGTGAATGATTTCCTGTCGGGCGTGATGATGGCCGTCGGCATCCGGCTGGTGGACTTCAAGATCGAGATCGGGCGCGTCTACGACGGCGATTTCATGCGTCTTATCGTTGCGGACGAGATCAGCCCGGACAGCTGCCGGCTGTGGGATATCGAGACGGGACAGAAGCTGGACAAGGACGTGTTCCGTCGGGACCTCGGCTCGCTCACCGATGCCTATACGGAGGTCGCGCGGCGGCTGGGCGTGCTGCCCAAGTCCTCGACGCCGATCACCAAGCCGACGCTCATCAACTGAGGCTGGCGTCGGACCGGAGTTGTAGTGGAAAGATGAAGCGAGGGGTCGCGCGATGAAGGCACGGGTGCATGTGATGCTGAAGAACGGGGTTCTTGACCCTCAGGGCGAAGCCGTGCGGCATGCGCTTGGCGCGCTTGGATTTGAAGGCGTCAATGGCGTGCGGCAGGGCAAGGTGATCGAGCTCGATCTGGCCGATGGGATCACCGAGGCGGATGTCACGGCGATGTGCGAGAAGCTTCTCGCCAACACGGTGATCGAAAGCTACACGGTGGAGATGTCCTGATGCGCGCCGCCGTCATCGTTTTTCCTGGATCGAACTGCGACCGCGACCTGGCGGTCGCTTTCGAGCGGGCGGGAGCCGAGGTTGAGATGGTCTGGCACAAGGACACGGATCTGCCCGGTAAGGTGGACATTGTGGGCATACCGGGCGGCTTTTCCTACGGCGACTACCTGCGCTGTGGGGCCATCGCGGCACAATCTCCCATCGTGAAATCCGTGAAGAGTCATGCAGAGCGTGGCGGCTATGTCCTGGGCATCTGCAACGGCTTTCAGGTGCTGACGGAAACCGGCCTGCTGCCGGGCGCGCTGTTGCGCAACGCGGGGCTCAAGTACATCTGCAAGACCGTCGGTCTGCGGGTGGAGACCTCGAACAGCGATTTCACCAACGGCTACAACGCGGGCGATGTGATCAATATCCCCATCGCGCACCACGACGGCAATTACTTCGCCGATCCGGACACCATCGAACGGCTTCAGGGAGAGGACCGCGTGGCCTTTACCTATACCGACAATCCCAACGGAGCGCAGGCCGATATCGCGGGCATCCTGTCGGAAAACCGCCGCGTCCTCGGGATGATGCCGCACCCGGAACGGGCGGCGGATGCCGGCCACGGCGGCACCGACGGGGCGGCGCTCTTCCGCGCATTGGCTGGAGCGCTCACGGCGGCGTAACTTGAGTGCGCGACCCGCGACGCGTAGACTGACGCAATGACTCCGGCCTCGGAAACCAAATCGACACTGACCGTCTCCTGGCGGGTGCGGCTGGCCATCGGCATTCTGATGGTCATCGCGGTGATTGTCATATCGGTCACCAACAAGCTTCTGACCGACCGCTTCACCGACACCACCCGCAACCGGGCCGAGCTGCGCATCGCGCTTTACAGCGGGAACCTGATGGCCGAGCTGCGCCAGAACGCCATCGTCCCGCAGCTTCTGGCGCGTGACCCCTCGCTTATCAAGGCACTACAGGACGCGGATTATTCGCTCTCGACCCAACGGCTTATCTCCTTTGTCGAGGAGATCGGCGCGGCCTCGCTGATGCTCTATGACATCGACGGGCGGACGGTGGCGGCGACGGACCGCAACAGGCTGGGCTCCATGCACCGGTCTGAACCATACTTCGTCGATGCGATCCGCGCGAACGCCACCATCTTCACCACCATCCAGCGCGAGGGGGGCGGGTACCAGTTCATGTATTCGCGCCGCATCCAGGAGGGCGGCAGCACGCTGGGGGTGATCGCGGTTGAGGTCGATTTGCAGAAGTTTGAGCGCGCCTGGGCCGGGATCTCGGACGCGGTGATCGTGATGGACAGCACCGGCCAGATCATTCTCGCGACCTCGCCGCGCTGGCGGGGCCTTACGGAGCCAGAGGCGCTGGCGAACCATACGCCGCAGACGGCCATCGAGCGGGCCATCCAGGCCACCGCCGACTGGACCGCGCTGCCGCCCGACGCCTATCTCCAAGGCGAGGCGGTGATGCGGTTGGAAAACCGCATTCCCTTCCGGGGCTGGCGCATGGTCAGCTACACGACCTACGCCAGCGTCCGTGAAAGGGTGAACGGCGTGCTGGCGCTGGAGGTGATGGGGTTCGCGATTCTCCTCGCGCTGACCTTCTATTTCCTGAGCCGCCGCACGGCGGGGCGGCTGGCGATCTTCCAGCGTGAATCGGCCAAACTCCGCGCATTGAACGCCGCCCTCCAGCGGGAAATCGCTGAGCGGAAACGCGTTCAGGAGACGCTTGCGGTGGCCGAACAGACCCTTGAGCAGTCCAGTAAATTGGCCGCCTTGGGCGAGATGTCGGCGGCGGTGAGCCACGAGTTGAACCAGCCGCTGGCGGCGATGAAAACCTACCTTGCGGGGGCGCGTCTGCTGCTGCGTCGCAACCGGCCCGAAGAGGCGCTGTCATCCTTCGGACGCATCGACGATCTGATCGAGCGGATGGGGGCGATCACCCGCCAGCTCAAATCCTACGCTCGCAAGGGGCAGGAGGCGTTTTCCCCAGTGGATATTGGGGCTGCGCTGGCCTCCGCCCTGTCGATGATGGAGCCGCAGCTGCGTCAGCGGAAGGTGCAGATCGCCCGGATCCTGCCCGATGAGCCGGTCATGGTGATCGGCGACCGGATGCGCATCGAACAGGTCATCGTCAACCTCTTGCGCAATGCGCTTGATGCCACCAAATCGGTACGTGACCCGCAGGTGGAGATCATCCTGTCGGCGGGGGAAACTGCGACGCTGACCGTGCGGGACAATGGACCGGGGATCGAGGACCTCGACGCGCTTTTCGAGCCCTTCTACACGACTAAGCAGGCGGGCGATGGCGTGGGGCTGGGGCTTGCCATCTCGTCGGGGATTGTCAACGACTTAGGCGGAAGACTTACAGCCCGGAACGGACAACACGGCGGGGCGGTCTTTGAAATGCAATTGCCCATCATGGGCGAGAAGAACACGATAGAAGCTGCGGAGTGATAAAATGGCGCAGGCAATGAAAATCGCGATTGTCGACGACGAGCAGGACATGCGGCAATCGATCAGCCAGTGGCTGGCGCTTTCGGGCTACGACACCGAAACCTTCGGCTCGGCCGAGGATGCGCTCAAGAAGCTGGGGCCGGATTACCCGGGCATCGTGATCTCGGACATCAAGATGCCGGGCATGGACGGGATGCAGTTCCTGAAAAAACTGATGGGCAACGACAGCGCCCTGCCGGTGATCATGATCACCGGACACGGCGACGTGCCCATGGCGGTGGAAGCCATGCGGGTAGGGGCCTTCGATTTCCTTGAAAAGCCGTTCAACCCCGACCGGATGAGCGAGCTGGCCAAGAAGGCCACGAACGCGCGGCGTCTGGTGATGGACAACCGCGCGCTGCGACGCGAACTGTCGGACGGCGGCCAGCTGATGAAGAAACTCATCGGTCAGTCCCCTGTCATGGAGCGGCTGCGCGAGGATATCCTTGATCTGGGCCAGGCCGACGGGCATGTGCTCATCGACGGTGAGACCGGGACCGGCAAGACCCTCGTGGCCCATGCGCTCCATGCCGTGGGCTCGCGAGCGGGCAAGAAGTTTGTGCTGGTCTCCTGTGGCGCCTACGAGGAAGAAGCGTTGTCGAAACGTCTCTTCGGTCCGATGCAGCCCGAGGACGCGCAACTGCCCGCGATTGAAGAGGCGCGTGGGGGTACGCTGGTGCTGGAGGATATCGAGGCGCTGTCCGAGACGCTGCAGGCCCGTCTGCTCAGCGTCATCAACGAACAGGGCACGCCCGCCGAGACACGGATCGTCGCGATCTCGAACCTGCAGGAAGCGGGCCGAACTTGCGAGGATGCCCTGCGCTCCGATCTTTTCTATCGCCTTGCCGCCCTGCGCATCACCGTGCCGCCGCTGCGCCAGCGCGGCGAGGATATCCTGACGCTCTTCACGCGGCTCAGCGATCAATTCGCCGAGGAATACGGCTGCGAGGCCCCGCAGGTCAGCGCGCAGGAAGCAGCGCAGCTTTTGCAGGCGCCCTGGCCGGGCAATGTGCGTCAGTTGATCAACGTGGCAGAGCGCGCGGTTCTGCAGTCACGCCGCGGTTCCGGGACCATCGCGTCGCTGCTGATGTCGGATCACGAGGAGATGCAGCCGGTCATGACAACCGAGGGCAAGCCGCTGAAGGAATACGTCGAAGCCTTTGAGCGTATGCTGATCGACAACACCATGCGTCGCCACAAGGGGTCCATTGCCAGCGTGATGGAAGAACTCTGTCTGCCCCGGCGTACCCTTAACGAGAAGATGGCCAAATACGGCCTGCAGCGGGCGGACTACCTCTAGGGCTGTGGTAGCTGGGGGCACCCGGACCGGAGCGGATCAGCCGTTCTGGCGCTCCACGATCTCTATCGCGCGACCGTTCGCGTCGGTGACGCAGGTCCAGGAGCCGCCACCCGGTACGTCCACGATGTAGCGGTTCAGTTCGACGATCGGGATCGTGGTGTTCAGCGCCCCGCTGGTCTTGCCGGTCTCTCGGGCAACCGCCGCGACACAGCTTTTCTGTCCACGCACCTCGGCAAGGGCAACGGGGTCATTCGCAACCGCCAGTTCGTCACAGGCCGCCAGCCCGATGACTGACATGATCGCCGCAGTGCGCAGAAAGACTTGCATCGAAATTCCCTTCTTCACTCCTGAGCCGGCAATCTGCCGTCCCACCCCGTTCTCACGTTCGTCGAAGAGGTGAGCCAGATGCGGCCATCCTTGTCAAGCGATGCCGCCGAAATGCAGTTCCGGACCGTCAGGGCGAGATTGCCCATTGTGTTTTGGGCGCCAAAACCCTTATTTAGGAGGAACGGTTCACGCGGCGCCTTCGCGCCATGCGTGTGCTGCCACAAAGTTTCGCTGCTGTCGGGTGTCGCAACGGCATCCCACATGCAGACCGATTGGGCCGGAAACGGTCGCTGAATTGCTGATGGTTGGACGGGGCGAACCCCGAAAAGACCCAGTTAACAAACGGATGTGGTGAGGCTTTGCCTTGCTCGCATCGGAGAAGAACCGCGATGACGCGCGCAGACGCCATGAGCAGGAACGGAAAGGCCTTATCAGGCCCCGCCCTTGCGCCGTCTTTGATCGCCCTGACAAGTCACCTCGCAAAACCGCTTGCGCCCCCCGGGGGCAGGCTGGTTCTTGCGTTGTGCAAAGCGAAAACATGCCTAAGAAAATGCTTATCGATGCCACCCACGCGGAAGAGACCCGCGTCGTGGTGGTGGATGGAAACAAGGTTGAGGAATTCGACTTTGAATCCGAAAACAAACGCCAGCTAGCCGGAAACATCTATCTCGCCAAGGTGACGCGCGTCGAGCCGTCGCTTCAGGCGGCTTTCGTTGATTACGGGGGCAACCGTCATGGTTTCCTCGCTTTCTCGGAAATCCATCCCGACTACTATCAGATCCCCGTCGCGGACCGTCAGGCGCTGCTTGAGGAAGAGCGCGCCTATGCCGAGGCACAGGCGGCCAAGGACGAGGACGAGGAAAAACCGAAGAAGCGGAACCGCTCGCGCTCGCGCAGCCGCTCCAAGTCCAAGGCCGAAGAGGCCGCATCGGAAGACGCCAAGGTCTCGACCGAGATCGAAGGGATGGAGACAGTCGATCTTCACGACGATGAGGACGAGGTCGAGATCGACGAGAACGAGGCCTCCTCCCCGATGGAGCGCGTGCCCGAATCCCCCGTCGATACGCCCGAGGCGGGAGAGGTCGAGGAGGACGGAGCCGAGGAAGAGGACGAGGCCGGCACCGCCAATGATGCGACCTCGAAGGACGAAGAAATCGAATCCGTCGCCGACGAGGATGACAGCGAAGACATTCGCCCCGCGCGCAAACCGCGCCCGCGCCGCTACAAGATCCAGGAAGTCATCAAGGTCCGCCAGATCCTGCTGGTGCAGGTCGTCAAGGAAGAGCGCGGCAACAAGGGTGCGGCGCTGACGACCTACCTGTCACTCGCCGGTCGCTACTGCGTGCTGATGCCCAACACCGCGCGCGGCGGCGGGATCTCCCGCAAGATCACCAATGCCGCCGACCGCAAGAAGCTGAAGGATATCGCGAACGAGATCAAGGTGCCGCAGGGCGCGGGGCTCATCGTGCGCACCGCCGGGGCCAAGCGGACCAAGGCGGAGATCAAGCGGGACTACGAATACCTGCAACGGCTGTGGGAGCAGATTCGCGAGCTGACGCTGAAATCCATCGCGCCCGCGAAGATCTACGAGGAAGGCGACCTGATCAAACGGTCGATCCGCGATCTCTATAACCGCGACATCGACGAGATTCTGGTCGAGGGCGAGCGCGGCTATCGCATCGCCAAGGACTTCATGAAGATGATCATGCCGTCCCACGCCAAGAACGTGAAGCGCTACGAGGAAAAGTTGCCGCTGTTCGCGCGCTACCAGGTGGAAGGCTATCTTGCCGGCATGTTCAACCCCACGGTGCAACTGCCGTCGGGGGGCTACATCGTGATCGGGGTGACCGAGGCGCTGGTGGCCATCGACGTGAACTCCGGCCGCGCGACCAAGGAAGGCTCGATCGAACAGACCGCACTCAAGACCAACCTCGAAGCCGCCGACGAGGTGGCGCGCCAGTTGCGCCTGCGTGACCTTGCTGGGCTGATCGTCATCGACTTTATCGACATGGACGAGCGCAAGAACAACGCCTCCGTCGAGAAACGGATGAAGGACAAGCTCAAGACCGACCGGGCGCGTATCCAGGTGGGCCGCATCTCGGGCTTTGGCCTGATGGAGATGTCGCGCCAGCGCCTGCGCCCCGGCATGATCGAGGCAACGACCCAGCCGTGCCCGGCCTGCCATGGCACCGGCCTTGTCCGCTCGGACGACAGCCTTGCGCTGTCGATCATCCGGCAGATTGAAGAGGAAGGCACCCGCCGCCGGTCGCGCGAGGTGCTGATCACCGCGCCGGTCAGCATCGCCAACTTCCTGATGAACCAGAAACGCGACCATGTCGCCCAGATCGAGGCACGCTATGGCATGTCCGTCCGGATCGAGGGCGATCCGCATCTGGTCAGCCCAGATTTCACGATGGAGAAATTCAAGACGGCGACCCGCAATATCCTGGCGACCCCGGATGAAGTCGTCTCCGTCGACACGTCTCTGATGGATCAGGTGGACGAAGACGAGGCGGCCGCCGAGGCAGAGGATGAGGCTGCCGATCAGCGCAACGACAACGAGGACGGCGACGGCAAGCCCAAGCGCCGCCGCCGCCGCCGTCGCAGCCGTGGTGGACGCGGTCGTTCGGGCAACGGCGATCAGCAGGCCGAGGATCAGCAGGCCGACACCTCCGACGGGGAAACCGAGGCGGAAGACGCGGAGGATATGGCGAAGTCCAAGGACAAGAAACCTTCCGGCAAAGACGACGCGGCACTTGACGCTTCCGAGGAGCAGACTGGGGTCGAGACCGGTGATACTGCCGAAGAAAAGCCCAAGAAAAAGACCACGCGCAGCCGCTCCCGGTCCAGCAGCTCGAAATCCAAGGCAAAGGCCGAAGTAGAGGCCGAGGCCGCGACGGATGCCGACGCTAAGACGTCCGAGGCTGCGGAGGCGGAAGCCGAGGAGAAGCCGAAGGCCAAGGCGAAATCCACCCGGTCCCGGTCATCGCGGTCGAAGAAGGCGGAAGAAATCGAGGCCGAGACCGAGTCGAAGGCAGAAGAGGTCGAAGCCGCGAAAGCGGACACCGTCGAAGAGCCTAAGGCCGAGGAAAAGCCCAAGAAGACGACCCGGACTCGGGCTAAGGCGAAACCCAAGGAAGACGCCAAGCCCAAGGAAGAGGCAGCCCCGGTGGCGGAAGAGGCCCCCGCGCCTGAACCGGTGGCCGCTGAAGCCGCACCGGCAGAGGCGAAAGCAGAGCCTGAAGAGCCCAAGAAGCCCAAACGCAAGGGCTGGTGGTCTCTGGGTCGCTGAGCCGGAAAACATAGAAGAGAAAGCGGGCCCATCGAGGCCCGCTTTTTTATGCGCTAGCCGCCCTTGCGCACGTGATAAACCTGCACGGCGCCTTCGTCGGTGGTCTCGACCAGCGCATGGCCTGCCTCGGCGCAGAAATGCGGCACATCCACAATAGCCGCCGGATCGTCCGCGCGCAGCCGCATGACGTCGCCGGGTGCGAGCGCCATAAGGCGCTTGCGCAGTTTCAGCACCGGCAGGGGGCAGAGCAGCCCCGTCGCATCGAGATCGTAGGTCTTCATGGCCGCCAGATAGGACAGTTGTTTCACGGCTTCAACGACCTTGTGACAATCTGGCGGGTGACGGCACCCGAAAAGGCGACTAAGTGTGAGCCATGTTTGGGATCGAACTGATAGATGCGGGACTCTTGCCCGCCATGCTGGTCGCGCTGCTGGCCGGTTTTATCAGTTTTCTCAGCCCCTGCGTGCTGCCCATCGTGCCGCCCTACCTGGCCTACATGAGCGGCGTTTCCCTCAACGACATGTCCAACGTGCAGGAGGCACGGCGCAAGGCGGTCGTGGCCGCGCTGTTCTTCGTGCTCGGTCTCAGCACCGTTTTCCTGATCCTCGGCTTCACCGCCTCCGCCTTCGGCGCATTCTTCCTGCGAAATCAGACGCTTTTCGCCCAGATCTCGGGTGTGGTGATCATCATCTTCGGCCTGCATTTCGTTGGCCTTTTCCGAATCCCCTTCCTCGACCGGGAGGCGCGGATCGACGCCGGTGACAAGGGCGGGACGAGCTTTGGGGCCTATGTCCTCGGCCTTGCCTTCGCCTTTGGCTGGACCCCCTGCATCGGCCCGCAATTGGGCGCGATCCTGTCGCTTGCGGCGTCCGAGGCATCGGTGTCCAAAGGTACGCTGCTCCTTGGCATCTACGCGGCAGGCCTCGGCATCCCCTTCCTGCTGGCCGCGATGTTCATCACCCGTGCCATGGGCATGATGAACCGCATCAAGCGCCACATGAAGCTGATCGAGCGGACCATGGGCGGTCTGCTGATACTCGTTGGGCTTGCCATGCTGACGGGTGCCTTCTCCAGCTTCGCCTTCTGGCTGCTCGAGACCTTCCCCGCGCTGGGGGCGTTGGGCTAACGCTTTACCCTAACAAATTATCAACGCTATGGTGCTCCAAAAGAGGGCACCATGAGCAGCGAGCCGCAGAAAGAGGTCAGGAGACGCCGGGTGTTCTACATTCCCGGCTATGATCCGATCCATCCGCGTCGGTATCGCGAGCTTTATCGTAGGGAAAGTGCGGCGCAGGCAACGATTTCAGGTTACGAGATCGGCATTCTGGCGATGGATGCAGGGGGCGAAAATTATGCCTGGCACGTGCGCGCGCTCGTCGATGGACGGCCCGTTGAGGCGGATATCGAGGTGCTGGTCTGGTCCGACATCGTGCGTCACAGCATGAGCAATTCGATCCCCGCGACGTATCTCCAGCTGCTGCGAACCGCCTGGGTCTACATCTCAACCGGGGCGCTCTGGGGGCTGATGAAGCTGCGTAAGGGGCCGGTGATCGCGGCGCTTTATCCTATCGGGATGCTGCTGGGGCAGCTGGCGCTGGCCGTCCTGTTCTTCTGGGTCGTCGCTACGGCAATCGGTATGGGCGTGGGTATGATCGAAAGGGTCATCTGGCCCGGTGCGTGGTTCACGCCGCTCTTCTGGCCGACGATCATCGTTGCATTGGCGGCGGGCGTGGCTGCCGCAATCATGCTCCTGCGCTGGTTCAAGCGCCGCGATGGCAAATTCTTTGCCTACTACCTGATGCATGATTACGCCTATTCCGCTTCATCCCGTGGGGCGAACCCGCCCGAGCTGGAGGCGCGTCTTGCGTCTTTCGCCGATACCATCGGCAACGCGCTCGAGACGGATGCGGACGAGGTGCTGGTCGTCGGTCACTCCTCCGGGGTGCATCTGGCCGTCTCGATCCTCGCGGACCTGATTCGGCAGGGCAGGGTGACCGGGCAGGGCCCTGCGCTGTCCTTCCTGTCTCTTGGCCAGGTCGTGCCCATGGTCTCCTTCCTGCCCGAGGCACACCGCCTGCGGGCCGATCTGCGTTATCTCTCGGCCCGGGAGGAGCTAACCTGGGTGGATGTGACGGCGCCGGGAGACGGCTGCGCCTTCGCACTCTGCGATCCGGTATCGGTCTCGGGCGTGGCGCCAGAGGACAAGCGCTGGCCGCTCGTCTTCTCCGCCGCCTTTACGCAAAGCCTCAGCCCCGAACGCTGGAAAGAGTTGCGCTGGCGCTTCTTCCGGCTGCATTTCCAGTATCTCTGTGCCTTCGACCGCCCCAAGGACTATGATTACTTCCAGATCACTGCTGGCCCCATGACGCTGGGCGCGCGCTACGCAGGCCGCCCGCCGTCGCGATCACTTATCGACCGGGCGGTGAGCAAATACACCTCAGTCGCCCCATGAACCTGCCACCAAAGCCCCCCAGCAGGCCCGACCGCGTCTCGCTCTGGCGCTACGGGCGGCTTTTTCGGCAGGATATCCTTTCCGCCCAGCCCGAACGGCTCTACCGCGCATGGATGGCGGAGTTCCGCACGCCGTTCTTTCGCAGTTACCTTGTCAATCAGCCGGAACTGATTGCTACGGTCTTGAAAGAGCGGCCCGCCGATTTCCCCAAGTCCGACCGCATTGGTGAGGGGTTGCGGCCGCTTCTGGGGAACTCGGTATTCCTGACAAACGGCGAGGTCTGGAAGCGGCAGCGCCGCATCATTGACCCGGCTTTCGAAGGAGGGCGCCTGCGCGAGACATTTCCGGCCATGTGGGACGCGGCGGAGGCGGCTGCGGCGCGGCTGTCGGAAAGGGTGGATGAGACAATCGAGATCGAGGCGGAGACCAGCCACGCGGCGGCGGATGTGATCTTTCGCACCTTGTTCTCGATCCCCATCGATCACGCGGTTGCCCGCGCGGTGTTCGACGAATTCCGGACCTACCAGCGTTCACAACCCTTGCTGAACCTGGCGGCCTTCCTGCCGCTGCCACGCTGGATGCCGCGATTCTTTTCGCGCAGGACGCGGAACAGCGCAGGTCGGATCAGGCGATTGATCACCGAGCTAACGCGCACACGGATGCAGCAGATCGAGGCAAGCAAAGCGCCGGATGATCTGGCGACCAAGATCATGACCACCCGCGACCCCGAGACGGGGGAACGTTTCGATACGGACGAAATGGTCGATCAGGTCGCCATCTTCTTTCTTGCCGGGCACGAGACCAGCGCCTCGGCGCTGGCCTGGGCGCTCTACCTTGTGGCGACACATCCCGATTGGCAGGAGCGCCTGGCGGAAGAAGCGCGGGTCCTGGACGGCCCTGATTTCGCCGCCGTCGCAAAGCTCAAACTCAGCCGGGATGTCTTTCGGGAGGCGCTCAGGCTTTACCCTCCGGTGCCGATGATGGTCCGGGAGACCTGCCAGGCCGAGCATTTTCGCGACCGCGATATCGGGGCGGGGTCCCAGATCGTCCTGAGCCCATGGCACCTGCACCGCCACGAAAGGCTTTGGGAGAACCCAGATGCCTTTGATCCGGCCCGCTGGCAGAGCGAGAACGGCCAGAAATGCCAGCGCGAGGCCTATATGCCGTTCTCGGCCGGGCCCCGCGTCTGCACCGGTGCGGGATTTGCCATGGTCGAGGGGCCACTTCTGCTCTCGCGTCTTCTGCGGGATTTCCGCGTCATCGCTGATCCGGCGCGGACCCCGGTGCCGGTGGCGCATCTCACGGTGCGCTCGGACCGGGGCATCTGGCTGCGGATTGAACGGCGGTAGGTTCTACCATCCTTTCGGCATTTGGCATATCACATGGCCAACGGAATCAACGAAACGGGGATGGAACGATGAACGCAGCACAACGCGCGCAGATGGAAACCGGCAAGGGCTTTATCGCGGCGCTGGACCAGTCGGGCGGCTCCACCCCGAAGGCCCTCAGCCTCTACGGCGTCGACCCCTCGGATTACAACGGCGACGAGGAAATGTTCGCCGCCATGCACGCGATGCGCAGCCGGATCATCAAGGCAGATTGCTTTTCGTCCGAGAAGGTGATCGGGGCGATCCTGTTTGAGCGGACGATGGATGGCGAGATCGATGGCAAGCCCGTGGCCGATGTACTGTGGGAAGACAATGGTGTCGTTCCTTTTCTCAAGATCGACAAGGGGTTGGAGGACGAGGCTGACGGCGTTCAGGTGATGAAACCGATGCCGGGGCTGGAGGACCTGCTCAAGCGCGCGGTGGCGAAAGGCATTTTCGGGACCAAAGAGCGGTCGGTCATTCACGAGGCGAATGAGGCAGGCATCGAAGCGGTTGTCGCCCAGCAAGTCGAGGTCGCCAAGACCGTCTGCGCGGCAGGCCTCGTGCCCATCGTCGAGCCGGAGGTGAACATCCACTCCAAGACGAAGGCCGAGGCAGAAGCGATGCTGGCTGCGTCGCTCAAGCAGCATATCGACGGGTTGGGGGCGGATGAGCTGATCATGCTCAAGCTGACGATCCCCGAGCAGCCGGGGCTTTACGACGCGCTTGCGGATCATCCGAATGTCCTGCGCGTCGTGGCGCTGTCAGGGGGCTACTCCACGGATGAGGCCAGTGCACGGTTGGCGCAGAACGCGAAGATGATCGCGAGCTTTTCGCGGGCTCTGACCGAAGGGCTGAACGTGAAGATGTCGGATGCGGAATTCGAGGCGGCGCTGAAGGCGAACATCGACAAGATTTACGCGGCTTCCGTCGCCTGAAGCGGCGGACCCTTCAAAGGGTCCGGCCCGATTTCTTCGAAGAAATCGGTTTGTTTCAGACTTCAGGACTTGTTGTCCGAATTCTTCAAAGAATTCGGGCCGTTTCTTCGAAGGAAACGGGCCAGGTACGCATTATCAGCTTGATGATTGAAATCTTCAGAAAGATCGCAAAGGTCTTTGCAGCGAGATCGTTCGCGATACCACCCGCACCGGTTCCTGATTGCAGAAGATAACCAACTGTCCCGCGTTCTCCACCGCGGTGAAGCCTCGCCTGTCCAACTCCGCGAGAAAAACTTCAAGCCCGACGTAGCGTTCGATATCCCTGATCTTGCGCCGCACCACGCCGCCTTCACGCGCAGCCTTGGCGCTGAAACCATGGGTGATCCAGTGTTCGGGGGAAAGGGCTGCGGGCATCGTCATGGCCTGAGCCTGACACATCTAAGGTAAACGATCCTTTAACGCCCGCAGCACGTAAAGCCGGATCGCCGACGCCAGCCCGATGTCCATCCCGCGATCCGCATCAATTTCGGCCACTAGCGCGTTGATTGCAATATCTTTCTCGGCAGCGAGCGCGCGGAACTCCTGCCAGAACTCGTCTTCCAGCGACACCGAGGTACGGTGCCCCTTCAACGTGACCGAATGTTTGACCGGCCTGCGGCTCATGTCTCGCGCTTGTGCCCGTCAAGGTCACGCGCGGCCTTCTCCTCCCGCCTGCGGACTGCGTCCTTCTCGGCCTTGGTCCGGCCGAAAGCCACCGCGTTGCGGTCCGCGCGCGCCTTTTTCTCGGCGCGCGCGCGGTCCTTGCGGACCTTGTTAAGGTTGATGGGCGTGCTCACTTGGGCCCGATCATCTGCTCGGGGCGCACGACGCGGTCGAAGGTCTCTTCGTCGACGAAACCGAGCGCGATTGCCTCTTCCTTCAGCGTCGTGCCGTTCTTGTGCGCCGTCTTGGCGACCTTGGTGGCGTTATCATAGCCGATGGTGGGGGCCAGCGCCGTGACCAGCATCAGGCTTTCATTCATCAGCTTGTCGATCCGCTCTTCGTTGGCCTTGGTGCCGACAACCATGTTGTCGGTGAAGCTCGACGCCGCATCGCCCAACAACTGCATGGACTGGATCACGTTGTAGCTCATCATCGGGTTATAGACGTTGAGTTCGAAATGGCCCTGCGATCCGGCGAAACCCACGGCGGCGTCATTGCCCATCACATGCGCGCAAACCATGGTCAGAGCCTCGGCCTGCGTCGGGTTCACCTTGCCCGGCATGATCGAGGAGCCGGGTTCGTTCTCCGGCAGGATCAACTCCCCCAGGCCGGAACGAGGGCCGGAGCCCAGGAGGCGCATGTCGTTGGCGATCTTGAACATTGAGGCGGCGCAGGTTTTCAGCGCGCCAGAGAACATCACCATGGCGTCATGGGCGGCGAGTGCCTCGAACTTGTTTGGCGCGGTGACGAAGGGCAGGCCGGTGATCTCGGCGATTTCCGCTGCGACCTTCTCGGCAAAGCCCTTGCGGGTGTTGAGCCCGGTGCCCACGGCGGTGCCGCCCTGCGCCAGCTCGTAGATGTCGGGCAGGCAGGCCTCGACCCGCTCGATGGCCTTGGTCATCTGGTGGGCATATCCGCCGAATTCCTGGCCCAGCGTCAGCGGTGTCGCATCCTGCGTATGGGTGCGGCCGATCTTGATGATGTCCTTGAATTCCTCGGACTTCGCCGCCAGCGCGTCGCGCAACTTGGTCAGGCCCGGCAGCAGCGTGTCACGCGCCACCATGCCGATGGCGACATGCATCGCCGTGGGAAAAGTGTCGTTGGAAGACTGGCCCATGTTGCAGTGGTCGTTGGGGTGGACCGGCTTTTTCGACCCCATAGTGCCGCCGAGGATTTCGATGGCGCGGTTCGAGATCACTTCGTTCGCGTTCATGTTCGACTGCGTGCCGGAACCGGTTTGCCAGACCACGAGGGGGAAGTTGTCGTCGAATTTGCCGTCGATCACTTCCTGCGCGGCCTGCTGGATGGCCGGGGCCAGTTCCGCATCGAGATCGCCGAAGCCGAGGTTCACCGTGGCGCAGGCCTTCTTGATCACGCCCAAAGCGCGGACGATGGCCACTGGCTGCTTTTCCCAGCCGATTGGGAAGTTCATGATCGAGCGTTGGGTCTGTGCTCCCCAGTACTTGTCCGCGGGGACTTCGAGGGGGCCAAAGCTGTCGGTTTCGGTACGGGTCTCGGCCATGGTCAGGCTCCTGCTGTGGTCTGCGTCGGCAAGGGGTGTAGCGAGGCCGCCCGCGCGGTGCAATCAGCCGGTGGCGCTAACGGCGTGCTTATTTGCGGAAAGAGTCGAGTGAGACGATCTCGGCATCCTTGGCCTTTTTCTCGGCCAGCTCGAGCTTGCGCGGTGCCTCTTTGGGTGTCTCTGCTTCAGCGCTGTCGTCCTCTACGTCCCAGTCATCGCTTTCCTGCTGCTCGAAACGCAGGCCAAACTCCACCGAAGGGTCCACGAATGTGCGGATGGCGTCGTAGGGGATGTATAGAGGCTCCGGTGCGTCACCGAAGTTCAGCGTGACCGAGAAGCCTTCGTCGCCCACTTCGAGGTTGTCGTACCAATGCTGCATCACCACGGTCATCTCGCCGGGATAGCGGTCAGACAGCCAGTCGGCCAGTTCCGCGTCGGGGTGCGAGGTGTCGAAAGTGATAAAGAAATGGTGGTTGCCCGGCAATCCACGCTCGGCCACATCGAGGAGCACCTTGCGGATCAGGCCCCGCATCGCGTCATGCATCAAATTGCCGTAGTCAATTTCGCGGCTCATGGGCTCCCCCGCTGCGTCGCTTGCATATGTCCACCATACCCCTTTTGGACCAAAGCGAAAGGGGGGGCGCGCTCAAACAGCCGAAAGTGCAAGCGCGGCAAGGGCGCAGAACACCATGGTGGCAACAAATCCGCGCCTCAGCATCAGCATGAGCCCTGCGGCAAGGGCCGTCAGCACCGCGGCAATGGGATCGAAGCTGCCGAAATCCGGAAGGGGCATCGCAAGAAGCGCCTCCGGTGTGACCTCCGTGAACAGCACGTGCAGCGCGAACCACAGCGACAGATTGGCGATCACGCCCACAACAGCGGCGGTAATGGCCCAGAGTGCACCTGCGAGGCGCGGTTGTGCCGAAATCCGCTCAAGGTAAGGCCCGGCAAGGAAGATCCACAGAAAACACGGCGTGAAAGTCACCCAAAGCGCCACGATCCCGGCGGCCAGCGCCCCGGCAATCCCCGCCTGGGCAAACCCGGCGAGCAGGGCCACGAACTCCGTCACGAGGATCAGCGGCCCCGGCGTCGTTTCCGCCAACCCCAGCGCGTCGATCATCTGGTCCGTGGTGATCCAGCCGTAGTCCTGCACCACCGTCTGCGTCATATAGGCCAGAACCGCATAGGCCCCGCCGAAGGTGACGACGGCCAACTTGGAAAAGAAGAGGCCAAGCTGCAGCAGAAAGTCCGCGCCTAACCCCCATAAAAGCAGCAGCGGCGCGGCCCAGAGCGCGGACCAGACTGCCAATGTGAGAAGGCTGTTCGCCCTGACATCTACCGCCGGGTCGTCCGGAGCCAAGGTGCCCCGAAAGGCGATCATCCCCCAGAGACCCGCCAGTAGGATGATCAGCGGGAAGGGCAGGCCAAGCACGAAGAGCGCCACGAACGACAGCCCCGCCAGCAGCCAGCCCTGAACACCGTGCAGCGCCTTGCGCGCGACCTTGCGCAGGGCCTGCAGGACGACGACGATCACCGCCGCCTTGATCCCGAGGAATGCCGATTGCACCAGCGGCACCTGCCCGTAGAAGGCGTAACCCAGCGCCAGCACCGCAATGACCAGCGCCCCCGGCAACACGAAGAGCAGGCCCGCCAGAAGGCCGCCCGCCACGCCGCGCAACCGCCAGCCGGCGTAGGTCGCCAGTTGCATGGCTTCCGGCCCCGGCAAGAGCATGCAAAGCGACAATGCGCGCAGATAGCTTGCCTCGCTCAGCCAGGGGCGTGTTTCGACCAGTTCCCGGTGCATCAGTGCGATCTGTGCGGCCGGGCCGCCGAAGGACAAGAGCCCGATGCGCCCGAAGACCCGGAAGAGGTCACCCCATCCCGGGGCCGTCATGCCCGGCCTCCGGGCCAGTCATGGCCTTCACCCTGTCCGTCGCGGGCCCAGCGAAAGAGTGCGTCGTAAAGGATCATGCCAGCTTCGAGCTGCTCCAAATCATCGCGATACTGCCGTGACAGCCCGACGGATATCGCCAGCAGGCCTGCGGCCTCGGCCACGTCCGCGTTGCGGTTGGTATCTGCCGCCCGCACCACTGTCGCCAGCCGGTCCAGTGCCTCGGTTCTCAGGCCGAACTCGTCCAGCATCGTGTCGAAGGTGCAGGCCTCGCCCCGGTGCGACCAGAACACGTCCTCCACATCGAAGGGCTGCGCGCCAAAGCGCTCGGCAACGCCGATCACCTCACCCGGCGAGACGAAAAGGAAAGCGGCCCGCGCATCCACGAAGCGTCTGATCAGCCAGGGGCAGGCGATGCGGTCGATCTTGGGCCTATGTCGGGTGACCCAGAGTGTGCGACCCTCTATCGCACCGGGTATTGCGGCGGCAGGAATTCGGGGGCGCGAGGCATCGGAACGCCAGCCATAATTGCCCCCCTCCAGGTACTCGGCGGCGATGCCGTCCGCGCGCAACAAGGCCGCCGTTCCCTGGCTCAGCTTGATCCCTTTCTGACAGACGATCACGCAGGGACGGCCCTCAAGGCGCGCGCCGAGGCCGGAAAGATCGGTATGGGGGTGGCGAAACGCGCCGGGGATGAGAAAGGGATCGGCCTCGAAGTCGGGATCGATGGAGACATCCACGATGACCAGGCACTCCGGCGTACCGATCAGGCGGTTGAGTTGGGAACAGGTGATTTCGTTCGGGGCAGCCATGGCATGCATCCTTTGCTGGAAACATGCGAACCTTTGGCCTTGGCCTCACGGGGCGCTCGCGGATATCCCCTTGGGGCAAGGACACCATCGCGGGCGCTGTCTGTCAAGCGGTGCAGGAAGGGTCAGGCGACCATGGCCTCAACGACGTCCGCTTCTTCCTCGCTGAGCGGCGTGGCCTTGGGGCGGGGCAGGGTCATGGTGAAGGTGCTGCCTTCGCCCGGCACGCTTTCCACGTTCAGATCGCCACCGTGGGCACGCGCGATATCGCGCGAAATCGCGAGGCCCAGCCCGGTGCCGCCGTACTTTCGGCCCGAAGTCGAATCGACCTGGTGGAAGGCCTCGAAAACCTTGGCCAGATGCTCTTCGGGAATACCGATGCCGGTGTCCTTAACCGAGAAGAAGATATTCTCGTCATCCTGCGTCACGCGCACCGAGATCGTGCCGGTATCGGTGAACTTCGAGGCATTGCTGATAAGATTGATCATTACCTGCTGGATGCGCTTGGTGTCGGCATGCAGATCGCCGTCCTCCCGTTCTACGGTCAGGGCGAGGCCTTTCTGTTCGACCATCGGGCGCATCTGGTCGACGACCGGGTCGACGATACCGGCGGTCCGTACGTCTGCCATGTCCATCGACAGGGTGCCCGAGTCGATCTTGGCGAAGTCGAGAATCTCGCTGATCAGCGTGAAGAGATGATTGCCGGACCGCTCCAGCGCCTCCATCATCTTCGTGATTTGCCCGTTCACCGCCTCCAGTTTGGGCATGATCTTGTCCCGCGTCTCCGGGCTCTCGTCAATCTCCTCGATCAGCTTCTTGTAGACCGGCATGTTGGCGATGTTCTTGGCCAGTTGCGCATGGCCAAGGATCACCGTGAGCGGTGTGCGCAATTCGTGGCTGAGGACGCCCATGAAATCGGTCTTGGCCTTGTTTGCGGCCTCGGCAGCGATCTGTGCCTTCTTCAGGTCGGTGATGTCGATGCGCAGGCCGACGACGCTGCCGTCTTCCATCGGGCGGTCGTAGGCGCGGATTAGCCGACCGTCTGCCAGAACCTGTTCCTTGTCGGCCGACTTGATGTGCAGCCGCTTGGACCATTCATCGTACCATTCCTTCTCGCGTCCCACGGCATCGGGGATCAGGCCAGCTTCGAGGTTGGCCTTCACGATATCCTCGTAGCGTGCGCCGATGCGCACCATGCCCGAGCCGCCCGCGAGCTGCTTGTACTTGTTGTTGAAAGCGACCAGCCTGCGGTCCTTGTCAAACATGACAAAGCCATGGTCCAAGGCCTCGATCCCGGTTGAGAGCAGCTTTTCGGCCAGCCTGCGCCGGTCAAGAAGGCTCATCACGTACCACAGGGTGATCAGGCTCAGCGCAATCAGGAATCCCCGCTGGGCCCAGCCGATCAGGTAGTCGGGCCGGTGCAGCGGCCAGCCACCATTGGGCGTTGCCGCGAATTCCCAATGGCCAAAGGGAAAGTTGAAGGCCAACTCGATGGGTTGCCGGTCGAGAATCTGCGGATCCCCGAACAGAACCTCGTCGCGCGCAGGGTCCACGGGGCTGACCTCGCGGATCAGCAGGTCGTAGCGCCCTTCGAATTCGGGGATACCCACCTTTGCAAGGAAAGCGTCGTAGTCCAGCGTGATGGCAAGCACGCCCCAAAGCTGCTGTCGTCCCGCGTCGATCTCTGAGAAGATCGGCTTGAACATCTTCAGACCGCGTCCGCCGCCGGGCAGGTCCACCGGACCTGTGATCATGCCTTCCCCGGTTCTGAGCGATGTTGCCAGACGCGCACTATGGGTCTCGTCAGCGCGCAGGTCGGTGCCCAGAAGCTCTTCGTTCCCGCGCAGCGGAAAGACCATCTCGACGACCTGGCCGGGGGCGGCCGCCACCGCCTTGATCTCGGGATATTTCAACATGAACTCGGCGGACTTGACGTTGAAGTCCGTCCTGCTGATGTCGGGGTTCTCGGCAATCACCGTCGCAAGCGCGTTCATGTCGAGGATGCGCGCAAAGACGTCCTTCTCGATCCGCTCGCGCACTTCGATTACGTTGACGGTCGCGTCCAGCTTCAGATCGCGCACGTAGTTCTGATAGGAAAGGTCCTCGATCTTGTAGGAGATCGCGATCATCACCGCCGCCAGCATACCGACAAGCAGACCACGCCCCAAGAGCCGCCGCAGCTGGGTGTGCGGCGCGAAGGAAACCTGGGTGGTCAGGTTTCGGGGCGTCCTCGTCTTCTTGTGCCGTGTCACTCTGTGGCCTCGTTCGATCTTGCGAGGACCCTTATTCCCGATAAATTGGGATAAAATGCGGCGACATATGGACTTTTCTCGCAGCGGTAGAGGGAAATTGTGTTGCCGCGGGAAATACGCGGACACTTGCTTCGGCTGGATGTCGAAGGCGCGCGGGCCAGCCCTAGTCTGATGGCCGCGCCAGCAAGAAAATGGGTCGAATGTGAAAGGAAGATGCAGGTTTCTGTTGCCAGGTACCTGCGAACCCCGCCTAGAACTGCAAGGCCCTAGGACTTAAGGTTTCGGTGTTTCGGACTGCTTACGCAGCCAGAGCGACCGGTGCACGATTGTCGTTTGCAATTGTACAGTTTTCGCCGGTAACGGTGGCAGACAGCCGAGACAAAGCTAACACCTTTAGACGTTCGTCGATCCTGTTTCGGCCCCATGATCCCCAAACGAAGGATTTTGGTGGAGCCGCCGGGTACCGCCCCCGGGTCCGATCCGCTTATTACGAGCGCGTTTATGTCCATAGTCCCGAAGGACACTCCAGAAATAGCGAGCCGTCGCGCGCATTTCAAGTGGATCACCTGCAGCGTGACGAGAGCTTTCGACTCATGGGCATTCTTGCCTGTCGGGACGGATGGCGACTTTCCGCCGACGGCGGCACCTGAGCGTTGGGCAGGTCAGCAGCCGTTCCTCGATCGGCGGAACTATGCTATCTTGAGTTGAATTTTCACGAAGTCACTTTTCATCAAATGACTGGAGGGTCCCGAGATGGGCGACAAGCCGGAAGAGGAAGTGGTCAAGAAATTCGAACTCGAACTGGAGACCTTCGGCAAGCGCAACAAGCAGAAATTTTCGCTTATCGGTGATCTCAGCCTCTGCATGCGCACCTGCAAGACGCCGGAAGTCGATACGAGCCTGCGGGAGATGATGCGCAAGGCCGTGGCGGAACTGAACAAGGACATGCTGACAACCCAGCAGCGCATTCAGCAGCAGATCGAGCAGGCCGCGAAGAAGGCCGAGAAAGAGAAGAAGGCGGGAAACGCGAAAGCCGCGAAGAAGGCCAGCGAGGACGCGAAGCTGGCCAAGCAGACCAAGGCCAAGCTGAAGCTCAAGTTCGACAAGTTCTCGAAGAAATACCTGCCATCCGACAACACGTTCTTCCTCGAGTTTCAGCCCAAGACGAAGTCGGAGTTTCCCTTCTTCGACGTCAAGAAGTCATTCCTGTTCCTCGGCACCACCTTCTGAGGCTCAAAGATTGATCCCAAGCGCGATGGCGGCCACGGCAACCTCGCTGAAAAAGAAGATCCACTTCGTGCGCGTCTGTCCGTCCACGAGCAGCGAGGTCGCACGCCCCAGCGCGCCGCCACCCCAGATGAAGCCGATCATCGCGTAGGCGGCGGGCGTGGCCAGGATCAGCGCACCGACACCCGCCATGACGAAAAGCGCGCCAGAGGCCGCGCGCACCTCGGAGGTGCCCATGGTCGATCCGCCGTCTTCGAGGTCGACCTTGCGCATCGTATAGGCGGGCAGGAGCCACCCCAGCACGCCGAAGCCGATGGTGAGGAGGGCAAGGCCCCAGTTGATGTAGTCGATGATTGTCATGGTCTATCCCGCTTGCTGGCGACGCGGACCAACGCACAACCCTGAAGAAGGTTGCCGAACCTCAGGCCGATGCCTTGCCTTTTGCCGCCTTGCGCGCCGCGATAGCGTTCAGGGCCAGCTGCTGGGTCTCGCGCTCCAGCGCGCTCAGCCCCCTGGCGACACCGTCTGCGTCCTGTGTCTCCATGGCATCGGCGATGTCGGTGTGCATGGCGACGATCCGCGCGCGGTCGCGTGCGGTGAAGGTGATCATGTTCATCAGCGGCTGCATCGCCTCGACCGCGCCGGCAAGTTGGTAGGACATCACCGGATTACCGGCTCCGTCGACAAGGGCGCGGTGAAACGCCACGTCCGAGGCGCAGAAGGCCTCGTCGGTCAGGCCCGGCTGCGACTGGCGGTGGATCTCCGCGCGCATCGTCGCAAGATGGTCCGATGTCCGTCTTTGCGCGGACAGCGGGGCGCAGGCCCGTTCAAGCGCGTAGCGCGCCTCGCAAGCGGTCTCGAAGCTCACCGCGTTCATGCTCAGAAGCAGGGTCGAGGTGGTGATCTGCTGCGAATAGGCTTCCTCGAAGCTGATGCGGTTCACGAAGGCCCCGCCGGTGGCCCCCCGCTGGGTGCGGATGAGCGACTGTGCCGCCAGCCTTTTCAGCGCCTCGCGCACCGTGGGGCGGGAGACGTTGAACTGCTCGGCCAGCTCCGCCTCGGAGGGCAGGCGCTGATCCACGATCAACTCGCCCGCCACGATGGCATCGCGGATCGCACTGGCGATCTGCACCGGAAGATCAGCGGGTTTCTCAGGGTCGATTTTCATTTGTCATACATTTATTGTTTGCGAGGTTTTTTATTGTCTGACATTAAAAACGTAACAATGCGAGTCGGGGAGGGCTTTCATGAACGCTGTGCTGCGCACGTCGCTGTGGCTGGCCTTTTTCGGCCTGGTGCTCGCGGCTTGGGCGTGGATGTATTTCATGGCCACGGGCATGGGGCTTGATCTGATCGGGCGCCCCGGCGGCATGGCAGAGTCCATGCGCTGGATGGACCCGCGCATGGACATGAGAATGCCCATGGCCGAGTTCGGACCACTCTTCGTGATGTGGGGCGCGATGATGGCGGCCATGATGCTGCCCACGCTGGTGCCGACGCTGCGCAGCTACGAGGATCTGATGGTCAGCGCCAATGGTACGCGGGCCGGGTGGCTGGGCGTATTGCTGGGGTATTTCGTCGTCTGGCTCCTCTTTGCCGCGCTGATCGCCGGTGTGGAACTGGCGCTGCTTTTCGGTGGGGTCATCGACATGCTGGGCATCGCGAAATCGCGCTGGTTCGCCGCCGGACTTTTGCTTGCCGTCGGTCTCTTCCAGTTCACCCGCACCAAAGAGCTGTGCCACGGCGTCTGCCATTCTCCGATGACCTATTTCCTAGGGCATTGGCGCACCGGCTTTGCAGGTGGCCTCCGGATGGGGCTGGGCCTCGGGGCGTTCTGCGTCGGTTGTTGCTGGGGCTTCATGGCGCTCGGCTTTGCGGGTGGTGTGATGAACCTTGCCTGGATGGGGCTCGCCACCTTGTTTATGGTGGTGGAAAAGCTGCCGCAAATCGGACATTATGTCACAAAACCAATGGGTTTTGCCCTGATCGCGGGCAGTGCGCTCGTCGCGGGCTGGCCCCTGATAAATTGACCATCGCAGGAGGATGAGATGCCAGCAAAGAAAAGACCCGACGCGGACCGCCTGCCGATTTCGCAACGCATCGATCAACGTATGCCCAACCCGGGACGCCGTCAGCAGAACCCGACCACCTGGGCGATCAAGGGCGAGCTGTTCCTGAACTGCTCCTGCACCGTCTTCTGCCCCTGCGTGGTCAGCCTCGGGGCGCATCCCCCGACCGAAGGGCATTGTCACGCCTGGATGGCCATCGCCATCGACGAGGGTCACTTCGAGGGCGAGGACCTCGGCGGGCTCAACATCGGGCTTCTGGTCGATATCCCGGGGCGCATGGGCGAGGGGAACTGGAAGGTGGCCGCCTATGTCGACGAACGCGCGAGCGGCAAGGCCTATAACGGTATCCTGCAGATCTTCTCCGGTGCCGCAGGTGGTACAACCGGACTCTTTACCATGTTGGTGAGCGAGATCATCGGGGCGGAACGTGCGCCGGTGGAAATCATCCGCGACGGCAACAAGCGCTCGATCCAGATCGGGCGCAAGATACAGGGCGAGATCGAGATGATCGCGGGGAAGTCGCCCGATCATCCGGTGATGATCTCCAATTCCAAGTACTGGATGGGCCCCGACATCATCGCGGCACAGGGCACCAAGAGCCGGGTGCGCGACTATGGCCGTGTCTGGGACTTCGGCGGCAAGTCGGCCGAGATTTGCCCGATCGACTGGCAAGGTCCGCGTCCGTGATCGACCCCGCTTACGCGCAGGTCATGGCGCGGTACAACGCCTGGCAGAACCTGTCGCTTTACACCGCAGCCAGGAACCTCTCAGAGGAGGCGCGCCAACAGGACCGGGGCGCGTTCTTCGGCTCGATCGAGGGCACGCTGTGCCATCTTGCCTGGGGCGATCTGATGTGGATGTCACGCTTTGACGGCGGCCAGGGCGCGCGGGCGGGCGCATTCGGCCCCGAGACGGCATCCGCCTACAGCTGGGAGGAGCTTCTCACCCTGCGTCCCAAACTCGATGCGCGCATCGCCGCCTGGGCATGGTCGCTGTCGGACGATGACCTCGCTGGCGATCTGACGTGGTATTCGGCCGTGCTCAAACGCGAGTTGTCCAAGTCGAAAGCGCTCTGCGTGATGCATCTGTTCAACCACCAGACCCATCATCGCGGGCAGGTCCACGCCATGCTGACGGCGGCCGGCGCGCGTCCCGACGATACCGATCTTCCTTTCATGCCTGAAGAGGTCGCCGAATGGCCCTGATTTCCCCCTCCCGCCGCCTGCGCCGCACGCCCTTTTCCGAAGGCGTCGAGGCGGGAGGCGTTTCTGCTTACACCGTCTACAACCGGATGCTCTTGCCCACGGTCTTTCACAGCGTGGAAGAGGATTATCACCACCTGAAGTCCGCCGTGCAGGTCTGGGACGTGGCCTGTGAGCGGCAGGTGGAATTGCGCGGGCCGGATGCAGGCAAGCTGATGCAGATGCTGACCCCACGCGATCTGAGGTCGATGCTGCCGGGGCAGTGCTATTACGTGCCCATCGTCGATGAGACCGGGGGCATGCTGAACGATCCTGTCGCCGTGAAACTGGCCGAGGATCGCTGGTGGATCTCCATCGCCGACAGCGATCTTCTTTTCTGGGTCAAGGGGCTGGCCTACGGCTTTCGCCTTGACGTGCTGGTCGATGAGCCGGACGTCTCGCCCTTGGCGGTTCAGGGGCCGAAATCGGACGATCTCATGGCCCGCGTCTTTGGCGATGCGGTGCGCGACATCCGCTTTTTCCGTTACAAGATGCTCGATTTCCAGGGCCGCTCGCTCGCCGTGGCGCGCTCGGGCTACTCCCGCCAGGGCGGTTTCGAGATTTACCTCGAAGGCAGCGATCTGGGCATGCCGCTCTGGAATGCGCTCATGGAGGCGGGAAAGGATCTGGATGTCCGCGCGGGCTGTCCCAACGGGATCGAACGCGTTGAAGGGGGCCTGCTGAGCTACGGCAACGACATGACCGACAACAACACACCGCATGAATGCGGGCTGGGCAAGTTCTGCAACACCCAGACCGCCATCGGCTGTGTGGGACGCGACGCCCTGCTGCGGGTTGCACAGGAAGGCCCGGTGCGCCAGATACGCGCCATCGAGATTTTCGGCGACCGCGTGCCGGTCTGCGACCGCGCCTGGCCGCTTATGGCAGGCGACGTACAGGTCGGGCAGGTGACGAGCGCGGCATGGTCCCCTGACTTCAAGACCAATGTCGCCATCGGTATGGTGCGCATGACGCATTGGGACGAGGGCACCGATCTGGACGTGGTCCTTCCCGGCGAGGTGCGCGCGGCGCAGGTGTCGGAGACCTTTTGGGCGTAGCGCCCGTTTGAAAAGCGGGGAAATTTCGGAGGCGCTGCCCCCGGACCCCCGGGACTTTATTTGGCCAGAAAGAGGGGCGAATGGCCCCGGAGAGGAGTGAGCGATGTTTAATGCACTGGTGGTACGCAAGGACGACGAGGGCAAGACCTCGGCAGCGGTCGAGCAATTGTCGGAAGACGATCTGCCGAATGCGGAGGTGACGGTGGCGGTCGACTACTCCACGGTCAACTACAAGGACGGGCTTTGCATCGGGCCAGGCGGCGGGCTGGTGCGCAATTATCCGCATGTGCCGGGTATCGATTTTGCCGGGACGGTCGAGACCTCGGACGATGACCGCTACAAGCCCGGTGACAAGGTGGTGCTGACCGGCTGGCGCGTGGGCGAGGCCCATTGGGGCGGCTATTCCCAAAAGGCGCGGGTTCGGGCCGACTGGCTGGTACCGCTGCCCGAAGGGCTGGACACGCGACAGGCGATGGCGGTGGGCACCGCCGGTTTCACCGCGATGTTGGCGGTCATGGCGTTGGAGGATCACGGGATCAAGAAGGGACCGGTGCTGGTGACGGGGGCCGCGGGCGGCGTGGGCTCGGTCGCGACGGCGATCCTGGCCAATCTGGGTTATCAGGTCGCCGCGGTAACGGGGCGGCCCGAGACGGCGGACTACCTCAAGGACCTTGGTGCCACGCAGATCGTCGCGCGCGAAGAGATCAACGAAACGGTCAAGAAGCCGCTCGAGGGCGAGACCTGGGGGGGCTGCGTGGACGCGGTGGGCGGCGCCATGCTGGCCCGCGTGCTGGGCCAGATGGAATACGGGGCGAGCGTCGCCGCCGTTGGCCTTGCCGGTGGTGCGGCTTTGCCTGCGACCGTCATTCCGTTCCTTTTGCGCGGTGTGAACCTGTTGGGCATCGACAGCGTCATGCAGCCCTACGACAACCGCCTGCGCGCCTGGGAGCGGATCGCCAAGGATCTGCCGATGAACAAGCTGGAGGCCATGGTACAGCCCGCGACGCTGGGCGATCTGCCCAAGCTGGGCACGGATATCCTCAAGGGTCAGGTCAAGGGCCGCGTCGTCGTCGACGTGAACGCATGATCGCGCGCGCCTGTGCGGTCCCCCGAGACGCGCTCTTGCACGTCTACGTGGATCGCGCAGGCACCTACACCGATTGCTTCGAGGTCATGCATCCACTGGAGGCGGACCTCGAGGACTTTATCACGGCCTTCTACACCACCTGGCTTTTCCGGCTGGAGCGCGCGGTGCTGACTGTCGCTCTGCGCCGCCGCATCCGTGACGCGGAGGCTACCGCCCTTGGGCGAGGGGAGGCCGAGCGCTTTGCCGCCTGGACGGTCGAGGCACGCGCGCCCGGGCAAATCCTTCTGTGCGACAACACGGGCGGTACGCGGTCCTACCTTGCCGTAGCGCCAAAGGAGGGCGGGACGACACGTCTATTGTTCGGTTCCGCTGTCGTAGGACGCGAGACGGGCAAGCTGCCTGTGCTTGTCCGGTTGCTGATGCCGCTGCACGTGCTCTATTCAAAATTCCTGCTGCGCCTTGCGGAACGCAGGATGCGCCGAAGCTGACCCTCGACCCGGGCCAGAGCAGCGCTTAGAAAGGCGCAAACCGGAACGAAGGACACCGATATGCCTGCCTACGATGACCAGAACATCTTTGCCAAGATACTGCGCGGCGAAATTCCCAATGTGACCGTCTACGAGGACGACGACACGCTCTGCTTCATGGACATCTTCCCGCGTACGGACGGCCATTGCCTTGTCATTCCCAAGACGCCTTGCCGCAACATGCTCGATGCCACGCCTGAACAGCTGGCCGCCTGCATGAAGACCGTGAACAAGGTGGCGAATGCGGCGATGAAGGCCTTCGATGCCGATGGGATCACGCTGTTCCAGTTCAACGAAGGGGCAGGGGGGCAGGAAGTCTTTCACCTGCATTTCCACATCCACCCGCGCCACGAGGGTCTGGGCATGCGCCCACCGGGCCAGCAGGGCGACATGGAGGCGATAAAGCGTCACGCGGAGGCGATTCGCGCCGCGCTTTGAACGGCTTCCCATCGCGACACCCAGTAAAATGAGTGCAGTTGCACCAACTGTCAGAGGCTCAATAACGGCGCGAAAAGTCGCGAACTGACTACAACTTGGTGCTTGCGGTACTCGACCGACCCCAAACGTGTTAAGCTCCCTGCGTCGGCCAACAAGAAGCCGGCGCAAACAGGGACAACACTCATGTCAATCAAACCTCCTCTGATGCATTTGCCGATCAAGACGGCGGACAGCGGATTTTACAAAGGGTTCACCAAGGACGTTGCGATAACGGCGAAGATCCTGGTCGGTGGTCTCATCATCTGGGCCGTCGCTTTCCCGAATCAGGCCGGAACGGTGCTGTCGGGGATCAACGGGATCATCCTCGCCACCTTCAATTACTGGTACGTCTACGTGATGGCCTTCTTCGTGGCCGTCTGCCTCTTCCTCGCGGTTCTGCCTGCCTCTGGCAGGCTGAAGCTGGGGCACGAGGACGACGTGCCGGAATTCTCCAATTTCTCATGGTTCTCGATGATGTTCGGGGCCGGGATCGGTATCGGGATGCTGACCTTCGCCACGGCCGAGCCGATGTATCACTGGGGGGCGAACCCGCAGACCATTTCGGGTGAACTGGTGGGCAGCAGTGCCGAGAACGTGCGCGCGGCCTACGTCTGGTCCTTCACGCACTGGGGGCTGGCGGCGTGGGCGTCCTACGCCATCGTGGGTCTGAGCCTTGCCTATTTCGCCTATCGCCGCGATCTGCCACTGACCATCCGGTCGGCGCTGGCCCCGCTCTTCGGGCGTAACCTCTCCGGTGTTCTGGGACACGCGATTGACGTGGTGGCCGTTGTCGCCACCGTGCTGGGTGTCGCGCAGACGCTGGGCTTCGGGGTGGAGCAGTTCATCTCCGGCCTCAGCCGGATCGGCTTTGGCGACTGGCTTTATTCGGCGACCGCCGATGGCGGAACGAAACCCTCCACGATGGGCATCGTCTTCGCGCTTCTCGTGATCATGGGGGCCTCGACCCTGTCGGCGCTGTCGGGTGTGGGCAAGGGCATCAAGTGGCTGTCGAACATCAACATGGGGCTGAGCTTCTTCCTGCTGGCCTTCTTCCTGATCTTCGGTTCGACCTTCTTCGGTCTTCAGGCGCTGTTCCTTGGCATCTGGGACTACCTGCTGTCGATCCCCGGCAACATCATGACGGTCTGGACGGCGACCCCGATGGAAAGCTTTACCGCTGCGGTGCCAGCTTCCATCCAGTCGCTCCCCGCAGAAGATCTTCAGGCGGTGTACGATTCCGCCACCAGCCCATGGGGCACGCTGCAGTCCTTCACCGAGGGTCTGCCGGCGACCGCCGCGTCGCTTCCGGGTGAGGACATCGCCGCCGCCTATGCCGCAGCCACCGATAGCCGCCTCAGCGGCTGGCAGGGGGCCTGGACGATCTTCTACTGGGCCTGGTGGATTGCATTCGCCCCCTTCGTGGGCGTTTTCCTGGCGCGCATCTCCAAGGGCCGCACGGTGCGTGAATACGTGCTGGGGGCCATCGTGATTCCTGCCTTCATGTGCTTTGTCTGGTTCGCGATCGTGGGTGGTACGGCCATCGACCTGGAGCTTAGCGGCGTGGCCGATGGGGCGATCACCGGGGCAGGCCAGTCCGACCAGCTTTTCGCGATGCTGGCGGTGATCCTGTCGGACAACCTCGCCTGGATCATGTCGGTGATCGTTGTGATCCTGCTGCTGACGTACCTGGTCACATCCGCGGACTCCGCCGTGCTGATCATCAACACGATCAACGCAGCCGGGGACGAAGGCCCCAAGGCGCGGCCCCATATCCTGTTCTGGGGTGCGGCGCTTGCCCTCGTCGTTGGGGGGCTGATCGTTGCCGGGGGACTGAGTGCCATTCAGACTGCCATGGTGATCGGTGCGCTGCCTTTCAGCCTTGTCATGGCGCTCATGGGTATCTCGGTGCTCAAGGCGATCTGGCGCGACAGCAAGCGGCAGAAGGCCGGTGTGCCCGCGACCAAGGCCGAGCTTGCCGGAGAGCCCGCCGAATAGGCCACGTTTTCGGCCAATCCAAGAGCCCCCGCGCGGCAGTCGCGCGGGGGCTTTTCCATTTGACGGCGGCGCAAAATCGTTCAATTTGCGCGTCATGACACTCGATACCGACTGGGTTCGCGCCCAATTCCCCGCTTTCTCCGAACCGTCGCTGCAAGGTCAGGCCTTCTTTGAGAACGCCGGCGGTTCCTATACCTGCAAACCGGTTATCGACCGGCTTCACCGCTTCTACACCCAACGCAAGGTTCAGCCCTACGCCCCCTACGAGGCGAGCCGCCTTGGCGGAGAGGAAATGGACGAGGCGCGCAGCCGCATGGCGGCCATTCTCGGGGTGGAAACCGACGAGTTGAGCTTTGGTCCCTCGACCACCCAGAACACCTATGTCCTGGCACAAGCCTTCGGCCAGATGATGCAACCGGGCGAGGCGATTGTCGTTACCAACCAGGACCACGAAGCCAACACCGGACCCTGGCGGCGGCTGGCGGAGCGCGGCATCGAGATCCGGGAATGGCAGATCGACCCGGATACCGGGCATCTGAACCCCGAGGACCTGGAAAACCTGCTCGACGAGAACGTCCGGCTGGTCTGCTTTCCCCATTGCTCAAACGTTGTGGGGCAGGTGAACCCGGTGGTCGAGATCACCGCACTCGCCCATGATGCGGGGGCCTTCGTTTGCGTCGATGGCGTGTCCTACGCACCGCACGGTTTTCCAAACGTGGGACGGCTTGGCCCGGATATCTACCTGTTCTCCGCCTACAAGACATTCGGACCCCATCAGGGCCTCATGGTCATCCGCCGCGCCCTGGGCGAGCTGCTGCCGAACCAGGCGCATGTCTTCAACGCAGGCACGCTCTACAAGCGGTTCACGCCTGCGGGGCCCGACCACGCGCAGGTTGCCGCCTCGGCGGGAATGGCCGATTACATCGACGCGGCCTACGCGCATCACATCGGCGGGGATGCCGCCCCGGCAGAGCGGGCAGCCGCCGTTCACGATCTCTTTCGCGCCCATGAAACCGCGCTTCTCCAGCCGTTTCTGGACGCGGTGAAAGACCGCAATTCCGTCCGCCTCATCGGCCCGTCGCAGGCCGAGGGCAGGGCGCCCACGGTGGCCCTTGCCCTGAACCGCGAAGGCGAGGCGGCGGCGGCTGAGCTTGCCAAGCACGGCATCATGGCCGGTGGTGGTGACTTCTATGCAGGCCGTGCGCTGCAGGCCATGGGCGTGGACATGGACAAGGGCGTCCTGCGCCTCAGCTTCACCCATTACACCACCAAGGCCGAGATAGATCAGCTTCTAGGGGCGCTCGACGCCGTTTTGTAGCGCCTTTCGTCTTGATTGCCTGTCGTCTGCCCTAGCTCAGGGATAAGACCGACCGGAAGAAGAGACATGAGCGACAAATCCCCCATCCTGATGTGGTTCCGCCGCGACCTGCGGCTGTCGGACCATCCCGCGTTTTCCGCCGCCTGCGAGGCCGGCCGCCCGGTGATCCCGGTCTTTGTACATGACAAGCTGTCGGACGGGCTCGGTGCCGCCCCGAAATGGCGGCTTGGGCTGGGCGTGGGCGCGCTGGCCGACAGTCTTGCCGAGAAGGGCAGCAGGCTGATCCTGCGCCGGGGCGAGGACGCGCTCGACGTGCTGCGCAAGCTGATCGGGGAGACGGGTGCGCAATCGGTCTACTGGACGCGCCTTTACGACCCCGACACGGTGGAACGGGACAAGCGGATCAAATCCGCCCTGCAGGACGAGGGGATCGAGGCGAAATCGTTCGGCGGGCATTTGATGTTCGAACCCTGGACGGTCGAGACCAAGACCGGCGGGTTCTACAAGGTCTACACCCCCTTCTGGAACGCGGTGAAGGGCAACGAGGTGGATGCGCCGCTCAAGACACCGTCGAAGATCGCAGCACCGGACAGCTGGCCCGACAGCGACGACCTGGACGGCTGGGAGATGGGCAAAGCGATGAACCGCGGGGCCGAGGTTGTGCGGCCCTTCGTCCAGCTTGGCGAAAGTGCCGCGCAGTCGCGGCTGGGCAGTTTCATGGCCCACGGGGTCGCGGGCTATAAGGAAAATCGGGATATTCCCGGCATGGAGGGTACATCGAACCTGTCTGAAAATCTCAGCCTGGGCGAGATCACACCCTTTCAATGCTGGCACGCGGGCCAGCGCGCGCGGGAAGAGGGCAAGGCGGGCGCAGAAACCTTCCTCAAGGAACTGGTCTGGCGCGAATTCGCCTATCACCTGATGCACCACACCCCCCGCATTGTCAGCGGCAACTGGCGCGAGGAATGGGATGCCTTTCCGTGGAACGAGGACGCGCGCAAATCCGAGGTCTGGGACTGGAAGAAGGGCCGCACCGGTATCCGCTTTGTCGATGCCGCCATGCGCGAGATGTACGTGACGGGCCGCATGCACAACCGTGGCCGGATGATCGTGGCGAGCTACCTTACTAAGCATCTGCTGACCCATTGGCGGATCGGCAAGGAATGGTTCGAGGATTGTCTCATTGACTGGGACCCGGCCAGCAACGCGATGGGCTGGCAGTGGTCGGCGGGATCGGGCCCCGACGCGACGCCCTATTTCCGCGTCTTCAACCCCGAAACCCAGCTCGACAAGTTCGACAAGAACCGCGATTACGCCGCCCGCTGGATCGCCGAGGGGCACAGAAAACCACACAAGGATGCGCTGAAATATTTCGACGCCATTCCCCGCCACTGGGGCATGTCGCCGGACGATCCCTATCCGAAACCCATCGTCTCGGCCGACAAGGGCCGCAGCCGCGCCTTGGAAGCCTATGAAAACCGGGACTTTTAGGAATTGTCTTACCAAGCGGACAGGCTAAACTGTCCCGAAACACCACGGGGAGTGGCCATGATCCTGACCAGCACCGAGGGGCAGACGAAACTGCCCCGTTACTTCGCGCGTGTCTTTGACACAGCCAGGCAGATGCAGAACGGGCGCATCGACTTCATCCTGCCGGATGGCCGTCACTTCCGTGCCGAAGGCGCGAACCCCGGCCACGTGGCCGAGCTGCATATTCACAGCAACGACCTCTTTGCCCGTCTCATCCGCGAGGGGGACCTCGGTTTTTGCGACGCCTATCTCGACGGCGACTGGTCCACGCCCGACCTGCAGGCCTTCATGGACCTCGTCCATGATCGCAATGAAACCATCTATGACGGCTTTCCGGGCATGGGCCTTGTCCGCCGGTTTGAACAGCTGCGTTTCTGGCTGCAGCGGAATTCCAAGAAGCAGGCGCGCAAGAACATCAGCTATCACTACGACCTCGGCAACGATTTCTACGGGCTATGGCTCGACGATACAATGACCTACTCCTCTGCGCTCTTTGAGAAGAACGCCCAGCAGTCTCTCGAAGCCGCGCAGACCGCCAAGTACAAGAGCATGGTGGACCAGATGGGGGTCAAGCCCGGCGACCACGTGCTCGAGATCGGCTGCGGCTGGGGGGGATTCGCCGAATATGCCGCCAAGGAGCGCGGTTTGAAGGTGACAGGCCTCACCATCTCGGAAGAGCAGTTCAAATACGCCAGGGAGCGTATTGAAAAGGCTGGACTTTCTGACATGGTTGAGTTCAAGCTGCAGGACTACCGCGATGAGCGTGGCCATTACGACGGCATCGCCAGCATCGAGATGTTCGAGGCCGTGGGCGAGAAATACTGGCCGGTCTATTTCGACACCGTGCGCGAGCGGCTGAAGCCCGGACGCAGCGCGACACTGCAGATCATCACCGTTGATCACGCCCGTTGGGATGTCTACAAGCGTGGCGTTGATTTCATCCAGAAATACATATTTCCCGGTGGGATGCTGCCCTCTCCTAAAGTGTTGCGTGAACAGATCGAGCGGGCCGGACTGGTCGTGGAGAAATCCATCGAATTCGGCAAGAGTTATGACATCACGCTGCGCCGCTGGCACGACACCTTCAACGACAAATGGGACCAGATCCGCGCCCTCGGCTTCGACGACCGCTTCCGCCGGATGTGGAATTTTTACCTCACTTCCTGCGCGGCGACATTTGACAGTGGAAATTGCGACGTAACGCAGATTACCATCAGGCGACCTGCCTGACCGGGCGTTCCGAGGGAGCCAACGCAAATGCCTACAGCCGCGCGTTTGATGGGCGCCATGTGCCTCGCCGTAGTGGCCTATGCGATGTCGCTCATCGTGATACCGCTGATGCCGGAAAGCACGGATTTCGGCAATTTCATCCCGATCAACATCATACTGGGGCTCTTCGTGGGCTGGATTGTCATGGGGCGCCGCGCCGGGCGCGGTACCACGGCTGCCATCAACAACGGGCTGACGGGCGTCTTCGTCCTGTTGCTCTGGGGTGTCGGGCTGCAGGCCGTCAACGAGATGATCCGTCTTGCCATGCGCAACCGCTACGACGGACCTTTCGAGGCGATCGTGGATACCTTCAAGATCGGTGCCGAATTCGCCTGGATCATCGCCACTGTGCCAATGGGAATCGCTTTCCTCGTCGGGGCGGTCATCAGTGGTCTCTTGACCGAGTACGCCAGCACACGGTGGCGCTGAGCGCATGAAAAACCTGTTCTTCTATGGCACCTTGCGGCACATGCCGCTGCTTGAGGTCGTGCTGGGGCGGGACGCCGCCGACCTGGATTTCTCCGACGCCGATCTGCCGGACTGTGCCGTCAGCGCCGTGGCCGAAGGCCCCTTTCCGATGATCTCCGACAGCGCTGGGCAAAGCGCGCGGGGCGTCCTCGTCCGGGGCCTGTCATCCGATGACATCGCCCGGCTGGACTTTTACGAGGGCAGCTTCGCCTACGATTTGCGAAAGGCCATTCTCGACAACGGCGAGGCGGCGGAGGTCTATTTCCCGCAACCCGGCCTCTGGACAGCGGACGGCCCCTGGTCCCTTGCCGATTGGGTCCGCGACTGGGGCGAGATGAGCGTGATCGCCGCCCGGGAGGTCATGGGCTACAAGGGCAGCAGGAGCCGCGATGAGGTCGCTGCCATGTTCCCGGTGATCCGTGCGCGGGCGTCCTCGCGGGTGCGGGCGAAATCCTCCCTTCACGGGGCCGATACCTTCGAAGGTCGCGTGCAGGTCCACGCGCGCGAAAGGCCGTATTCCCAGTTCTTCGCCGTGGATGACTACCGGATCAGCCACGAGAAATACGATGGCAGCATGTCCGAGGTGCTGGATCGTGCGGTCTTTGTCGCCGCCGATGCCGCGCTTGTGTTGCCCTACGATCCCCTGCGCGACCGGGTGCTACTGGTCGAGCAGATACGGCTCGGCCCGCTTGGCCGCGGCGACCGGACGCTCTGGCAGTTCGAACCTATCGCGGGACGGATCGACCCCGGCGAGACACCCGAGCAGACCGCGCGGCGCGAGGCGATGGAAGAAGCCGATATCGAGATCGGCGCACTGGAGAAGATCGCCGAGATCTACCCGTCCCCCGGCACATCGAGCGAATTCTACTACCTCTACCTGGGCCGCGCCGATCTTTCGGACGATATCACCGGCACCAGCGGGCTCGAGGCGGAGCACGAGAACATCCGGTCCCACCTCGTGTCCTTCGCCGACCTGATGGACCGGATCGGCCGGTTCGACGTGGCCAACGCGCCCCTCGCGCTTGCCGCCTATTACCTTGCCACGCACAGGGATCGCTTGAGGTCCGAATGGGCGGACGCTACACCGGACTAAAGACACTTGTTCCGACCCGGGGGGCCCTATGCACGTCGCAACCGATCTGGCCGAGGCCATTGGAAACACGCCACTGATCAAGCTGCGCGGCCCGTCCGAGGCGACGGGATGCGACATCTACGGCAAGGCCGAGTTCATGAACCCGGGCCAGTCGGTCAAGGACCGTGCAGCGCTCTTCATCATCCGCGACGCGATCGCCAAGGGCACCCTGAAACCAGGCGGCACGATCGTCGAGGGAACGGCGGGAAACACGGGCATCGGTCTGGCGCTGGTCGGCGCCTCAATGGGCTTCAAGACAGTCATCGTCATCCCCGAGACCCAGAGCCAGGAAAAGAAGGATATGCTGCGGCTGGCGGGCGCCGAACTGGTACAGGTGCCGGCGGCACCCTACCGCAACCCGAACAACTTCGTGCGCTACTCCGAGCGGCTCGCAAACGAGCTGGCGCGCAGCACGAACGAGGGCGTGATCTGGGCCAACCAGTTTGACAATGTGGCCAACAGGCAGGCGCATATCGAAACCACGGGCCCCGAGATTTGGGAACAGACCGGCGGCAAGGTCGATGGCTTCTGCTGCGCGGTGGGCTCCGGCGGGACGCTGGCCGGCGTCGCCATGGCGCTGCAGCCCAAGGGCGTCAAGATCGCGCTTGCCGATCCGGACGGCGCGGCACTCTACAGCTATTACACGACAGGGGAGCTCAAGACCGAGGGGGGCTCCATCGCCGAGGGCATCGGTCAGGTGCGGATCACCAAGAACCTCGAAGGTTTCACTCCGGATTTCAGCTACAACATCTCCGACGCCGAGGCGCTGCCGGTGGTCTTCGATCTGCTGGAGCACGAGGGGCTCTGCCTCGGGGCGTCCTCGGGCGTGAACGTGGCGGGCGCGATGCGCCTGGCACGGGAGATGGGGCCGGGCCATACCATCGTCACCATCCTTTGTGACTATGGCACCCGCTACCAGTCCAAGCTCTTCAACCCTGACTTCCTGCGCGAAAAGGAACTGCCCGTTCCCGGCTGGCTCGACGCGGCCCCCGCCGCGCTGCCCAGCGTTTTCGAAGACGTTTGATGGCACGGCTGCTGCGCATAGCCGCGCTCTGCCTGGCGGCGCTCTGGCTAGCCGCGGGCGCTGCGCTTGCGCAGGAAACCCTTTCCGAAGAGCTTGAGCGCTGGGAAACGCTGGCCAAGCGGGCCGAGGCGGCGGTCGATCTCGGGCAGGGAAGTGACGAGGTCTTTGAGGCTCTCCGACAGTCCATTGCCAGATACCGCGCCGATTTCAATTCAGCGCGAGAGGCCAACAGCGGACGAATTTCCACGCTGCGGGAACAGATTGCAGCACTTGGAGCGCCTCCGGAAGGCGAAAACGCGCCGCCCGAGGACCCTGAGGTCTCGGCGCGGCGGGACGAATTGACCCAGCAACTCAACGCGCTGCTCGCCCCCGTCCAGAAGGCAGAGGCCGAGTTCGTGCGCGCAGACGCGCTGATCCGCGAGATCGACCAGATCCTGCGGGACCGCCAGGCCGATCAATTGCTGGAAATCTCTCCTTCCCCCCTGAATCCCGTCCATTGGCCGGGAGCGCTGCGCGATCTGGTCAGCGGCGCGGAACTCATCTGGACGGAGCAACCCGAGGGCGCGGAGGACGAAGCCGGCGACGACTTCCGGTCGTCGCTGCCGCTTGTCATCGGGCTGACCGCCTTCGGTCTCCTGCTGATCCTGAGGGGGCGGCGCTGGTCACAACGGCTCGTCAGCCACATGCAAAAGCTGGGCGGGCGCGGCGTCGGCATCTGGCGTTTCCTCGTCTCGCTCCTGCGGATCATCCTGCCTTTCGTCGGGCTGGTCTCTCTGGCGCTTGCCGCGGTCGCAACCAATCTCTTCGGGCCGAAAGGGGACGAGATCATCCTCACCCTGGCCTTCGTGGGCGGCATCATGCTGGGTGTCCGCTGGGTCGCCGAGCGCGTTTTCTCGCGCGACGATGATGAGGCGCTACTGCTCTTGCCCGCCGGACAACGCAGCGAGGTGCGGTTCTACGCCTATCTCATCACCGTGATGATCATCAGTGCCGAACTGGTGACGCTGGTGCTCGAAGCGGGCTATCCGGAAAAGGCATCCCGACCGGTCCTGCTGTTCCCGTTCTTCCTTGTCTCCAGCCTCGCGCTCCTGCGGATCGGTCTGATCCTGCGCCGCTTCACCGACCCGCCGTCCGAGGACAACACGCTGGCCGAGGTACGGGCCACCACGCTCAGCCGCGTGGTACGCATATTGGGCACGGCAGGCATTATGGTGGCGCTGGCCGCGCCCGTGCTGATGGCGGCCGGCTATCTGAACGCGGCCACGGCGATCCTGCCGCCCTTCATCATGACACTGGTGATCCTGGGTCTCGTGATGACGCTCCAGCGCTTCAGCGCGGATGTCTACGGCGCGATCACCGGGCAGGGGGCCGAGGCGCGGGATGCGCTGATGCCGGTGATCTTCGGCATGATCCTCCTGATCCTGGTGGCCCCGGCGCTGGCGCTGATCTGGGGCGCACGCGTCACCGAACTGACCGAGCTCTGGGCCGCCTTCGGGCGCGGTTTCGCGATCGGGGACACCCGAATTTCACCCGCGGATTTCCTGGCCTTTGCGGTGATCTTCGCCATCGGCTACGTGCTGACACGGCTTCTGCAATCGGCCCTACGCACCAATGTGCTGCCCAAGACCCGGATCGACGTGGGCGGGCAGAACGCCATCGTCTCCGGCCTTGGTTACGTCGGTATCTTTCTTGCCGCGCTCGCGGCGATCACCGGAGCGGGGATCGACCTCAGCTCGCTCGCCATCGTCGCCGGTGCCCTGTCGGTCGGTATCGGCTTTGGCCTGCAGAACATCGTCAGCAACTTTGTCTCCGGCATCATCCTGCTGATCGAACGCCCCATTTCCGAGGGCGACTGGATCGAGGTCGGCGGCCAGATGGGCTACGTGCGCGATATCTCCGTGCGCTCGACCCGGATCGAGACCTTCGACCGTACCGACGTGATCGTACCCAACGCCGATCTCGTCAGCGGCACGGTGACGAACTACACCCGCGGCAACACCATCGGCCGCCTCATTGTGCCGGTAGGCGTGGCCTATGGCACCGACACCAAGAAGGTCGACGCCATCCTGCGCGAGATCGCCGAGGCGCAGCCGATGGTCCTCGCCAACCCCAAGTCAAACGTGTTCTTCCTGAACTTCGGCGCGGATGCGCTGGAATTCGAGATCCGTTGCTTCCTGCGGGACGTGAACTGGATCATGATCGTCAAGAACGACATCAACCACGCCATCGCCGAGCGCTTCGCGAAAGAGGGGATCGAGATACCCTTCGCGCAGCGCGACATCTGGCTGCGCAACCCGGAGGTTCTGCGCGAGCAACCCAAGGAAAATCCGCAACCGCAGGAGTCTGAAACATGACGCAGATGCTGTTCCGCCAAGACGCCTACCTGCGCGAGGCTCCTGCCGTCGTTGCGGATCTGACACCGGAGGGCGGGATCATCCTAGACCGAACCGTCTTCTACCCCACAGGCGGTGGCCAGCCGGGGGATTCGGGCTGGATCAGCTGGGACGGCAACCATCTGCCCATCGCAACAACGGTCAAGGGACAGGGCGATGCCATCGTTCTGGTCCCCGCCGAAGCGGCGGCACTGCCGCCCAAAGGCGCGCATGTCACCCAAAAGCTCGACTGGGACCGGCGTCACAAGCACATGCGCGTGCATACCGCGCTGCACCTTTTGTCGGTGGTGATCCCCTTCGGTGTGACCGGCGGTCAGATATCCGCGACCCACGGCAGGCTGGATTTCGACATGCCCGACGCGCCGGAAGACCGCGATGAGTTGGAGGAGGCGCTTAACAGCTACGTCGCCCTCGACGCCCGCGTCAGCGAAGGCTGGATCACCGGAGCCGAGCTTGAAGCCAATCCGCAGCTGGTCAAGACTATGGCGGTTCAGCCGCCCAAGGGCGCGGGCGACATCCGGCTGATCCGGATCGGTGAAGAAGACAACTGGATCGACTTGCAACCTTGCGGCGGCACCCACGTCGCCCGCACGGGCGAGATCGGCGCCCTGCGTCTCGGCAAGATCGAGAAGAAGGGCAGGGTCAACCGCCGCGTCTATGTACACCTCGATGGCTAGGTCAGCGTGCCGAAAATCCTTGATTTCCCTCTTGCAACTGCCACCACCTGCACGCTAAACCCCCGCGCAAGGACGGGTGGCCGAGTGGTCGAAGGCGCACGCCTGGAAAGTGTGTAGGCGGGAGACCGTCTCCAGGGTTCGAATCCCTGTCCGTCCGCCATTAAATTTTGGTAAATACGCGTTTTCTATGTGGAAATTCATTTCTGCTGGTGGGTCGTACCCCAATATATCCCCCACGTGATATTCCTTGCCCTAACTAAAGTATAGGTAACCGTACCGCCTACTGATCGGGAGTGACCGTTGAACGAAGCTTTGCGGACATCTGAGAAAAATGCTCAGATGACTGAGATGAGCCCGGAGCGGACCCAAGTGTGCTCTCCCCCAGCCCTCGATAATTTGTCGCTTGGATGATGGTATTCGGCTATCGTGGACGGCAGCGAGCTAAAGGTAGGGATTTGGTGAGGCAAACCGCAGATTTTCGTTTGATGGGCGAGCCTAGGCTGTTCTCCCTAGAAGGGAAGGCTCTGGGCCTGCCGACTGCGAAGACCTTAGCAACCTTGGCAATAATTCTCGCCGCCGGTTCCACGGGTGTGACGCGGCAATCAATCGGTGAGATGTTGTGGAGTCGCAGCGAGGAACAGCAGGCGAGGACCAACCTGCGCCAAGCTTTGTCGGCGTTGCGCAAGGCGCTCGGCCCGCTCGCGAACAGTCTTCATCAACAGGGAGATGTCCTGTCATTCCGGCGCGATGGGATCATGCTCGACCTCGACCTGATCGAGACCCCGGGCAATCCGCTTGGCGATGACTACTTGCACCGGCTCATGGATGCGGGGGACTTCATGCAGGGCTTTGCGTTGCGGGAACCGCCGTTCGAGGAGTGGCTCGGCGAACAGCGCGCTCGGGTCACGCGTCTTCTGCAGGAGCGGTTGGACGAGATTTGCGAAGCGTTGCTGCATGCGGAGGAGTTCGCGAAAGCCGAACGTGTTTCCCGCAAGCTCATCGCGCTCGACAACTTCAACGAGGCGGCGCACCGGGCCCGCATGAAAGCGCTGACCGGCTGCGGAGAAGTTGCGACGGCGCTCAAGCATTTCGAGGATTTCAAGCATCTTCTCGCTTCGGAGCTTGGTGTGTCCCCGGGCGCGAAGACGCTGGAGCTTGTGCGGACGTTCAGAACGATCGATCCACCAGTGCAGAAGACCGAGACGCAGGCTCAAACCGCACCGGTCCGGCCGATGGCTGAGCAACAGGTCGAGACGCCAAACGCGCGGCAACCCGAGCTACGGAACGTCGTAGTCGTTGCGGTCGATATCTCCGAGGACGGCGCTGGACCAAGCGACCTGACGGCGCAATTCGATGCCATTCAAGATGTTTCAGAAGCGTTGTCGCGGCTTGTTCTAGATTTCCAGGGAACGGAGTTGTCGAACAATGGCACAAGTCTTCTTGCCGTTTTCGGATACCCGAAGGCGCACAGTAAGGAAGGCGAGCGCGGGATCGGCTTCGGCAGCAGGGCTCGAGAGGAAATCCTCGCACAGATGCCGAACGTTAATGTGCGGGTTGCGATCGTGTCCGGGATCGTCCTGGCCCAAACCTCGGAGCGGGGGAATGTTCTGGGCGACCCGATCCGGCGGGCGCAGGCTCAGATCCACAATACGCCGGACGGGCGGATTTCCGTCGATCGAGGTATCTTTCAGGCAACCGGTGACATCGCGGCTTATGAAGAACTCACCGGAAGCGCATGGTGTCTTGCGACGCGTGCGGGCGACACATCTGCGCGGCGGTCTCAATTCGTCGGGCGGGACCGGGAATTGCGACAAGTGCTGGAATTGCTCGAAGATGTCGAGCATGACAGCCGCGGCGAAGTCATGGTCTTGCGAGGTGAGGCGGGTATCGGGAAGACCCGCCTGAGCGTGGAGATTGCCGCGCATGCCGAGGATTTGGGGTTTGACGTCTCTGCCTGCCGCGTCCTCGATTTCGGTCAAGGGCGCAAGGACAATTCGCTCGCAATGATCGCAAGGGCCTTGGACGCCCCTGAGCCAAGCCAGCTGAACCGCATCGAACACGCCGTCTGGACCGATCTGATCCGGCCCGAAGCGCTGACGAGCGAAGACAGCAAACTGATCCTCGAACTCGACGCGGGATCGCTCCTCTCGGAGCAGACGCGCATGTTGCAACGGCTTGCGCGGGACAAGGTGCAGGTGCGTCCTTTCCTGCTGATCGTCGAAGATGTGCACTGGGCCCATCCCAACCTGATGCAATCTCTCGCCGATCTGGCGGCGAGCATCGTCGACCTACCCATGGTTCTCGCCTTCACAACGCGGCCGGAAAACGATCCGATGACCAATGCGTGGCGGGTGCGGGCAGGAAAGACGAAGACGACCACGATCGATCTGCGCGCCCTGCGCAGGAAGGCGGCGCTGGACCTGGCCCGCAATCTCAGAAGTCTCGACGAGGCGCTTTTGGAGCAATGTCTGCAACGCGCGGACGGCAACCCTCTTTTCATCGAACAATTGGTGTTCTGGGCGGAAGAGCAGTCCGAGACGAACCTGCCACTCAGCGTTCAGAGCGTCGTGCAGGAGCGGCTTGACAAGCTGCCCGAAGCGACACGTGACATGGCGCGCGCCGCATCCGTTCTGGGGCAGGTCTTTTCGGCCGATGCGCTCGAGGCCGTGCATGGGCGCGACATCAGTCTGGCGAACCAGTTGGATGAGGCCCATCTCGTCGTGCGGCGCGAAGATACCTTCAGCTTCGTTCACGCGCTGGTGCGCGACGGCATTTACGCATCGCTCTCGGCCAAGTCGAAGCAAGAGTTGCACACCCGAGCGGCGGAGTTCTTTTCCGACACCGATCCCGTGCTTTCGGCCCGGCATTTCTTATGGTCCGGCGCCGAAGGCGCGTGGGAAATCTGTCGCGATACGGCGGCGCGGGAGCAACGTGCGGGGCGACTCGAGACGGCATATGAACTTGCCTGCTTGGCTATGGATGCGTGCGATGTGGCGGGCGAGCGGCCGCGCCTTCTGGTCTTGCTTGGGGAAATCCAACGGGACCGGGAGATGTTTCCGGACGCCATCGAGACATTGGGGGCGGTCGACACTTCAGACGAGGAACTTTTGTTACGCGCTCTCGTTGGGGCCGCCGAATGCCATTTTCGCCTCGACAATCAGGATGAAGCTGAACGTCTGTTAAACGAGTCCAGAAGTTTGCCTTTGGCGGAGCAGGACGCCACGTGGCGAACGACGATGGCCTGTCTGCAATCCGGTGTCGAGTTTAGCCGAGGCAATTCGCAAGCCGCCATCCACTACGCAAAAATGGCAGGCGATGCGTCTGTCCGTCTCGAAGATCAGCGGTTGCGGGCACGCGTCCTGAGTACCTTGGCGGATGCCGAATGGGTCGATGGCCTTTTCCAAAGCGCTGCAGGGCATTTTCGCGAATGCGTCGACCTTTGCTATTCCAACGGCCTGCGCCGCTACGGGCTGAACAACCAGTCGATCATGGGAATGCTCCGATTCTATGACGCGCAGCTCTCGGATGCCCATCGCATCATGAGCGAAACAATCGCTGAAGCCCGATCGATCAATTTCGCGCGCGCGCAGATGAACAGCGAACACATGCTGGTTTACATTCAATCCGCGCGTGCGGAGTACGAAGCCGCCCGCGAACACTGGCAACGGGCGCGGCATCTGATCGAGACAAGTTCGGCCAATCGGTTTTTCATGAACAGCGGCTGCTATGCCGCCCAGTTCATGGGCCCGCTCGGTGAAATTGGTCCTTTGATGGACTATCTCCGCCAATCGGAAAGGGTCGCCGAGGACCTGGGTTTGGTCTGGGTGCTCCCATGGGCACTGGCGAGTAGGGCGCGCTGGACCGAAGATCATTCCGAAGCGACCCGTGTGTTGGATCAGGCCGAGAAACTGGTGTTTTCGGGTCTGACGACCTATCCGTTCGAGTTCTACTATGTGGGTATCGATGCGGCGATCCGTCTGGAAGACTGGGGCCGCGTCGAAACCTATGCCGACCGGCTCGATGCGTTCTTGTCGAAGGAGCCAGTCGGGCTTGCGACATTCGTTACCGCCAAAGCCCGGGCCATGGCGGCTGCGGGGCAGGGGAGAGGCGATCCCGATGAACTTCGCAGACTCGTCGCGCGCGCGGGCGAACTGGAACTGTTCGAAGCACAGGCCATGTTGACACGTGCCCTGAACGCCCCAAACCCCGGCGCGTAGGGCCGTATTTCGCCGCACCAGGAGCAGATTTCCGGAAATAGCTTCACTTTTCACGGGTTCTGCCGCCGATTTCACGTTCTTTGAACGCTCTCGCAGACGGATGCCGAACAGCTGCTTCGTAGGGTTGGAACATCAAGTTCATGCCAACCCGGAGACGAAGGAGCAAAACCATGTACGACCCCAACACTCAAAACATCGCGTTTCACCTCAAGGACATCGACCGCCAGTTCGAACCTCGCCTGCGCGAATACCGCGAACCCAAGGCGCGTTCGAAAACTCTGCTTCGTGTGATCTCGGTGATAGGTCTGCTGGTCGCGGCAGCTCCGTTTGTCCCATGGACATAACACTCTCGGCACAAACGAAATCAATAAAACCGATACGCGGACCGGAGGGACCGCGTAACTCCAATGTAAGTCAATTTTCAATGCATCACTTGCGGGTCAGCGAAGAGTCTACAGGCGCTGTCACCATGGCATTCGCTCAAGTCGCAATTTCGTCTGTACTCCCGGCCTCGGTGGACGGATCGATTGCGCCGGCGCAGCGAGCTGCGGCATGGAGCCCGATGTATGAACCGGCTGCTGTTCGCAAGTGAGGTTTTGCACGTTCTCGGAAGTCACTGATATGTATCCGGCCTTTGGATCGGCACGCGGGCCGTGGCCTTATTGGGGTTACGCTCGCACCGTGGTCTCATTAGCGGACAGGCCGTGGCAGCCATCTGGGCTCTCAGACTCTGGGGGCGTGTGGTTTCCGTTCCATGCTTTCTCTCGTTGGCGAACTCCTTCGGATCAGGGCTGGGTCTCAGACGCCGACCATGATCTCGTCTCTTTGGGCGTCGAATGGCACCCCATGTCTCAGCACGCTCCAGGCGATGCGGGCGAGCTTGTTGGCCAAGGCAATGGCCAGCTTGTTACGATGCATACGTGTCGATGCCCTGGTCAGCCAGTCGCCGAAGCTGAAGCCGGGCCAGTGATGGGGCCGCATCAGAACGACATTTGCCGCCTGAACAAACAGCATGGGCAGATATCGGCTGCCCCGCTTTGAGATGCGTCCCAGAACCGTTCGACCGCCGGTGCTGTATTGTCGGGGAATAAGGCCGATCCAGGCAGCGAAGTCGCGTCCTCGGTCAAAGGCCTCGCCCTGGCCGATGGCCGCAACCATCGCGGTCGAGATCAGTGGGCCGATGCCTGGGATCGTCATGGCATTGGCACAGCTTGCATCCGTACGGCTGATGCCTTCGATCTCCTTGGAGACGGTCTCTATCCGTTCGTCCAGCCAGAGCCAGTCACCATAGAGGCCGCTCAGGATGGTGCGCATACGGGGCGACATCTCATCACGCCGTTCTTCGAGGATCGCCAAAAACGAGCTCTTCAAGGCTCTTAATCCTTTTCGAACCGTAATGCCTTGTTCGATCAGAAAGGCCCGGATCTGGTTGATCGTCGCCGTGCGACGGGACACCAATCTCGACCGCACCCGGTGTAGCGCTTGAAGGTCCAGCTGATCCTGACTCTTCTCCGTCACCGTCTTCAGGTTCGGTCGCAGCGCGGCCTCGGCAATCGCTTCGGCGTCATTGTAGTCATTCTTCTGCCCTTTGATGAACGGTCTCACGTAGATCGCCGGGATGATCCGCGGTTCAAATCCCAAACCTCGCAACGTTCGGCTGACAAAATGCGCGCTGAGACACGCCTCCATCCCGATCACGCATCTCGGCAAGGCTTCAAAGGTGGCGTTCAGCGCCAGACGCTTGATCCTTCGTCGCAGGACAAGATTGCCCTCCGCATCGAACCCAACCAAATGAAAGACGTCCTTGCCGATGTCGACGCCAATCACAGACAGGTCAGAAAGGTCTCCGGCTTTACGTGTGCTCATGACTGCTTCTCCTTCTGCTTCGGGTAAACCCTCTCAGGGTAACCCACCGGGGAAAGCAGCCGGTTCATCCCATTAGCCGACTTGCGGCGTTGGGGCAGTCATTCCAAAAGTAGGCAAAAATCGATCTTGTACCAAGTTTGGATCGATTTCCGCTTCGCCGAACAAAAAGTTTGGAGAGATCAAATCCCACAAGGCGCTTGGCATATGGCGCAACCGGGCATGGACTCCTAATATTTGCACCATGAGGAACGCCCTTATCTCAGCCGGTCTGATAATACTTGCTCTGAACGTGTCGTGGTTTGTCGCTTACAGCGTGAAGCTTAGCGTAAATGGCCTGTTTGCTGATCGCCCGGAAGACATATCGCGCGTTTTCAAGAATGATGCCCAGTTCGCCAACATTGGCATCTCTTTCCACATGATGGCAGGCGCTTTGCTCACCCTGGGCGCGCCTCTTCAAGCGCTTCCTGTCGTTCGAAACCGTTGGCCCAAGCTACACCGGAAACACGGTTTCGTCCTGTTCTGCCTTGCGATCATCACAGGATTTGGCGGGCTGATTTACATACTTCTTGAAGGCACGATTGGTGGCTGGTGGATGTCGTTCTGGTTTGCGACCTATGGCGGCCTCTTGGTCTGGTGCGCCGTGAACACTGTACGCTTCGCGATGTCACAAGACTATGACCGACACTTTGCATGGGCGACGCGGCTGATTGTTTTGGCCGTCGGCTCGTGGATCTTTCGGATGCATTATGTTGTCTGGTTCTCCATCACCGGTGGTTCCGGATCAAATGAGGCGTTCACTGGACTTTTCGACAGGGTCCAGGTGGTGGCATTCTTCATGCCATACCTCCTTGTTGCGGAGTTTTTCCTGCGCAGAAGAAAACTCAATCAAATAGATAGAGACTGACCGACGAAGTCGAGGATTTCGTCGTCTACGTCGCAACTCGGCGTCGGTCTGCAGCGGCCAGCAGGTTTGTCGCAAGAGTCGTCGTTGCGCAAAAGCGGACGTTGTGGCGGCGCGGGCTTGGCATTATTGAGCGCTGACAGCGGTTTTGCGGAGACCTGAGAAAAGTGCTTGAATGACCTCGGCAAGCCTTTTGGAGAATTTAGATCGAGTTGCAAATTGAGATCAACGCAACATACGTTCGACCGCTTGTTCGATAACGCCAAACAGTCCGTTCATATTGCTCGGCTATCTTCAGCAGGCCGAGGAATATTAGTTGATAAGCCGATGTCTCTGGCGCAAAGTTTCACATATGACTGCTCCGACCCGCCACCTCGCACATTTCAGCTGGGGCACGCTGCGCGCCCCCGTTGGCGATCCCAGGATTACAGCCTTTGCGGAGGCCGTTCCGCGCGTTAATTCAAGAGCCGAGACTAATCCTGGCTTTGTCTGGCGTTTCGGCGACGAAAGACCACCAGCAGAGGAGGTCGGCTGGCCGCTCTTCGATGACGAGCGCATCATTGCGTCTTACTCGATTTGGGAAACACCCGAGGCTTTGCGGGCGTTCGTCTACCAGGGTGCGCACGGCGGCTTCTATAACCGACGTGCGGAGTGGTTCGACCAGGACGCACCTCGCGGTTACGTTCTCTGGTGGGTTGCGCCTGGTCATAGACCAGACATCACCGAAGCTTGGAGGAAAGTCGACAAACTCTCAGCAGAAGGCCCGTCAGACGCGGTATTCACCTTCGCACAACTCCCGCCAGCAGCTAGCACAGCTAAACTGTAATCGAGCTTCGATGGGCTCTCGCCGTGGGAGTGTCTCCGTGGGTAAGAGAGCAAAGGGTGCGAAGGGTCTATCGGGTGTCGTCGCACGTGTTGTGTATAGTGAGCGGACCTCCAGGCAAGCGGCTGCTTAAGACTGGTGGGAACCCAAAGCGGACCAGTGCTTGAGCCTGATACTCGTGGATCCAGAAATTCTAGAGCGTCCCGCCTGAAACCTGAATCGCAAGGGATTCCCTTGACCGGTGATCTGTGATTCATCCTGTTTGGGAGGATGGATCATGTCAGCACCTTTGCCGGATGCGCTTCGGGCGCGGTTTCAGCGATTGATTGAAGATGGGTTAAGCGGGCGGGCGGCAGCGTTGCGCTTGAAGCTTTCGCCTGCCACCGGGGCGCGGTGGGGACTTGCGATCCGCCGCACCGGACAGGCCCGCGCGGCCCCTCAAGGTCGCCCCAGGGGCAAGGGAAAGCTCGATCCACATCGCAGTTTCTTTGCTGAAGTCATTGCGCAGGATGGCGACATCACGATGCCGGAACTGGCGTCTGCCTTGCACGAAGCGACCGGTGTGCGCGCGCACCCGAACGCGATCGGCAAGTTTCTTCGCAAGCTCGGCTATACGCATAAAAAAAGTCGCTGGTGGCTGCCGAACGCCGTCGAACCAAGGTAAGGCGGCAACGCGAAGACTGGTTCAAGCATCGCATCCCAGCCGTATCGGCGCGACCCGAACGCGTTGTCTTCATTGATGAAACCTCCGTAAAGACGAACCTGACACGACTGAGGGGATGGGCCCCGCGCGGAGACCGTCTGGTGATGCACGCCCCTTTCGGCTCGTGGGGGACGCAAACCTTCATCGCGGGCCTCACCGCCGATGCCATGATCGCGCCCTGGGTCATCAAGGGCGCGATGGACGGTTCCGCCTTCGCGGCTTACGTCGAGAAGGTGCTGATCCCGGAACTGGAACCCGGCACCGTCGTCATTCTCGACAATCTCGCAACCCACAAGAACGCCGTTGCTGCCAAGGCACTGCGGGACGCCGGGTGCTGGTTCCTGTTCCTGCCGCCGTATTCCCCTGACTTGAACCCCATCGAAATGGCATTCTCAAAGCTCAAGGCACATCTCCGGCGGATCGGTGCCCGGACATTCTCCGACATGTTCGATGCCATCGCCGAAGTTTGTGATCTCTACTCGCCTCAGGAATGCCAGAACTACTTAAAGGCTGCCGGATATGTCTCAGGTTAAAGGCGGGAGGCTTTAGTTCCAGCAACACTTTTCTTGATCTTCGTCGCGTGCCAAAATCAAGTAATGTCCCTGAGTCTGCAGCTATTTGGTCCATTTCGTGTTTTGCTTGACGGCCGCGAGCTGGAACTTCGTTCTAGGCGCTCGCGTGCGATCTTGGCTATGCTCGCTCTTGCTCCCACCTCGGCAATTGCGCGCGACCGCCTCGCTGCTACTCTGTGGCCCGATCGGGCAGAGGAACAAGCTCGGGCTTCCTTGCGACAAGAGTTGTCGAACCTACGCACTGTGCTTGGTAAGGACACCGAGATCGTAACTGCGGACTCGAGCACCGTTCGCGTAAATCGCACGAAGCTGAACTCTGGTTTCGGCGCCCCTGGTGATGGCGAGTTCCTTGAAGGTTTGGACCTGAAATCCGAACCATTCGATGATTGGCGGCGGGAAGCAGGAGCGAGTTTAGAGCGTTCCTGTGACTCTGAATCAGATGCGAAGTCGGTGGAAACGAGCGGGCACGAAATCTTTCGCAACCCGTCGATCCTTGTAATGGCATTTGTATCTGCGGGACAAAACGAAGAAGACAATGCCTTCGCTACCGGACTTGTGATTGACCTTCGTACGTCGCTATCCATGTGGCGCCAGTTTCCTGTGATCGGGCCTGAAGCGATTGGCTGGCATACCGAACGCGATGGCAATCTTCGCGAAATAGCGGAAACCGTGAATGCAGCATATGCGATTTCCGGTGCCATTCGTCGTTCAGGGGAGCGAATACGAGTTACCGCCAGCATGAGCGAAACCGCCACGGGTTACCTGGTCTGGACTGAGACTTTCGACGGCCAGATGTCAGATGTGTTTGAAATGCAGGAAAATATGGGACGCGCTGTCGTTGCACGCATATTCCCCGAAATCGCGAAGAGCGAAGCCGCGCGGATCACACGGCAAAACCCTTCAGACGTGGCCTCGTGGCAACTCATGGCGAAGGTTGATGAAATCGAACGGGTTGGAGGCGAAGGCTACGGCACTCCGGAGTCAAATCGAGCGCAGCTCGTGCTTTTGGAGGATGCTGTTACGCGACAGCCTGACTACGCTCGGGCTTGGGCGCGATTAGGTAGGTATTGGTTTCGCAGTGCTTTGCAAGGGTGGCTCGAAGACCGCAGCGATGGGTTCGAAAAGGCGCTCGAATTCACTCAAAAGGCTGTCACACTTGATCCTCTGGATTGGGAGGGCCACAGTTATCGGGCGCTGACGCTCATCTTTGGAAACCATTCGTTTGGGCCAGGCCGGTTTCATGCTCAAGAAGCTGTCCGACTGAACCCGTCCGCGCCGCTGGCACGGCACGCATTGGGCTGTGCACTGGAATGGTTAGGGGAGATCGACGAAGCGATCCGTCAGAAGGAAGTGCTCTTCGCTCTCAATCCGAACTACCCTGCCCGTGCCGCAGTACTTGGAGAGTTGTCAACTTGTTTGCTCTTCCAAGGCAAGATGGAACTGGCAGCAGAAACGGCACGTAATTTGCGCGATCTTGCGCCTGATTATTCACGCGGACTTCAGCGCGTCGCGTCAGTACTCGGACATGTTGGTGCAAAGGAAGAAGCCGCAGATGCACTTGAGCGAGTCATGCGGCTTCAGCCCGACTTTGGCGAAAACTATGTTCGCGAGACGTACCCTTATTCAGACACGGAGCATTTGGAAACCTTGATCCGAGGCCTGCGTCTCGCCGGGATGCAGGGCTGAGATCAACCGCGCTGCTCGCGAATACGGGCTGCAATCTCTGACACTGCGACCTTATTCCGCGCTTCCAAATCGATGCCCATATCGCCAAGAGCCGCTGAGTCGAGGCGCATCATGTTTTGTTTTTCAACCCAGGCGGCGTTCCACGTCACGAGTTCGGCGAGACACCATTTCCAAAGGGAAACACGGCGGGGGGTGGATAGAGTGCTGACGGTGTTTGCTTCGAAGGTAGACATCGTTAGGTTCCTTTCATTGTTGATGCCTTACATTGCCCCGGTGCCGCAAACTCAGCGTAAAATGAGCGCTCAGCTTCACGCAAAATATCCGCAAAAATGCGCAAAAAGCAGTTTATTGGAAGTATTTGTTGTTTGAGGATTAGGTGAAGGACAGATGATTGTTTCGCGCAGAAGCAGTTGCAACCAAGCAAATTTTAGTTGGAAGTCCGGTTTGGTCGCTTGGAAGACCTTTCATTTGCTAGAAGTAACGCGCACAAGCGGTTGTTAGCTCTGTCCGCGTCTGAGACATCGGACGGAGTCAAGACGAGTGGCCGGTGTGGTAAAAGCGGTCGCTACAGCGCGAAAGCAGACGTTGCAGCGGCTGGAGCCCGTCTTGAGTGGCCGCTGACAGCAGCTTTCCGGTCATCTGATGAAAAGACTCGGATGACGCAATCGAGCCCGATGCGGTCGTGAGAACCCCGCTAGTGGAGCGAGTGTTAAGCGGCACGCTAAATCAAGCAATCGGCGGAGCGGGGTTTGTGGTATGCTGAAAAAGTGCTTCT